>JAKBBV010000008.1 GCA_021808285.1 Pseudomonadota bacterium | reverse complement strand
GTCGGCCGCGGAGGCCATCGCGGCCAGGTGTCCTTACGCGAGGTGCTGGTCCACATGATCGAGGAGTACGCCCGCCATGTCGGCCACGCAGACCTTTTGCGTGAGCGCATCGACGGCAGGGTCGGGACTGGCCTTGCCGGCGAAGCGCATGATCGCCGCCGCCAGCGCCCCCTGCTCGGCCAGCATATCCTCCACCAGACGTCGGGTCGCCAGGCGTTCAAAACGGTCACCCTTACTGCGGGTCGTGGCGGCGGCGCGCAGCTTGTCGAATGCGAATTGTCCGCCCACCCGGTAATAGACGAAGGCCGCGTTGGGGAGGGGCCAGGAGACCTCTTCGGCGAGTTCGCTGAGATAAGGCGCCGATGTAAGGCAGCGCATCAGCGCGATCTGATGAGCCAGAGCCCGTGGGGCCCCGCGTTTGATCCAGCTGGCCCCGCGTCGGACGGCGGCTTTGGCCTCAACGCTTGAGAGGGCCGAGGGAACCAGCGGCTTTAGGGCGTCGATCGCCGGCCGGCATGTCTCGACCAGCGCCGCCACTCCTACGTCTTTGTGACCGCCGCGGCGCGCCAGCCCAAAAGTCAGGCCGCGCAGAACCTGTACCAGCTCCCGGAACAGATCTGTCTGCGCCACCGCGGGTATCTGCCCGTCCAGGGCGGCGACTTCTCGCCAGATCTCAGCAAATCGCAGCGATTCGCGCGCGGCCTCGAAGGCGAAAATCAAAGTCGACGTATCGCAGCCCGCCGATGTCTTCAGTCGATCAGCGAAGGTCGGTCCGCAAAGGTTGACGAGGTCGTTGGCGAGGGTTGTCGCGATGATTTCACGCCGCAGCCGATGCTGTGTCATCTCTTCGGAGAAATCCGACATGAGGTTCGGGAAATAGCGCTGCAGCGTGGTCGCGAACCAGGCGTCGTCGGGCCCCTTTGACGCCACAAGTTCATCGAAGGCCTCGAGCTTGCCATAGGCGAGGAGGACCGCCAGCTCCGGGCGCGTCAGCCCGCGATTGACCTTCGCGCGTTCCGCCAGAGTCTCCGCGTCGGGCAGCCCTTCCAGCCGCCGGTCCAGTCGACCGCGCGACTCAAGGTCGACCATGAACTGAATCTGGGCGTCCAGATCGGCGGGCGCGCTGGCCTCCAGCAGGCTGAGCGCCAGAGTCTGATCATAGTTGTGGGAGAGCACATGCAGACCCACGTCCTCGGTCATTGCCGCCAGGAGGGGATTGCGTTTCGCCGCAGGCAGACGGCCGGAGTGTTCGGCCAGACTGGCCAGGATCTTGATGTTGACTTCGTGGTCAGAGGTATCCACGCCCGCAGAGTTGTCGATGGCGTCGGTGTCGATGCGTCCGCCTGTGAGGGCATATTCGATTCGTCCCGCCTGGGTGAGACCCAGATTGGCGCCCTCGCCTACGACTTTGCAGCGTAGCTCCGCGCCGTTCACCCGAATCTCGTCATTGGCCTTGTCACCGACGTCCAGGTGGTTCTGCGAGGTCGCCTTTACGTAAGTGCCTATGCCCCCGAGATAGAGCAGGTCGACGCGTGCCTTGAGGATGGCGCGCATGATCTCCGAGGGCGCCGCCTCCTCGGCTGCGATGTCGAGCGCCGCCCGAGCCTGAGGCGAAAGCGGAATCGATTTTTGGCTGCGTGGCCAGACCCCGCCGCCGTCGGACAGCAGGGTGCGATCATAGTCGTCCCAGGATGAGGTCGGGAGCTTGAACAGCCGCTCGCGCTCGGCCCAGCTCGCCTCTGGGTCAGGGTTCGGGTCGATGAAAATGTGCCGGTGGTCGAACGCCGCCACGAGCCTGACGGCCTTGGAGAGCAGCAGACCATTACCGAAGACGTCGCCAGACATGTCGCCGACCCCGACCAGACTGGTCGGTTGGTTCTGGATATCGCGGCCCATCTCGCGGAAGTGGCGCTTGACGGACTCCCAGGCGCCGCGGGCGGTAATGCCCATAGCCTTATGGTCGAACCCCGCCGACCCGCCCGAGGCGAAGGCGTCGCCGAGCCAGAAGCCATATTCAGCCGCGACGCTGTTGGCGATATCGGAAAATGTTGCGGTGCCCTTGTCTGCGGCGACCACCAGGTAGGGATCTTCCGCATCATGGACCACGACACCGGCGGGGTGGAGGATCTGGCCTCCGGCGGCGATGTTGTCGGTCAGGTCTAGCAAGCCACGCAGAAACATCTTGTAGGCCCCGATCGCCGCCTCCTGAACCTCCCGGGGTGTGGCGTAGCGCGGTAGGAGCCTGGGGTAGAACCCGCCCTTGGAGCCCACAGGGACGATGACGGCGTTCTTCACCTGTTGCGCCTTGACCAGTCCCAGCACCTCGGTGCGGAAATCGTCACGTCGGTCGGACCATCGAAGGCCGCCGCGCGCCACAGGACCGAAACGCAGGTGCACGCCTTCGACCACTGGGGAGGCGACGAAGATCTCGCGATAGGGTTTGGGCGCCGGCAGGTCGTTCAGATCGCGGCTGGCGATCTTGAAGCTGATATAGGGCTTGGCCGAACCCTCGGCGTCGCGCTGATAATAGTTGGTCCTCGTGATCGACTGGACCAGCGCCGCCAGACGCCGCAGGACTCGATCATCGTCCAAACTCTGCACATCCCTGAGGGCGGCTTCAATGGCTTCTCCCAATGCGGCCGCTGCTGCGGCGCGGACCTTGAGGGGTTCCCCCGAAGCGGGGTCGAAGCGCACTGCGAAGAGCTTGAGGATCTGCCGCGTCACCGTCGGATAGGCGGTCAAGGCCGCTTCCTGAACGCTCTGGCTGGGATCGAGTCCAGATTGCTGACGATAGCGCGCCAGGGCGCGCACCAAAGCGGCTTCCCGCCAGCTTATGCCAAGCTCCAGGACCAGCCGATTGAAGCCATCGCTTTCGGCCAATCCGGACCATACGGCGATGAAGGCGGATTCAAACGGACCCTGAATATCTTCAAAGCGCAGGCGCTCGCCCTGTTCGTCGTCGACGAGAAACTCGTGAACCCAGAACTTGGATCTGCCGTGACCGTTGCCGGGAGAAACCGGGAAGCCCTCCTCGGACAGCGCCCTGAGACCCATATGGCTGAGAATGGGTAGGACTGCGGACAGAGGCGCTGGCTCGGGGCCGCGGCGGTACAGTTTGAAGTGGAAACTGCGGGCATGGTCCCCTGGCCGGCGGAACGCGCGTACCGCGACGTCTCCCTCGTTCACGAGTTCCTCGGCCTGACGGGCGTCTCGCAGCCCTTCTTCGGCGTCATACAGATCGCGGTAGCCCAGCGGGAAGGCGGCGGACCAGATCTTGAGCATACGCTGGACCTGGGCCGAGTCCTGGACCTCCTGCCGAACCACAGCCTCGAAGTCGTCCTCCCAGGTACGCGCCGCCCGGGTAAGCTCGGCTTCCACCGCCGACAGATCCACCTGCCGGTTCTCGCCTGGCGTGACTGTGAGGATGAAATAGACCCTGGCCAGGGGTGAGTCGTTATAGGCAGGATAGAAGGCGATCACTTGGCCCCTGAACGCTGCCTCCAAGATGCCTGCGGCGGCGCGTCGCAGTCGCTCATCATAACGGTCCCGAGGCGCGTAGAAGAGGACGGTCACGAACCGGTCGAACGGGTCGCGCCGGGTGAAGATCTTGACCTTCGGCCGGTCTGTGAGGTGAAGAATGTCTCGGGCGACCGGCAATAGCGCCTCGGCGCTCACCTGGAAGAGCTCGTCCCGGGGGAAGGTTTCCAGGATCTGCGTGAGCTTGACGGCGTTGTGGCTGCCAGCCGGGAAGCCCGCGGCGGCGATCACACTGTTGATCTTGGCCCTCAGGATGGGAGTATCGCCCGCCGCGCCATCGGTGGCGTCAGCGGTGAACAGGCCCACGAACCGGACCTCGCCGGAAGCCTTTCCATCGGCGCCGTAACGACGGACGCCGATATAATCGAGATAGCCGCGCCGGTGCACGCGTGATCGGTGGTTCGACTTCGCCACCACCAGGGGCGAAGCATTGGCGAGCCCTTCGCGCAGCGCTACTGAGAGAACCGCCGGCTCGGCGTCCCGGCGCAGCACAACCCGGCCGGGATCCCGCAGAATGCCCAGTCCCGCCGCCGGATCATAGGTGGGCTCCTCGGCGGCGTAACCGCCATTCGCCGTGCGTGGATACTCGTAAATTCTCGCCCCGAGATAGATGAAATGCCCCTCACCCAACCAGCGCAGAAAGGCCACGTCCTCATCCAAAGAAGCCTGATCGCCGGGCGCTGCGCGTTGTAGGTCTTCGACGGCCCCCGCCATTAGGGCCAGCATGGCGGGGAAATCGCTATTGGCCGCGTGTACGTCGGCCAGGGTCAAGCGAAGGGCTTCGGCATAGCGTGCGCGACGCAAAGGACCGGTAGGCCCAAGCCAGACCTGGATCATAGAGCGGCGGCGCTCGCCTTCGCCCAACAGGGGATGGAACATCGCGCGGATGTCGCTGCCCCACTCGGCTACCTCAGCCATCACCGAATCGACGATGAAAGGGGCGTCGGGCTGGACGATCTCGAGGATGTCCATCTGCAGGGGCCTGCCGCCTTCGCCCATCGCTGGGCCAATGCGAATCTGAGGCTCGCTCCCGACAAAGGACTCCCCTAGGCGCCAGAAGCGGTCAAGGCTTGCGGCCAGATCGGCTGGCGTAACGCCGGGAAGCTCGGCGGAGCGGTAGTCGGCGAGGACGTCGACGAGAAAGCGCGTCTGATCCGACGAGAGGCTCCGGACCCCCAGCTTCGCGCACAGGGTGTCAACAAGTTCGGCGTGGGAAGGGTCAATTTGTGGGGAAAGTGATCGATCTTTGGGCATGTCCGCCTCAGTTTTGGGCGATTTAGCCGGTCACGCTCGGCGCCGGAAGCCGGAATAACGGAATAACCTCATCTTTTGACGGCGCGGTCGGGTTCGCCGTCTGCTGAGATCAGGATCGCCAGCCAGCGCGAGCCCTGGAACTGCGCCAGGATGAGCATCGCCAGGACGGTGAGTGGGGTGGAGAGGAACATACCTGGCAGCCCCCACAAGGCGCCCCAGAATGCCAGAGACAGAAGGACCGCCAGCGGGTCGATGTTGAGACTGTCGCCCTGCATCCGCGGCAGGATGATGTTGCCGACGACAAAGGTCACGAGCCACAATCCTCCGAGCACCACGGCCGCTGGCCAGTAGGAATCGAATTGCACAAGTGCGAAGAGAGCCGGAAGGACAATGGCAACGATCGCTCCGACGAAGGGCACATAGTTCACGACAAAGACCAGGAAGGCCCAAAACATGGCGTTGTCGAGGCGGACAGCCGCCATGACCGCCCAGGAGACGACTGAGATCAGTAGCCCGGTGATGGTCTGGATCCAGAGATAGCGCTCAACGGCGTCGCGCACCTTGCCGAATACGCGGAGCGCATTTTGGCGCGCGTCGCGGCCGGCAAACAGCTTCACAGCCTTGCGCTCAAAGGCCCGTTTCGAGGCAATCAGGAAACCCAGATAGACCAGCACGAACAGCGCCTCTGACAGGAAGCCCTGTAAGGCCAGGGCGACGCCGCCGAGATAGGTGGTGGGGTCGAGGCTCAACGCCATGCGCACGGCGGCGTCTGGCTGGCTAAGCTGCAGCGCTCGCGCCGTGCTGGTGAAGAGGCGGATGATGCGCGGTTGAGCCGCGGAAACGGTGGCGAAGAAACCCGATGCGCGGTTCGCGAGCACCAAGACCACGGAGATGAATATCGCCGTCGCCAGACTCACCGCCAAAATCGTGGCGAGCCCCGTTGAAAGGCCCCGCACCCGATGAGTCAGTTCACGGGTCAGTCCATCGACCATGACCGCCAAGAACATCGCCAGGAGCAGGGGTGTAAGCACGCCGCCGAGCGAGCGAAGCGCGGCTCCCACGAGAATTACGGCGATCACCACGAGGCTGTGACGTGCAACCACGCCGAGGGAGTCCTGAAGCATGGGTCGAGAGTTTCGGGCCCCGGGTCTGCGGTCAAGGCCTCCGGGGCGGATCGACGCAGGACTTGCGGCCGGCGTCGACAAAGGCTGAGGATTGCGCCGTGATTACGATCCTGACCACGACCGACCCCGTCAAGTGCGCCGCCATTCGGGTGATCCTCCAAGAGGGCGGGGTGGACGGATTCGTGCTCGACTCTGGCGCCGGTGGCCTCTGGGGTGCGGCCATACCCCTCCGAATCGCAGTGAGCGAGGCGCAGGAGCAGGACGCGCGTCGGCTCCTGCGGATCGCCGGTTTCATCGCCGCGTCTGACGGCGACTGGGATCTGCGCCCCGAGCGTCCCTCGCCGCAGGCTTGGTGAAGGCGTGTGGGCGCTCGCGTCCCGACCGCCTCTAGGCGGCGAAGCAGCCGCGCCGGATCGGAGGTTTCCGCCGTAGTCGATGGTGCTTTAAGAGGCGCGGGCGAAATCAGGGACGGAGCGCCATGGACCTTTGGGCTGATTTTTTGACCAATCGCGGCAAGGTGATCCACAAATGGGAGCACTATTTTCCGATCTATGAACGCCATTTCGGGCCCTGGCGCGGTCGAACCCTGACGTTCTTTGAGATCGGCGTGGCGCGCGGCGGGTCGTTACAGATGTGGCGACGCTTCTTCGGCCCCTGCGCCCGCATCGTCGGTCTGGACATCGATCCGCGCTGCCAGGTCCATGAAGAAGAAGGCGTGCACGTCCGAATCGGCGACCAGGCCGATCTGGACTTTCTTGCCCGCGTGCTGGACGAATTCGGGGCTCCAGATATCGTTTTGGACGACGGCAGCCACCGCATGAGCGACATTCGCGCAAGTTTCGACATCCTCTATCCGCGCCTATCCAAGAACGGCGTCTATCTGGTCGAAGATCTGCACACCGCCTATTGGCCGGAGTTCGGCGGCGGATTGGGTGCGCCCGAAAGCTTTATCGCCCACGCCAAGGCGCTCGTGGACCGCCTCAACGCCGATCATGCGCGCGGACAGGTCGAGGCTGATGACTTTACGCGCCAGACTCTCTCGATCTGCTTCTATGATAGCATCGTTGCCTTCGAGAAGGGCGCACCGACGCGCAAAACCGCGCCGGCGATCGGCTATGAGGTCCGGGGCCTGATCCCCACATTGCGCCCGGCCCGCAGGCCAAGGGCCGCTAAGCGGGGCTGAACGCGCTGCCCCCTCGGGCCGCAACGCGCATGGGGTTGAGATGGAGCCGCCAAGCCAACTCGTAACGCATTCAGGGTCTTATGGCTAACACATGGCCCAGCGTTTCGGCGATTCCGTCTCAGCGGGTCGTGCTCTGGCGATCAGATGGTCGAGCCGCCGTCCACGACAATGGCCTGACCGGTCATCCAGGACCCGGCCTTCGAGGCCAGGAACACCGCCGCCCCGGCTATGTCGTCAGGCTCACCCAGGCGGCGGAGCGGCGTCGCTGAACTTGAGCGCCTCTCGGCCTCGGGGGTGTCCCAGAGGGCCCTGGCGAAATCGGTCTTGACCAATCCCGGGGCGATACAGTTGACCCGGATATTGTGCGGCGACAGTTCGTGGGCGAGATTTCGGGCCAGTTGGAAATCCGCGGCCTTGGAGATGTTATAGGCCCCAATGACGGCATTGCCGCGAAGACCGCCGATGGACGAGACGATGATGATCGCCCCATCGCGCCGTTCGATCATCTCGGGCGCGACCATCTGAATCAGCCAGTGGTTGGAGATGATGTTGTTGTCGAGGATCTTGCGGAAAGCGTCGTCGCCGATACCCGACATCGGCCCGTAATAGGGGTTGGAGGCGGCGTTGCAGACCAGAACATCGATGGGTCCGAGCGCCTTGCGACCTTCGTCAACCAGACGCTGAAGGTCTTCCTTTGAGGAAATATTCGCGGGGACAGCGATCGCGGCGCCGGGATGGGCGGCGTTGATCGCCGCTGCGACCTCCTCGCAGGGACCGGCCTTGCGCGAGGAGATCACGACCCTGGCCCCATGTTCAGCCATGCGTTCGGCCATGGCTTTGCCGATACCCCGGGACGAGCCGGTGATGATGGCGACCTTGCCGCTGAGATCGAATAGCTCCATGGCGTCTTCGCGCCTCCTCCGTTACGGGCTGTCGACGGTTCATCAACGGCGCCAGGCTGTCGGGGTCAAGGCGGCCGTTAGGCTGGCGCGGCGCACCTCGGCGACGAATGCACTTCGCAGCTTTCTCCGCTATCTCGTCATTGAGACTATTTCGTCCGGCCTCGATCCCGGAACGATCAAGGCTCAGGCCGTGCTCAATGAAGGTGAATCGATCATCTCGCCGCGGCGGCCCGCTGTCGCATTTCCTGGGGCCGATCCTTTTCGCGCGAAGGGTCGCCGGAGGGATGGACCAAACTTCTGGACGGGCGGCCTGGGCCCTGGCCGCGGTGGCTGGGACGGGACTTCTAGGCGCACAGGCCCTTATCTGGCGCCTGGATCCCGGCCTGCCGAAGGCGCTCGTTTCACAGTCGGTCGACGTGGCGACGCTGGCCCTTGCAGATGCGGTTGTGCTCTCGGACTTCACGCGGTTGCGCAACAAGGAGTCTCAGGCTGCACAGTGTGGGTATCGTGTCGTCTGGGAGTCGGTGATCGGCCTGGTTACTGCGGTGTTGGCGTTCGACGGGGCGGCGCCTCGGTTCAGCGTGAGGGGACGGATTTGGGCCTGCTCATCCGCACGGGCGTGACGCTTCTGTGCGCCTTGGCGGCTCAAAACGCTTCCGTAAAGGCATGGCGCCACTTGTCGGTTTATGACGCTCGGCCGAAGGAAGGCGAAGGATGAGCGTCCATACCCCGCCCATTGCACGAGAAGGGTCAGGCGAGGCGGTCCCTGGGCCGGCGGGGCCTCCCCGTGTGGCCGAGGTGCTGCTGCCCTTGCCGCTTTCTGAGCCCTATGATTACGCGGAGCCGAGCGGCTTCGTCCTCAGGCCTGGAGACATTGTTCAGGCGCCTCTGGGACCTCGCAGCGTCCTCGGCGTCGTGGTGGCGCTGCGCGATGGAGCCGGAACCAATCGGCCGCTTAAGGAGATCGAGGGACGCCTCGGATGGCTTTCGCCGGCGACCCTGAGCTTTGTTCAGTGGGCTTCGCGATATGCCGTTGACGCGCCGGGTGCGGCGCTCGCCTTGTGCTTAAGAGGGCTGAGGCATGGCCATCCACGCCTCAGCCCCCGTTTTGCGCCTGGCGCCGCGATCCCCTCGAACCTCAGCCCGACGCGACGAAGGGTGCTTGAGATGGCGGCGGCCACCGCCCTAACTCGTGTGGATCTCTCCCGAGCGGCGGGAGTGTCTTCGTCCGTGG
Organism: Pseudomonadota bacterium; assembly: GCA_021808285.1. Taxonomy (GTDB): domain Bacteria; phylum Pseudomonadota; class Alphaproteobacteria; order Caulobacterales; family Caulobacteraceae; genus Acaudatibacter. Next base: position 61,247 of record JAKBBV010000008.1, on the reverse strand, counting down.
TGGCGGGGCTGATTGCCATGGGCGCCCTCGTCGAGGTCAGCGCGGCGCCTGACGGTTTCGCTCCTCCCGATCTGGAGCGGCAGGGGCCGAGGCTCAATGCGAGTCAGTCCGCCGCCGCGGCGGTCCTAGCCAAGCTGGTGACCGCGGGCGCCTTTGCGACCGTTCTTCTGGACGGCGTGACCGGGTCGGGAAAGACGGAGGTCTACCTCGAGGCGGCGGCGGAGGCCCTGAGCGCGGACCCCCGGGCGCAGGTTCTCATCCTCCTGCCGGAGATCGCTCTCACCGTGGCGGCGCTCGACCGCATCGCCGAACGGTTTGGCGCCGCGCCAGCCGCTTGGCACTCGGGAGTCCCTGGGCCGCAGAGACGAAAGATATGGGATGCTGTCGCCTCCGGGGAGGCGCGGATTGTGATCGGCGCGCGCTCCGCCCTGTTCCTGCCCTTCGCCCGCCTGTCCCTCATCATCGTCGATGAAGAGCACGATGAGGCCTACAAGCAGGACAACGGCTTCATCTATCAGGCCCGGGATTTCGCCGTGGCGCGAGGTAAGATTGAGGACGCACCGGTCATTCTCGCCTCGGCGACGCCTTCCCTGGAGAGTCTCTGGAACGCGCGACAGGGTCGATATCAATGGCTGAGATTGAGCGATAGACACGGCTCCGCCAAGCTTCCTCAAGTAGAGCTTTTGGACCTGAGGCGGACCCCGCCCGACGCGGGGCGCTGGATTTCTCCGCCTTTGGCCCACGCCCTTACCGACACCTTGGCCGCCGGCCGCCAGAGCCTGCTCTTTCTCAATCGCCGGGGCTATGCCCCACTTGTTCTTTGTAGAGCCTGTGGCGAGAAGCTGAAGTCGCCGAACACCGAGTCCTGGCTGGTCGAACATCGTTACCGAAACCGCCTAGTGTGTCATCTGACGGGCTTTTCCATGCCCAAACCCGAGGCCTGTCCGCACTGCGGCGCCCGCGACAGCCTGGTTTCTGTGGGACCGGGAGTGGAGCGTGTCGAAGAGGAGGTTCGACAACTGTTTCCCCAAGCCCGGGTCGCGGTTTTCTCCTCGGACACGGCGCCAGACACCGCCTCCGCTCAGGCCCTGATCGGGGCAATGGCGCAGGGCGAGATCGACATTCTTGTCGCCACCCAAGCGGCAGCGAAGGGACATGACTTTCCCGGTCTGACTCTCGTGGGCGTTGTCGATGCGGACGTCGGGCTCCGCGGCGGTGATCTGCGCGCGGCTGAACGCACGTTCCAACTCCTGACTCAAGTCGCAGGTCGGGCGGGACGGCGGGCTGAGCCGGGGCGAGCGCTGATTCAGACCTGGGCGCCCGACCATCCTGTTATGACCAGCCTCGCCAGCCAGGATCGCGAAGCCTTCACGGACTTGGAACTGGCCGAGCGCGAGGCCGCAGGTCTGCCGCCCTTCGGACGCCTCGCGGCGGTGATTCTCGCCTCGTCCGACCCAGAGCGGCTGGAGGCCTATTCCCGTGCGCTCGCCGCAGCAGCGCCCAACGCCGACGGCGTCCAGGTGTTTGGTCCCGCTGAAGCGCCGCTTGCCCTCATCCGAGGCATCCGACGCAAGCGGTTCCTCGTCCGCGCAGAAAAGACCGTCGATCTCGCGGCATATTTGGCCGCCTGGCGTCTGCGGGTTCGACCTCCGACCAGAGTCCGCGTCACCTTCGATGTGGATCCCTACAGTTTTCTTTGACGCTCAACGTCGGCGAACGTGTCTCCTATTCGAAAGCCGGCCCATCCCGTCTGCATAGCCGATCACCTAATTCCCGACTCGTTTCGACGACAGGTGAGTAGCGCTGACACGTTTTGGATTGGTTTCACCAAGGGCCGCCCCTAGGTCTGCGACATAACGTCGCACCTTTGTCGGGGGGTCTTGCCTGACGCTCGTCGAACGCCACGAATATTGCGATGTCCATCGGGTTTGAGGATGGCGTTCAATCTGCAATATAATTAGTAAAAAGCCGGAAAATAATAATATAAGATCTATAAATGTTCGTAAATACCGTATATATAAATCTATAAAGGTATGAGGATTACATATAAAAAAGGGACTTGACGGCGAGTATATGACAAGGAATACCCGTGCGGGGTAGTGCGTCCTGTCCTAAAACGAAGGAGGGCGCGATCGCGCGACGATCCGGCATCTGTATTTGCCGCCGATCTTCGAACGGCTGACCCAAAGGGCAGCCCCGGCGCCTGAAAAAAATCACGTCTTGCTCACGCCCAGCTCCAAGGCCGAGATTTGGAGGCAATGGCCTTTTCAATCCGGTCGCGGATGGTTAGGCAGACGGGTCTTGAACGGGGGAGTCTCTCGTATCTGATGAGCTTGAGCGTGAAGCCCGCGATTCGTTCTCTGGCCCTCGCCCTTGTGGTGTGCCTGGGACCGCTCCAGGCGTCGGCCGATCCTTACTGGGAGTGCGTGCCGTTCGCGCGCCTGGTTTCGGGCATTCAGATATTCGGCGACGCCTACACGTGGTGGCGTCAGGCGGTCGGCCGCTATCAGACCGGCTCGACCCCAAAACTGGGCGCCGTGCTGTGCTTCAAGCCTAATGAGCGCATGCGGTTGGGGCATGTGGCCGTGGTCAGCCAAGTCGTAACTGACCGGGTGATCCAGATCACCCATGCGAATTGGTCGCCGATCGACGGCTCGCGAGGCCAAGTCGAGAACAACGTCACAGTGATCGATGTCAGCAAGTCGGGCGACTGGAGCTTGGTGAAGGTTTGGTACGACCCCTCGCGCGATCTGGGATCGACCACCTATCCGACCTACGGGTTCATCTATCCCGACAGCCTTGCCAAGCAGTCTGTCGCCGCTCAAAGGACCGCCATCCAGGTGGCTCAGAACGCCGCCAATCAGGTTGTAGCCGCGGTCCGGCCCGGCGCCTCGCCGCTGCAGATGTTGCAACAGGTCGCGGATTCCACCGACCGGATCGCCGCTCTGATCCAGATGGCGACCAGCAGCGGCGGCGACTCAAGCAAGAAATAGGCGCGCGCCGCATGCCTCTGGCGCGTACTCGCCGGTTCCGGTTGCCCGGCCGGGGGCAGGGGGACATGGCCGCTTATGAAGTGGGCCCCGAGGACGCGGCCCTGGCCGGTATTTTCGTTCACGCCAACGGCTTTAACGCCGCCACCTATCTCGAGACGCTTGAGTCAATTGCGGTCCAGAGCCGGTGGCTCGCCGTCGATCAGCGCGGCCATGGCCGCACCACGCTGGCGACGGTCGCCGATGCGCGCACCGATTGGCTGGATCTTCGTGACGACCTTCTGGCGTTGATCGAGGTTCTCAACGCTCGAGATCTCGTCCTCTCGGGTCACTCCATGGGCGGGACTGTCTCGCTTCTGGCCAGCGCCGAGATGAGAGGCTCCGACCGGGTGGCCCGGCTCGTGCTGTTCGATCCGGTCATCCTGCCCGCGCCACTGCTCGAGGGGACAGAGGGGTCCCCCATGGTCCAGGGGGCCCTGCGACGGCGCGCCCGATTCTCCAACGTGGACGAGGCGTTTAAGGCTTATCGCGGCCGCGGAGCATTTCGCACCTGGCCGGACGACACGTTATCCGCCTATCTCAGTGACGGTCTGCGTCCCGCGCCTGAAGGTCCCGGGCTTGCTTTGTCCTGCTCGCCACAATGGGAAGCTTCGAACTATGCGGCGCAGGGCCACGATTCCTGGGCCGCTCTGAGCTGCGGCGTGCAACCAATCGACATCTTCACTTCTGAGACGGGCTCGACCTTCCGTCGCGAGGCCCCTGAACAGGAACGTCTGGAGGCGCTGGCCCCGCGCGTGACAGTGCAGACGGTGGTCGGGGCCAGCCACTTCCTCCCCATGGAGCGTCCCGACCTCGTAAAGGTCGCTCTAAGCGCGGCGCTCGCTCATGTGAGGGCAATTCCAAACCGGACCTAAAAGGCCAGCCCGGGCGTAATCCGCTCACGTAGTCGACCTTGGGCCTCGGCGTCGATGGGCACGATCTTGCGTGTGTCCAAATCCAGGCCGACGGCCACCGCCAAGGTCGAGGCCCATGGACGACCGCTGTGCGGGTCGAGCATCCAATGGACATAGCGTGTGGTGCGATCATCCAGGCCCACCAAACCTGAGCGGATAACGAATCTGTCACCCGCCACCGGCCAGCCCATGTAGGCGAGTCGATATTCCAATACCGCACCGCCCATGCGAGCGGGCGCCTCTTGGTTTGGGCCAAGGCGAGAGCCCAGCCTTGCGCCAAGGGTCGGGATGCCATCAGAGATGCGTCCGATCACCAGCTCCGGCCGCATCCGCCCGAATGCGTCGCAGTCCGCGGCGCCCACCGCGCCAGACGAAAGCGCGATCAGGTCCATCCGTTCCGCCGCCGCGAGGCTCGCTGTTTCCGCCGATGGCTTGAGGTCCAGACTACGCGGAGCGGCATGGGGAGGCACGGAGACGAAGAGATCCCTGCTCAGCTCATGCACTCTTCGGGGCCAGGGAAACTCCCGTCCCTCCGCGGCGGTGACATGGGCGAGGCGCGTCTGGATCGCCGCTGCGATTTCCCCGCTCTCAGAATGAACGAGGAGTTGAAGCAGCCGTGCCTCGCTCAACGTCAGTTCAAGAAGACCCGCGGTCATGTGAAGTGACGCGCGCGGTCGAGCCTCACGCATGAAGCGGATATGCTGATCGCGGAGCTGGAGCGTGGCCAACGATCCGGCCCGAAATGCGTGCGGTAGGCCCATTGCGGCGGCGATGCCGACCAGACCCTCGATGGCGCGTGCGACATAGAACCGGACATTGAGATGTCCCATCTCGTCACACTCCCAGGTGTTGACGCCGCCGCGCCAGACTTCAAGCCCCTGAAGGGGCGTCGCGCCAGATTCTTGGCTCACCAGGGAGTCTTCGCGATCAGCGAAGCCTGGGCGAGGCAAGCGCCCGATCCGCTGATCTGCGGTCCCGCGGCGCGCACCGTATCGATGTTCTTCTGCGCCAAGGCCAAATCGCGACGGAAGGCGGGATTGGACTGCAGGGCGGCGAAAAGGACTGAGGCTGGTGCTCGCGCAGCGGTGACGGCGCTGGCGCTATGCACGCCGCACACAGCTCGGCTCTCACCGAAGCTCCGTGCTCGGGCCATGAGCTCGGCAGCGCGATCAGGCATGAGTTCGGCAAGCACCATGCCAAATGTCCAGCCGAACGTGGCGTGGCCTGAGGGATAGTCGGGGCTGTCGACCAGATTCTTGTCGCGCGGAACGCAGATGTCTCCCGGGTCGCGCAGGAACGGCCGGGGACGTTTGTACAGGGCCTTGGGAAGCCCATAGGCTGAAGCCAGATCCGGCGCCATATGGCGCAACAAGACCATCACCGCCGGTGCGTTTTGCGGCGTCAGCTGAACTCCGGCGGCGCAGCTGAAGTCGTTGAGAATCGAGGTCGGGCTCAGAACTGCGTCGTCCGTCGCCAGCCGCCATCGAGGCGAGCCCTCCAGAGCGCGGGTCTGGCGAAAGACGGCGCGATCAGCCTCATCGCGGATATCGCCTGCAGCGGGAGCCTGGGGGGTCGCCAGGATCGTGTTCGGCTCCTCGCCTGCCAGGTAGCCCGGTCCAATAACGACCTTCGCCGCCGTCGCGCTCATGCTCCCTGCCTGCGACGGAGAGTGCGCCTGTGACTGAGCCTGGGCCAGCGCCCCCGCGCCGCCAATAGCCAGAAGCCCTACCACCGTGGTGGCCGCCCATCGGCCCAGCGCTCGGTTCGTGACCATTTCGCTCTCCGCACCTCGCGCGTCGCGCGCGCTCCGCCCAAAGACGGATAGGCGGGGTGGGCTGTGGCCTCAAGCCTTGACGAACAGTTCGTTGAAGCGAGGCCTGGTGCGAGTCCGCCAGGCGCCCCGGTGCCACGCGTCCGACACGATCAGAGGCACGACCGTGGTGGCCTCGGCGAACACCATCTGTTCGAAGGTCACATCCACCTTGCCCCAGGAGCAAGCCTCCTTGAGCGTCGAGGAGGAGCAGGCCCCGTCGCGGACATCGGCCACGGTCACCTGCACGGCATATTTGTGCATCTCGGCCTCAAAGCCGAGGATCTCGGCGCAGACCACGGTGTCCTGGGCGAAATTCTTGGGCACGCCGCCTCCGACCATGAACAGGCCCGTCGTCCCAGCCTTCAGTTTGATCTCCGTGAGTTCGCGGAAATCGGCCACGGAGTCGATACTGACATAGGGCTTCCCCATTCTAAGGCGCTCGGCTTGATGCTTGACGAGGCCAAAGCCCGCGGAGCTGTCGGTGAAGGCCGGGCAAAAGATCGGACACGCTTGTTCATAGGCGGTCTGGATCAGACTCGCTGGCTTTTTGGCCTTGCCCGTGGCCAGCCAACGCCCAATCTCGTAGATGAACTCTCGTGACGAATAAGGGCGAGGCTCCAGGGAGTCGGCGATATCTTTAATGGCCATGTCGCAGGCCTGAAGTTCCTCTTCATCGATATAAGTGTCGTAAATTCGGTCGATATAGAGGGCGCGCAAGTCGCGGTCGTCCACCGCCCCTTTGGCCTGATAGTGACGAAAGCCCAGGGCCTCGAAGAAATCCATGTCGATGATCGAGGCGCCGGTGGAGACAACGACATCAGCCAAGCCGTCGCGAAGCATGTCGCGATAGACGTGCATGCAGCCCCCCGCGCTTGTCGAGCCGGCAAGGGTCAGCCACACCGAGCAGGATGTGTCCTCAAGCGCCATCGTCAGGATGTCGGCGGCCCTGGCGGTGTCACGGGAGGTAAAACTCATCTTGCGCATGGCGTCGATCACCGGTCGGGCGTCATAGGCGGCGATATCCACATGCTCTACCGGGTGGCTGAGCAGTTCGGCCTTGGCGTTGGCGGCGGGCGCGGTCATGGGTTCAGTCTCTCGGGCGATGGGACTTAAGGGGCGAATAGGCGTCGCACACGGCTATAGCCGGAGCATGCGACATTTGGGATTCACGGAACCGCGACGCGTGCCGCCACTACCGCTTGCGGCGACGACGTCCCTTAGGCCGCGCGAAACGCACGATATTGGCGTCCGTACGGGCTGTGGGGATTGATCGGGGGGCGAGGCCATACATCGATGCCATGGGGCTATCTTCGACCTCGACGGTCTCCAGATCGCCAAAGCCGTTGAACCGCGTAGCCATGGCGACGCCATAGGCGCCCAGCATGCCGATTTCCACGTGATCACCTTGCCGGACGTCGTCTGGCAGGCGGAAGGGCCCGGGCATGACGTCGATGGAATCGCAGGTGGGGCCGTAGAACTGGAACCCGCGTAAAGGCGCCTCCGAGGGGCCCTCCGGGCGGATCAGCTTAACCGGGAACGGCCACTTGGCGTGAGCCGCGTCGAACAACGAGCCGTAGGCGCCATCATTGAGATAGAGCGAGTCGCCGCGGCGCAGCTCCACTCGGGTAAGCAGTGAGGTGCTCTCCGCCACCAGGGCCCGGCCGGGTTCACACCAAAGCTCAGTGGTGTCGTGCACCATCATGTCGTTGAAGCCACGCTCAATGGCCGCGACATACTCCGACAAGTCCGGCGGCGACATCCCGGGATAGACCGAGGGAAAGCCCCCGCCGACATCAATGACATCGGCCAGCACGCCCGCGCGAACAAGAGCGCGGGAGACCTGAGACATCGCGGCCTGAAAGGCCGAGGGACGCATACATTGGCTGCCCACATGGAAGCTGACTCCCATAAGATCCTGGGTAGCGCGCCGCGCGGCAAGCAGAAGTCCAGGGGCATCCGCCGACGTCGCGCCAAACTTGCCTGAAAGGGCATAGGCCGCGCCGGTCGCCTCCACCGCCAGTCGGACCATCAGGTTCAGGTCGCGCGCATGGTGTGTGGCTGCGAGAATCTTGGCCAGTTCATCCTCGCTATCGAGCGCGAAGGTGCGCACCCCGTGATCGAAATAGGCCCGAGAGATAGCCTCGGGCGCCTTGACCGGATGCATGAAGGCGAGTTCCGCCCCCGGAGCATGGGCGCGGACAGCTTCGATTTCAGGCATCGAGGCGACATCGAAAGCGGCTATTCCGTGAGCGGCCAGCTCACGAATAGCCCACGGCGAAGGGTTGGCCTTCACCGCATAGAACACCTTGCCTTTGAAAGCGGACTGGAGCCAGCGCGCCGCTACGGCCACCGCGCCCGGTCGCACGAGGGCGACAGGCCGTTCCGGCGACCGCTGACGGACCAGGTCCAGGGGCGATTGGTACGTGTGCAACTCACGCAACCCCCTACAGATCGTTGAACCCAGGCCGGCGTTAGCAGCGCTATCTTTGCAGAGGACATCGGGTCCGCCGGAGCGCGCGGAAATAGGGATGAACCCCCCCCATGTAAAGCGCGAATTTCACCAGCGGCCGAATGACGGCCGTACGCGTCGGCGACTCGGCTCGCAGCGGACCCGGCTGGACCGCCTGCGCGCGCTTATGTCATTCACGCCAGGAAACCCAAAACGCGCTGCTTTGGGCGCCCGAGAGGCCCTTTTGGAGGCCAGAACCTGTCCGAGCCCCAAGACGCCGTCGCAATCGATCGCCTGTGCCGGCGTTTCAGCGAGCGCTGGGCGCTGCGCGATGTCTCAATAAACATCGCGCCGGGGGAGATGGTTGCGCTCATTGGACCTTCCGGGTCGGGCAAATCAACCTTGCTGAAGCTCATCGCGGGACTTGACGTTGCCGACTCGGGTGAGGTGCGGGTCCTGGGCGAGGTGGTGCAAGCGGCGGGGCGCCGCGCTGCGCGGGACGGAGCGGCCCGGGCCCGGACAGGCATGATCTTCCAGAAGCCAAATCTTGTCGGTCGTCTCGACCTCGCGGCCAATGTGGCTCTGGGCGCTCTGCAGTCCATGCCGTCGTGGCGGGCGCTCACCGGCGCCTGGCCCCTGAATGTGAGGGCGGATGTGACTGCGGCGCTCTCGCGGGTCGAGCTCCTGGACAAGGCTTCCCAACGCGCCAGCCGGCTATCGGGTGGAGAACAACAGCGCGGCGCTCTCGCTCGCTTGCTTGTCCAGCGGGCGGAGCTGGTTCTTGCGGACGAGCCCGTGGCCGCACTCGATCCTGTCTCCGCTCGCCGGGTGATGGACACTCTCGCCATGCTCAATGGTCGCGACGGCCTGACCGTGATTGTGTCGCTGCATCAGATCGAACACGCCCGGCGCTATTGTCCCCGCACCATCGCCCTCTCCGGGGCCGTAATCGCCTACGACGGTCCGACCACCGGGCTCGACATGGCGCGCCTGACGGCCATCTATGGTCCGGAGATTCAGGAGGCGGTCATCGCATGAGACCCTTCACGCATCGGCGCTGGAACCTCACCGCGTTTTGGGTCGGGCTGCTGGGCCTGCTAGCCGCCTGCGGGCCGGAGCCGGCCGGAACGCCCAAGCCAAGCCCCGAGGTCGTGCGTTTCTCGATTCTCTCCACCGGGTCGAGCCAGGCCATGAGCCAGTACTGGCGTCCGATCCTGGCTGACATGGCCAGAGAGACCGGGCTGAGGATCGTTCCCTATTACGCCTCTAATTACACCCTTTTGGTGGAAGCGATGCGGTTCGCCAAGACGGACGCCGGCTGGTTTTCCAACGAGTCCGGCCTCGAAGCTGTCCGCCGGGGGGGCGGCGAGGTGTTCGCGCGCAGCGTCGGCGCTGGCGGCGTGGACGGCTACGCCTCGGTTGTCCTTGTCAGAGCTAACAGCCACATCAGTCTCGACCGGCTGTTGAAATGCGATCGCCGGTTGACCTTCGGCCTTGGCGACGCGCTGTCGACCTCCGGCACGCTCGCGCCCATGACTTACCTATTCGCCCCCCGTGACATCGACCCTCGCAACTGTTTCCGCGAGGTGCGCAGCGCCAGCCATATGGCCAATCTGTTCGCGGTCGCCCACGGCAAGCTTGACGCGGCGACCAACAATACGATCTCGCTGAAACTCGCGGAGGAGTCGGGTAAGCCCGAGGCGGCGGCGGTCAGGGTGATCTGGACCTCGCCCCTGCTACCGGCAGACCCCATCGTTTGGCGCAAGACCCTCGACCCCGACGTCAAGGAAAAGCTGCGGAGGTTCTTTCTCACCTATGGCCAGGGCGACACCCCCGAGGCGGCGCGCCAAAGGGCCTATCTGGCCATGGTCAATGTGAGCGGCTTCCGTGCAGCGGACGATTCCCATCTGCTCCCGGTGCGCGAGATGGAGGCGGCCGAGACCTGGCTGGAGGCGAAGCAACATGGCGACAAGGCGCGGGTCGCCGCCGCCAAGGCCGCTCTAGACTCCATTCGCGCGCAACGTGAGGCGCTGGAGGCTCGCACCCGGGCCCCGGCCGCGGCGCAATAGGCCTCGCGTGTCGAGCGCTGGATCCCCGGACGCCTCGCCGGTCCTGCCCCCCTTTTCGGTGAGAGCGTGGAGCCGCAGTGTGGTGGATATCCTTGTCTGGGGAGGGATCGCGCTCGCCCTGATCGTGGGCTTCAGGGGCGCGGAGATCGGTCGCGCCGGCGAGCTGATCTCAGGCGCCGGCAATATGGCCAGTCTGGCGCGGGAATTCACACGTCCGGATTTCGCCGATTTTCCTCTGTATGCGCGTCAGATGTGGCTCACCGTCCAGATGGCGATTTGGGGCTCGGCCCTGGCCGTGATCTTCGCCGCGCCGCTGGGCCTGGCGGCGGCGCGCAATCTGACTCCCCTGTGGCTGCAGCAGCCGGCGCGACGCCTGCTCGACATTCTCCGATCAGTGCCCGACCTCGTCACCGGTGCGCTGTTCGTCGCCGCCATTGGTCTTGGGCCGCTCGCTGGAGTCCTGGCCTTGGCGCTGAATACCGGCGGTGTCTTGGGCAAGCTCTTCGCCGAGGCCGTGGAGGCGGTGGACCCGGGCCCTGTGGAGGGCGTCCGAGCCACAGGCGCGTCGCCTCTGGCGGTGGCTTTGTGGGGCGTCATACCTCAGGTCGCGCCGCTTTGGATCAGCTATTTCCTCTACCGATTCGAGTCCAACGCCCGGGCAGCCACGGTCCTCAGCCTGATCGGCGCAGGCGGTATAGGTCAGCCGTTGTTTGACGCCATCAATAGTTTCGCCTTCGGTCAAGCGAGCGCCATCGTTCTCATGATCGTCGTCACCGTCACGGCCATCGACTTGGCCTCGCAGTGGATCCGCGCCAGGCTGATTTGAGAGACAGCAGCCCGTCCTGGCTTTGCTTGAGTCGAACCTCGTTCTGAGATCGGCTCGCGCCGCTTCTATTTCCCCATGGCTAGGCGCAGGAACTCTGTCCGGGTCCGGGCATCGTCGCGAACATCTCCGGTCAGGCAACTGGTCATTAGGCGCGTTCCGGGCGTCTTGACCCCGCGCAGGGTCATGCAGCTGTGTTCGGCCTCGATCACCACGCCGACGCCTTTAGGCTTGAGAATGCGGTCGATGGCCCCGGCGATTTCGGCGGTGAGCTTCTCCTGGATCTGCAGACGTCGCGCGAACCCCTGAACGACTCGGGCGAGCTTGGAGATGCCGACGACCCGGCTGGTGGGCAGATAGCCCACATGGGCCACCCCGACTACCGGCAGCATATGATGCTCGCAGAAGCTGATCACAGGGATGTCGCGAAGCAGCACCAATTCATCATAACCGCCCACCTCTGCGAACGTTCGCTCAAGATCTTCGTGCGGGTCGCTGGCATAGCCCGCGAAGAGCTCGCGATAGGACTTGGCCACCCGAGACGGCGTATCACGCAGACCCTCGCGGTCCGGGTCGTCGCCGGCCCAGCGGATCAGGGTGCGGATGGCCGCCTCGGCCTCCTCGCGGGTCGGCAAGGAGAGGCTTGGCGCGGAGGACGTTGGAGGGGACTCAGACAGGGGACCAGTCTCCTGTGGACAGAAAGGCGGCGCCCGATGACACCGTTCGCTCGCGCACTTAAGAGCGCGTCTTCCCGGATTCAATTCGCGAGGTTGAGATCATGTCGGAGATCGGCGGCGGTTCGGGGGGAATGAGGCCCGAGACGGCCCTGGCCCAGGGCCGGCTGAAGAGCCTCGTGGAGCGGATCGAGCGGCTGGAGGCGGACAAGGCCGCGGTGATGGGCGACCTCAAGGAGGTCTATGCCGAGGCCAAGGGCGATGGCTTCGATGTCCGCATCCTGCGCAAGATCATCCGGCTGCGGAAGCAGGACTCGATCAAGCGTCAGGAAGAAGAGGCGCTGCTGGACCTCTATATCTCCGCCATTGGCGGGCTGTGAGACCTCGCCGACGCGCGCGACGGCGCGGACAGTAGACACTGGCGCCGGGAGTTGAGGCGACCTATTTCGGCCCGACTATGAGCGGCGCGCCGCAGAAGGGCGAAATGGCCAAGACTCCCGAGCGCGATGATCCCGAACGCGACCGTTTTGCCGGGCGCCTCGCCCGTTTCACGCGGGTTGGCCTCGGGCTTTCCGGCGCGGCGGCGAACATGGGCGCGCGGACGATCCTGGGCGGCGAGGGCGCCGAGGCTCGCAACGCCCGTATCGCCGGCGAGGCTCTGGGCAGGCTCAAGGGCCCCCTGATGAAGGTGGCCCAGATCATGGCCACCATTCCCGACCTGCTGCCGCCCGAATTTGCCGCCACATTCGGCGAACTTCAGGCCCACGCCCCGGCCATGGGGCCACCGTTTGTCAGGCGGCGTTTGGCTGCGGAACTCGGCCCGACCTGGCGTGAGCGATTCTCGGAGTTCGACCTGGCGCCTGCGCACGCCGCCTCTCTTGGACAGGTACACCGGGCCCGCAGCCTCGACGGAGCCCGCTTGGCGGTGAAACTGCAATACCCCGATATGGCGAGCGCGGTGGAGAGTGATCTGGGTCAACTTAGGGTCCTGCTTGGCGTGGGCCGCAGGCTGGTCTCCGGAATCGACGCCCGCGAGGCGGTGGAGGAGATCGCCGCGCGTTTGCGCGAAGAGCTGGACTACGGACGGGAGGCGGCGATGATGCGGCTGTTTGGCGACCATTTCGCCGCCCGTGGCGATATCGTCGCGCCGAAGGTGAGGCAGGAGCTCTGCACTGGCCGCCTGATCGCCATGGACTGGTTGGACGGAGAGGGGCTTCTGGCTCTCAAGACCGCGGACCAGGAAAGCCGGAACCGCGCCGCGCGCCTACTCTTTGAGGCCTGGTGGAGCCCACTCACCCGTCTGGGCGTCATTCACGGTGACCCGCACCTTGGCAACTACAGTTTTTCACCCGGCGTCCAAGGCATAAACATGCTCGACTTCGGTTGTGTGCGCATCTTCCCACCCGCCTTTGTCGGGGGCGTGGTCCGATTGTTCCACGCCATCTCCGCAGGCGACCGCGAGGCCGAGGCTGAGGCCTATCGCGCCTGGGGATTCACGTCACTGACCAAGGACCTGGTCGAGGTGTTGGGGCTGTGGGCGCGGTTCATCTATGGCCCTCTTTTGGACGATCGGGTGCGCAGTGTCGCCGATGGAGTCCCACCTGGCGAATATGGGCGACGGGAGGCCATGGCGGTCAAAAGGGCGCTTGAGACCAGGGGACCGGTCACAATCCCGCGCGAGTTCGTGTTTATGGACCGAGCCGCAATTGGTCTGGGCGCCGCCTTCCTGCATCTAGAGGCGCGGCACAATTGGCGCGCCCTTTTCGAGGCCTCCTTGGAAGGTTTCAACGAGCAGCGCCTAGCGCAGGCGCAAACGGACGCTTTGGCGAGGGCCGGCCTGAGCGACTGAACCGCGCGACAGATGGGCGTTCGTCGCGCGTTTGAAACATCGCGGCGTGAAGTCTCCGTCTGACGCGGGGTAAACCATGCTGGGGGGCGATGAACTTCAACTCCTGATCGAGACACTTACGACAGTTCCAGGGCCCACCCTGAGCCTCGGCTTAGTGGGCTTTGGGCTGATGCCGTCCGGGATACATTCTGAAACGGGTCCCCGTCGTTTGGGTTGGCTGTCGGGCGCTCTCGGCCCCTTCGGGCTTGCCCTGATGCTGGCGGGAGTGCGTCTGACTTGGTGAAAGGGCATCTCCTACCTTGCCATTTTTTCCACGCCGGTTAGCAAGCTCGCGGATTATCAGGGTCGGAGCAGGTGATGGCGGGACGGGAGGGGAAGGCGGCGGGAAGCGCGCCGGGTGAGGATGATGATCGCCCTTTGCCTCTGGGGTCTGACCTGCCGCCTGAGATTGCCTCGCCTCTTGCGCCCTTTGCCGGCGCCCGCCCTCCTGCGCCATCCTGGTTTGAGGCGGCTCTCGCCCACGAGCCGGAACGTCGCCTCATTCCGGTGGCCGGGGCGGAAATCGAACTCCTGACCTGGGGCGAGGTCGGCAAGCCGGGCCTGATCTTTGTTCACGGCAATAGCGCCCACGCCGACTGGTGGAGTTTCATCGCGCCTTACTTCGCCGAGACGCACCGGGTTGCAGCCTTGTCGATTTCCGGAATGGGCGCGTCGAGCTGGCGTGACCGCTATAGCTTTGACATCTTCGCTGACGAGATCCATTCGGCGGGCCGCGCGGCGGGCCTTTACGACGACGGGAGAAAGCCGGTCTATATCGGCCATTCGTTCGGTGGCTCGCAGGTGTTCTACTCTGCGGTCAATCACCCGGACCGGATGAGCGCTTGCCTTTTGGTGGATACTGGCTTTGGTGGACCGCCGACGCGCGAGGAGGCCGAACGTCTAGAGCGTGAGGCGCGCGCACGCGGGCAGGCGCCGCGTTGGCGTGAGCCGCAGACCCGGCCCCACCGAGTCTATCCGACTCTTGAAATGGCCCTGACCCGATTCAGGTTCATGCCGCCCCAGGTACCGGGAAACCTCTACATCGCTGATTACATCGCCAGGAGGTCACTCAAGCTTGCCCCCATCTCTGAGGGCGGAGAGCAAGGCTGGACATGGAAGTTCGATCCCTCCCTCTGGTCAAAGCTTGATCGCTCGGGGATGTCCCAAAATCTAGGGCCCCTGCACCTGCCCATGGCCCACATCTATGGGGCGAATTCAGCCATCGTCCAACGTTACAGCGACCATGGTCTCGATCGTCTGCCCGGGAGTGTGACGCGGATCGTCATCCCTGAAAGCGAGCATCACATCATGGTCGATCAACCCCTGGCCCTGGTGTCGGCGATGCGCGCCGTCCTGGCCATGTGGGGGAAGTGAGCCGTAGAGCCATGCCTTCCCCACTGTCGGCGGCGGGCGAGCGCCCGCTCGTTTGTCTGCTCTTTCCCACCTTCAATGAGCCGCCCCCCGCGCTGAGGGCGAGCCCCTCTTCGGTCGTGTCGCAGACCTCCGCGGACTCTGAGGACCCGGTCATCGGCGATAGCATCGACCCTGACATGGCCCAGGCCTGCGAAAGCCTTTACCGTGAGGGCGCGCGACCCCGCAACCACAAGCGGCCGCAGCGGCTTTGCCAGCGAGGGGCCTTGACCTTTGGCCCATCGCTTGCCCAGGGCGTCCATATCGCCCGAGCAGACGGGGATGACCTCCAAGCGCCATGCCGGCTGGAGCGCCAGGTGGAGTTCCTGGGGAAGCGCCTAGAGATAGGGGACTTGGGTTGCGCGCTGCGGGCGGTGGATTTCGCGGGGGTCTTTCGAGGGGTGCGGTTCGCCAACCCAAATGAGGCGCTGGTCATCTATCGGCAGGAGGCGACGGATCGGAACGCGGTCAACTGGAACGGGAATCTGCGCGCCTGTTTGCGCCATTTCGGTCTCGACAACCTCCCGTATAGACGGTTTGGACTGGCCGCAGTTGCGAGCTGGAGCGCCACCCCTTTCGTTGTGAGACGTATCAACTACGAGCGGACACAGCTATCGCGGCAGAGCGAGCGCGTCCGAGAGGAGTTCGCCGATCATGCCTGCCCCTGAAACCTTGTCGCAGGCCGGCAGAAGCCTAGTCATCGGCTCTGCGGGCTTCATCGGGTCGCACCTGACCCGGCAGCTCGTCGCCCGCGACGGCGCCGCCAATGTCGCGACCCTCGACAAGGAACCGCATCCCGAGAGCGGTGACCATGTTCGCTGTGACATCACCAGTCCCGATCTGCACAGCTGTCCCCATGCCCGGCGGAGCTTTGACGTGGTCTTCAACCTCGCCGCCGTGCATCGCGACGATGTCCGGCCGGTCTCGCTCTATGACGAGGTGAATGTCGAGGGCGCTCGTCAGGTGTGTCGGCTGGCCGATGCGGTAGGCGCAAGGCGCCTTGTCTTCACGAGCTCTGTCGCCGTCTATGGTTTTGCCCCCCCCAACACCGATGAGACCGGGGCCATCGCCCCGTTCAACGATTATGGGCGGACGAAGGCTCTAGCGGAGGAGGTCTATCGGGCATGGGCCGCGGCAGAAGCCGACCGCACCCTGATTATCGTTCGGCCCACTGTGGTTTTTGGTCCGGGCAATCGAGGAAATGTGCACCTGCTGCTGTCACAGATCGCCGCTGGGCGCTTCGCGATGATCGGTTCGGGCCGGAACGTGAAATCAATGGCCTACGTGGACAATGTCGCGGCTTTCCTTACCCATGCCGGCCGACTGCAAGGCGGCGTGCGGGTTTACAACTATGTCGACAAACCTGACCTCGACATGCGGTCGCTCGCCGCCGAGGCTCGTCGAGCCTTGGGGCGTTCCCCTGAGGGTTACCTTCGCATCCCCAAGACTGTCGGCCTGGCGATGGGACTGGCGGCCGATGTCGTCGCGGCTTTACTGCGTCGGCCCCTGCCTTTCAGTCGAATACGCGTCGAGAAATTCTGCGCGACGACTCAATTCGCCGCGGCGACCTTGGCCGAGACCGGTTTTCGCCCCCCGCTGACTCTCACAGAAGGATTGGATCGGACTCTGTCCGCAGAGTTCCCGGGCCGAAGCCGATAGGCCTCGACGTCTGAGCTCTCGGCCACATGGGAATGTAAGCCCCTCCTCGAAGTCTCGAGGAGGGGGCTTGAGAAGGCCCTGGAGTTCAGAAACTGACCGTGAAGCGCCCGTAATAGTAGCCGCCATTCGGATTCCAGGCCGATCCAATGGGCACGTTATAGACGAGGGCCCCATCCACCGGTCGGCCATTGACGATGGGCACCGTGGGCGGCTGCGTGTTGAGAAGGTTATTGGCGCCAATATCGATCTTAAGCCACGAGGTGATCTTGTAGCCGATGTCGAGGTCGACCAGAAGCACCGTGGGCGTCGACAAGAACACGGGATTCGAGGTCGCCGTATATTCACCCGACGAGCCCCACACTGTGCCGCGAAGGTTCACCGACCACTTGTCCTTGGTCCAGTACGCCTGAAGGATCAGCTTGTCCCGGGGCGTGCCTGTGGTTAGGGCGCTTGCCGCTTGCTGGCTCTGCTCCGCGACCTGACCAAATGGAATGTTCTGGTCGATCCCCGGAAGGCTGTTCAATTGGGTGATATGGGTCTTGTTCCAGTTGAAGCCGGCCGACCAGTCCACATGCCCAGCGTCGCCAAAATCGGTCGAGTAATTGGCGGTGATTTCCGCGCCATTGGTCACGGTGTTGGCGCTGTTGGTGAACAGCGAGATGCCGGTGTAGCTGAGTCCGGAGTCCAGGTTGACGCCTCGGGCGGCGATGGCGTTGAGCACCGCTTGGGAGATGACTGAGGCGCTGCCTGCTGAACAGCAGGTGCCGTAGATGAACCCGGTGGTCAGGATCCGGTCGCGTAGGATGATATGATAGAGATCGGCGGTGATTTCGAGGTTCTCCGTCGGGTGCATGACGAACCCGACGCTGTAGTTGTGCGAGAGCTCCGGCTTAAGCGGACCGAAGCCGGCCACGGCGGCCGCGGCTGAGTTCGGCGGCAGTTGAACCTCCGCCGAGGTCGGCGACACGTTGGTGCCTGAGTAGTATTCTTCCGCCAAGGTCGGGGCGCGGAACCCGGTGCTGATCGTTGTCCGCATGGCGAACTGCGGGGTGAAGTCGTAGCGTGCGGTGACCTTGCCAATCTCGGTGTCGCCAAAGTCGCTGTAGTGTTCGAACCGACCGGCAAGGTCGACATGGAGGTGCTTGATCGGGTCGGCGGCGAAGTCGACGTAGGCGCCAAGGTTGGTGCGCGAGAAATTCCCCTGGTCGAGCGGCGTGTAACCGTCAAAGGACTGGGCGCCTGCGCCATAATAGGAGGCCGGCTCGCCGGCGCCGATTGAATAGGTGTCTCGCCGCGTTTCCAGACCGAATGCGACGTTGAGCGGCGTCGCCAAGCCAAGATTAAAATCTCGATTGAAGTCGAAATTGTTGGTCCATTCGGTGGCGTTGAATTGGCCATTGTAGAAGGTCTGTTCCGCTGTGAGCGGCGTCGCCGACTGGGCCTGAAGCACTGGGAACAACTGCGCATTGGCCGAGCCCGGCACATAGACGCTGGTGCGGTTGCCGCCATAGGTGGTTGAGAAATCCCAGTTCCAGCCTGAAAGATCACCGCGCAGGCCGGCGGTGACCGAATAATCGGTCTCGTCATATTTTTCGCGCGGCGAGAAGCCGAATGGCAACGGATAAACCGTCTGCCCAGTGGACGTCACGCCCGAGACTTTGCTCGGTAGACGATAGTTCTCATAGTGCTGAGATTCCTGATATCCGAACGTGGCGAACGTGTAGAATTCAACGTTCGGTGCGATCTGGTAACCTGCATTCACCAAGGCGTTGTAAATATTGTACTGGGGGTCGCCGTTTAGGCGGTTCATGTAGGGGAAGAGCGGATTGCCCCCGGCGTTGGAGTTTGGGAAGGAGAGGCCCGGTAGAAGCTGTCCATCCGGGTTGGTCACCCGCCGATCGCCGATACCCAGGGTGCTGTAGTCGTGGTACCGCTCCTCCAGCGTGACGTTGACAAAGCCCTTGTCGCCCAGATTGAACCCGTGGTTGAGGGAGATGTCAGCGGTGTCGCCCTGACCGCTGTCGTACTGGCCGCCGGTCACATCCAGCGTGCCGCCGCTTGCGCCCTTCTTGAGGATGATGTTCACCACCCCGGCGATGGCGTCGGTTCCGTACTGCGCCGCTGCGCCGTCGGTCAGCACTTCCACGTGGTCGATGGCGTCGAGCGGGATGAACGACAGATCGGTTGTTGCGGAACCCGAATAGGGACTCCCGCCATCCACAGCGAGGTTCGACGTCGGGTGGCGGCGCTTGCCGTCGACGAGCACCAGAGTGTCGTTAGGGCTCAGGCCGCGAAGCGCGGCCAGAATCTGGACGCCCGCGGCGTCGCCGCCTTGGGTGTCGATGTTCAGGGAAGGAACTGCGACGGTAAGGGAGCTGGCGAGGTCGGGCGTTCCAGTGCGCAGAAGTTCGCCGTGGCCAACGAGCTCGATCGGGGCGGCGCTGTCGGCGGCCTTTATGCCGGTTTCTCGAGTGCCCGTGACGATCACCTCCTCCACGCTCGAGGGGGCCGTAGCAGCCGCCGCGGCGGCGGCGGCGTCAGAGGCGTTGGCGGCCCCGGTGGAAGCCAAGATGGCGAGTACGCTGGCGCTCGCAAAAAGCCGTGTCATTCCCCTTAACTCCTTGTTGAATCGTTACGCACCTCTTCACTGAAAACGTCCCCCCCGTTGAGACTGACGAGGACCGGGTATTCCCGTGTCTCGTTTACGCGAACTGTTGAACGCCCTCGGTTCAGCGGTGAGGTTTCACCGCTTGGGCCTCGATCTCCACGAGGGAGCCGGGCGAGGCCAGACCGGCCACCTGCACCGTCGTCCGGGAAGGTTTGTTGGGCTGATCGGCCGTGCCGAAGAACTGCTTGTAGCCGGCCATCATGCCGGCGAAGTCCATCTTGCCGCCCTGGGCCGGGTCGCCGACGAGATAGATGCGCATCATGACGATATCGCCGGCGCCGAAACCCTGGGCTTTGAGACCCTCAAGAAGTCGGGTCAGGGAAGCCACGGTCTGGGCCTTGGTGTCTCCGGCCGTCGCGGGCCCGGGGACGCCGCTGGCATAGGCGATGTCGACGCCTCCAGCGTCCTTCACCACGACAACCCCGGAGATCGGAAAGTCCGCCGGGCCGCTACGGACTATTTGAGGCGCCGCTAGGGCGGCAAAGGGCGCGGCGGGAACAGCGATGGCGGAAAGCAGCGCCACACCGAGGGAAAGACTACGAAGCTCCAAACGCGAAATCATCACCAAACTCCCGTCAAGACTCCAGGAACAGCCCTGGGCCTGATCTGATTAAAGAGAGTCTGCGCCCGGTAAAGCGTCGGCGCCTCCTTCGACCGACTCACCAACATCCCGAAACACACAAAACCCCCACGGCTTGCCGCCGCCTGCTCTAAGGGTATGGACGCATGCCTCGGTCGCTTTGGTCTGCACGAGCCGGCGGGCAAGGATGAAGTTTCCGTGACTTGTCTAAAAAAGCGCCACTTGCGTCGCCTAGGAAACGCGCATCTGATGCGAAAAGACGCTAAACGCGGCTCATGATGCCCTTATCCCGCCGCGACATGGCAGAGCGCGACGCCTGTGATCCGCTGAGGACTGCGCGCAACGCCTTCAGCCTGCCTCCCGGCGTGATCTATCTGGATGGGAACTCCCTTGGGCCTCCCACCGGAATGACGCGGGCGCGGATTACCCACACGGTCGAGCATGAATGGGGCAGAAGCTTGGTGCGGGGCTGGAACGTCCATGACTGGATCGGCCTGCCTCAGAGGGTGGCGGCCAAGATCGCCCCCCTGATCGGCGCCTCGCCAGATGAGATCGTCGTCGCCGATTCCACGACCGTCAATCTGTTCAAGCTTGCTTGTGGAGCCCTGGCCCTTCGGCCGGATCGGCGCGTCATCCTCACTGAGGCCGGCAATTTTCCCACTGACCTTTATGTCCTTCAGGGGCTGGTCCAGGCGTCGGCGGGCAGGCTGGACCTGCGAGTCCTGGCCCGGGACAAGATCCTGGAAGGCCTCGACGATCAGGTCGCCCTGCTGGCGCTGACACACTCCCACTACAAAACCGCCGCGCTCTGGCCGCTGACACAATTGACGCAGAAGGCGCAGGCCGTCGGCGCACTGACTCTTTGGGACCTTAGCCATAGCGCTGGGGCGCTAGAGATTGACCTTGCTGGGGCCAGGGCTGATTTCGCCGTCGGTTGCGGCTACAAATATCTCAATGGAGGTCCGGGGGCCCCGTCATTCGCCTTTGCAGCAAGTCGCCATCATGGGCTGTTGGAACAACCGATCTGGGGCTGGATGGGTCATGCCGAGCCGTTTGCCTTCGTCGACGCCTTCTCTCCGGCGCCCGGGGTCGCGCGCCTTCTCTCCGGCACCCCGCCGGTCCTGGCCCTCTCGGCGCTCGACGCGGCCCTTGACGTCTTCGCGGAGGTGGACATGGCGGTGGTCGCCGCCAAGGCGCAGGACCTCGTCGATGTGCTTATTCGTTTAATTCAGACCCGCTGCGCAGGTCATGGCCTGACCTTGACCACGAGCGAGCGTCGCGAGGGGCGTGGCTCTCACGTCGCCTTCACACACCCGCAAGGCTACGGCCTGATGCGGGCCCTGATCGCCCGCGGCGTGATCGGCGATTTCCGCGCCCCTGACGTCATTCGCTTCGGACTGACTCCTCTCTATCTGGGCTTTACGGAGGTTTGGGATGCCGTCGAGGTCCTTCGCGAGGTGCTTGAGACCGGAGCCTTCGCTCAGGACGATGATTCGACCCGCCAAAGGGTGACCTGAGACAAGGGGGGGCGAATTGAAATGAGAGTCATATCCGCAGTGGAGGTCCGCCGCCTTTTGACGCCTGACCGGGCCCTCACTCTGATGGAGGGTGTTCTACAGGATCTTTCGGCGGGGCGCGCCCAGGCGCCGTTGCGAAGCGCATGCCTGGTCGGCCCAGAAGCCAGGCGCATGGGCGTCATGCCGGGCGGACTCGGGGAAGCGGGCTTTGGCGTCAAGGTTCTGAGCCTCTTTCCCGGCAATTCTAGGCGTGGACTGTCCTCTCATCTTGGCCTGGTGGCCCTGTTCGACGCTGACGACGGACGTCCGCTCGCTGTTCTCGAGGCGTCATCACTCACCGCTGTACGCACCGCCGCCGTCAGCGCTCTGGCGACCCGTCTCCTGGCGCGCCCCTCAGCCTGCGATCTGGCTCTGCTGGGTTCGGGCGAACAGGCGGCAAGTCATCTCGAGGCGATCGCCCGGGTGAGGCCCCTGCGGAGGGTCCGGGTCTGGTCCCGCCGCACTGCGAACGCCGAGGCCTTCGCCGCTCGCCATGACGGCGTGGAGGCGGTCGCGAGCGTGGCCGAGGCTGTTGCCGACGCTGACATTATCTGCACTCTCACGGGCGCCCGCACACCCATTCTCAAGGGCGACTGGGTTTCGGCCGGGGCCCATATCAACGCCGTCGGGGCCTGCACGCCGGATGCGGCGGAGGTCGATGAGACCCTGGTTCGGCGCGCGCGGTATGTGGTCGATCTTCGCCTCTCCGCCGAGGCCGAGGCGGGCGAGTACCTGGCGGCGAGGGCCTCGGGCGCCATTGGCGCGGGCCATATCCTCGGTGAGATTGGCGAGGTCGCCGCTGGCCGGACTGCGCCGCGCCGAAACCCCTCCGACATCACCCTCTTCAAGTCGCTCGGCAACGCCGCGGAAGACCTCGCAGCCGCCCGCTTCGTATTCGATCGCGCAGTGGAGTCCGGCGCCGGTGTGGAGGTCGACCTCGCAGGGTCATGACAGACAGGCTCGCGCCTTTGTGAGAGAAGACGGGGCGCCTCCCGCGCCGCGATGATCTCGCCAAGGAGCCTCCGTAGGTGAAGCCGGTCCGAAACGTCGTTCTGATCCTCCTCGACAGTCTCAATCGCCATATGCTCGGTTGTTACGGCGCGCACGAATTCGCCACACCCAACATCGATCGCCTGGCCGCACGATCAACGCGCTTCACCCAGCACTATGTCGGCTCGCTCCCCTGCATGCCGGCCCGTCACGATATCCTCTGCGGATCGTTGGACTTTCTCTGGCGACCCTGGGGTTCGGTGGAGATCTGGGAGGATGCGATCACCGCCCATCTGCGTGCGGCGGGCGTGACTTCGCAACTGATCACTGACCACCCCCATCTCTTCGAGACTGGTGGGGAGAACTATCATGTCGACTTTACAGCCTGGGACTATCAGCGCGGTCACGAGGGAGACGCCTGGAGGACCCGGCCCGATCCATCCTGGGCCGGTGCGCCGAGCTTTGGCCGGGGTCACATGCCTTATGATAATTCGCGTGGCTGGTTTCGGGGAGAAGCGGACTTTCCCGGCCCCCGGACCCTGGCCGCCGGCGCCCGCTGGATTGGGGAGAATGCAGGCCATCACAGCCGTTTTTTCTTGATGATCGATGAGTTCGACCCGCACGAACCTTTCGATACGCCCGAGCCCTATGCCTCCCTGTATGATAAGGAGTGGGAAGGTCCGCACCTGATTTGGCCGCCTTACGTTGTCGGCGGTCAGGCGCGGGGCGTGCTGACCGCCCGCCAAGGTGCGCAGATCCGCGCCAGCTATGGCGGCAAGCTTACAATGATCGACAACTGGCTGGGACGGCTCCTAGATGCGTTGGATGCCGAGGCGCTTTGGGACGACACCCTGGTCATTCTGTGTACGGACCACGGCCACTATCTTGGCGAGCGGGATATCTGGGGGAAACCAGGCGCTCCGCTTTATGAGCCGATCGCCCGCATCCCTCTCTTGATCTCGGCGCCCGGCGTGAAGCCCGGGACCTCCGACGCCCTGACCACCAGCGTCGATCTCTTCGCGACGCTTGCCGAGGTGTTCGGCGTGACCGGGGTGCGTCAGCAAATCCACGGCGTGTCGCTTCTGCCCCTGCTCCGCGGCGAGGCGGTGGAGGTGCGCTCCCATGTCCTTGCCGGGGTCTGGGGACGCGAGGTCCATTTGATCCGCAAAGGGTCGAAATACATTCGGGCGCCGGCGGCGGCCAACGCTCCGCTTTCGGTCTATTCTAATCGGTGGTCCACCATGCCCACCCACCGTCTCAGCCGAATCGAGGAAATGCCGCTGCCGGACGATCGTGCGACGCTTGAACGCATGCCCGGCAGTCCGACCCCCGTGTTGCACCAGATCTGGAGGGCTGGCGACCGCATTCCGTTCTGGGCGTCGCGACGCTTTTCCGGCCCCGCGCTTTATGATCTGGAGGCTGATCCCGGGGAAGAGACCAATCTGGCCGGAACTGAGGCTGAAGCGAAGGCGGCGCTCGAACTGGCTCGGGCCCTGCAGAGGATCGGGGCGCCTGAAACTCAATTCGAGCGTCTGGGCTTGTCGCCGATCCCGGATTGAGGTGAGCCTCCCGAAGCGGTTGAGAAGGGGGCGGCTGGCGGACAACCTCAGCGCCTCGCACGAGGTCGTGTGACCGGCGCTAATGGCGCACTGACCTGATCGGGTCAGGTCCGCTCGCGCCTTGAGAGACGCTGCGCCCTGGTGTAGCAGCGTTCTTAGCGTCTTTTCGCCCATTGCACGGAGTTCTCATGGCTGAGGCCGTTTATCACCACGGGGATCAGAATATCCACGAGCAGGTGGCGACCTACAGGCTTTTTGGCGGCCTCGCGAAGTGGGGCTCCCTGTCGGTGGCCGTGCTGGTGTTGATGCTGGTCCTCTGGTTCTGTCTGGGCCTCGGCTTTCTGGGAGGGGCGATCCCCGGCGCCGTACTCACGGCTGTGGGTGTAACCTTTCTGCGCGAGAGATCTCCATCTGGACAGACCACGGGTCACGGCTGACGCCTCAGGCCGGAGGTCGAGATTCCATGCCCCGACTTGCCGTCATCGCCGAAAGCGCCGCGCACGAAACGCGGGTCGCCGCGACGCCTGAGACGGTGAAGAAGTTTATCGCCCAGGGTCTTGAGGTCGTGGTGGAGGCCGGGGCGGGTAAGAGGGCATCGTTCTCTGACGCCGATTACGAGGGCGCGGGGGCCCGGCTGGCGCCCGACGCCGCCAGTGCGTTGGCTGGCGCGGACATCCTGCTCAAAGTGCGCGCTGTGACCTCGCAGGAAGCGTCCCACTTGGCCCAAGGAGCCTATGTGGCGGCGCTGCTCAATCCCTTTGGGGAGCGGGAGACCCTTGAGGTCCTCGCCGGGCGGGGCGTCTGCGCTTTCTCCATGGAGTTCGTGCCGCGGATTACTCGGGCCCAGGCCATGGATGTGCTCTCCAGCCAGGCCAATCTGGCGGGTTATCGCGCGGTGATCGAGGCGGCCGAGGTCTATGGCCGAGCCTTTCCCATGATGATGACGGCGGCGGGCGCCATCGCTCCGGCCAAGGTGTTCGTCATGGGCGCCGGAGTGGCTGGGTTACAGGCGATCGCTACGGCTAGGCGCCTGGGTGCGGTGGTCACGGCAACCGATGTCCGGCCCGCCGCCAAGGAGCAGGTGGAATCCCTGGGGGCCAAATTCGTCGCTGTGGAGGATGAGGAATTCAGGGCCGCCGAGACGGCTGCCGGCTACGCCAAGCCGATGAGCGCGGAGTACCAGGCCAAACAGGCGCTCCTGGTGAGCGAGCACATCAAAAAGCAGGATATCGTCATCACCACCGCCCTGATCCCGGGCCGTCCGGCGCCGCGATTGGTCAGCGAGGCCCAGGTGCTGTCCATGCGCCAAGGCTCTGTTTTGGTGGATCTGGCTGTGGAGCAGGGCGGCAATGTCGAAGGCGTAAATCCCGGCGAGGTCACACGTCTGGGCGGAGCCACGATCATCGGCCTTTACAATCTCCCGGGTCGCGTGGCGGCTGACGCTTCGGCCCTCTATGCGCGCAATCTTCACGCCTTCGCGGGTCTGCTGTTCAACAAGGACGGCGCCTTGTCGCCCGATCTGGAGGATGAAATCCTCAAAGCGGCCCTGGTGGCGCGGGATGGTGCGGTTTGTCATCCCTCACTTCTGACCGCCTGAGCCTCGAGCGAACACCGACCGAAGCATCAGTCCCCCAAGCATCAAGCCCCCCAAGCATCAAGCCCCAAGGAGCCCGACATGGATGCCGTGGATCCCACCCTGTTCCGATTGGCGATCTTTGTCCTGGCGGTCTTCGTCGGTTATTATGTGGTCTGGAGCGTGACGCCAGCTCTCCATACGCCGCTTATGAGCGTGACCAACGCGGTGTCATCCGTGATCATCGTCGGTGCGCTGCTGGCGGCGGCCGCCCACGGCGATCCAGCGGCCCCCGGCAACGCTTTGGGCGGCACAGGCGGTGTCTTTGGCGGACAGGTCTGGATTTCCAAGGGCGCCGGAGCGATCGCCGCAGGGCTGGCCTCGGTCAATATCTTCGGCGGCTTCCTCGTGACCCAGCGCATGCTGGCGATGTATCGCCGTAAGGAGCGGCCGAAGTCCGACGGCGCTGGGCCGCTGGGTCGCGGCGAGTGATCGACCGGACGGGGGAAATCACGGCATGAACGCCAATCTCGCTACCCTCGCCTACCTGGCCAGCGGTGTCCTTTTCATCCTCACCTTGAGGGGGCTCTCAAGCCCCGCCACCAGCCGGCGGGGCAATCGCCTGGGCATGATCGGCATGGCCATCGCCGTCTTTGTCACGCTGAGCCTGCTTTTCGCTCAAGGCCTGCTGGACGCGACGACCTTGGCCCTGATCGTCGGCGGTGTGGCTGTGGGCGGCGGCGTGGGCGCCGTGATCGCGCGGCGCGTTGAGATGACCGCCATGCCGCAACTGGTGGCCTTTTTCCATTCCCTGGTGGGTCTGGCCGCCTGCCTTGTCGCCGTGGCCGCGATCTATACGCCCGCCGCCTACCATATCGCTGAGGGTGATGGCGTTCGGCTTGAGAGCTTGGTCGAGCTTTCGGTGGGCCTGGCCATCGGCGCCATCACTTTTACCGGCTCGCTGATCGCTTTCGCCAAGCTGAACGGCAATATGTCTGGTGCGCCCATCCTGCTGCCCGCGCGTCATGTCCTGAACCTCGCCATCGCCGCGTCCCTCGTCGTGATGATCGTCATCCTGGTGATCAGCGGCGGCCACGCGCTTTGGGCCTTCTGGACGATTTTCGTCCTCGCTCTGATCGCTGGCGTGACCCTGATCATACCCATCGGTGGGGCCGACATGCCCGTCGTCATCTCGATGTTGAATAGCTATTCGGGCTGGGCGGCGGCGGCGCTCGGCTTCACCTTGGCCAATATCACCCTGATCATCACCGGGGCTCTGGTCGGCTCATCCGGCGCTATCCTTAGCTACATCATGTGCAAGGGTATGAACCGGGGGTTTGTCTCTGTGATCCTTGGCGGCTTCGGGGCCGAAGCGGCCACCACGGGCGAGGCGCGGGTGGAAACCCGACCGGTCAAACAGGGGTCGGCCGATGACGCGGCCTTTGTTATGAAGAACGCGTCGAAGGTGATTATCGTGCCCGGCTACGGAATGGCCGTGGCCCAAGCTCAGCACGCCCTGCGCGAGATGGCGGACAAGCTGAAGGAGGCCGGCGTGGAGGTGAAATACGCCATCCACCCCGTGGCTGGCCGTATGCCTGGACATATGAACGTGCTGCTCGCGGAGGCCAATGTCCCCTACGATGAGGTTTTCGAGCTGGATGACATCAACGCAGAGTTCGCCACCGCAGATGTGGCCTTCGTTATCGGCGCCAATGACGTGACCAATCCGGCCGCGAAGACCGATCCAAAGAGCCCGATATTCGGCATGCCGATCCTCGACGTTGAGAAGGCGCAGACGGTGCTGTTCATCAAGCGCTCGCTGGCTTCAGGTTATGCGGGGGTGGAGAATGAACTGTTCTTCCGCGACAACACGATGATGCTGTTCGCCGACGCAAAGAAGATGGTCGAAGGCATCGTCAAGGCGCTGGCGGCTTGAGCCAGAACGCCATCCGACCCCATGGGAGCTGCTCGGCGATAAGGGGACTCTCTGGCTGACGACGGACGCGGAGCCTATATGGCGTGATAGGGGGCGTGGGGCGAGCTCGCACGGCCCCCGACAAGCAGGGTCAGATGCTGTCAGATGTCTCCACACCCCGTCCACGCGGCCGGCACGTGACCATCGCCGACGGTCGGCGCATGCACGCGATTCTACAAGAACCCACGACTGGGACAGGCGAGCCAAACGCGCCCCTGGTGGTGCTTGAGGCTGGCGCCTTCGGCTTCTCCGCCGACTGGGCCAGCGTCCAGGCTGAGCTGGCGGGGCAGGGGCTCCGCTCCCTGGCCTATGATCGTGCCGGGCTCGGCTTTTCTGATCCCGGACCTGCGCCGCGCGATGCCCTGGCGGTGGATGCTGATCTCTATAGGCTGCTGGACGCGATCGGCGAGCCCGGGCCTTACATCTATTGCGGACACTCCATGGCTGGATTGCACGCCCGCTTGTTCGCCGCCAGACACGGCGACCGCGTGACCGGGGTGGTGCTGGTTGACGCCACGACGCCTGAGACCATTGACGATCCAGGCGCCCGTCGGGCTTTGCAAAGCTTTACCTGGCTGTGTCGCGCGGTGACGGCGGCGGCGAATGCCGGGATGGTTCGCCCCCTGGCGGCGCTGGGTTTTGGCAATGCGATCGGGGTCCAAGGCGCCGCGGATGCGGAAAAGCGCTGGGCCTTCGCCGACGCCGCCCATAATCTTTGGTCCACACGCGAGGTGGAGGTGTGGGCGGCCTCAGCCTACCAGGCGATGAGCGCGGGACTCTACCCGGAAGCTGTGCCGATCTCAGCGGTGTTCGCCGGGGCTCCTCGCCGACGCCGACCGCGAGGTCCGCGCGTCATCCGCGATCACGCTCCGTGCCCATTTGCCCGCGTCCAGCATGAACCTGGCGCCAATCATGCCTCACTTCTGGGGCCGCGACACGCCGCGAACCTGGCGCGAAGCGTGGTCCAGCTAAGCGAAAGCCGGCGGCCCCGGGCGGAGGCGCCGGCTCTGGACACTGATTCAACCACCTGACCGCCCTCACGCAGGTCGACGGCCCGCGCCCGGAGAGGGTCTCAAGCCCTGGCGGGCTTCTTCGGCATTGGAGCCAGACCTTCGCGCTGTGCCCGCTTGCGTGCGAGCTTGCGCGCCCGACGCACCGCCTCGGCCTTCTGGCGCGCGCGCTTTTCCGACGGCTTTTCATAGTGGACGTGGCGTTTCATCTCGCGAAACGCGCCTTCGCGTTGCATCTTCTTCTTCAGGGCTTTGAGCGCCTGATCGACATTGTTGTCGCGGACGAAAATCTGAACCACCAGTCCTCCGGAGTGTTCGGTCTGGCCGGGAGAACTGATGCGCCCCCGGCCACGCTTCTGCGCAATGTAAAATTCGAAGGCGGGCGCATAGCAGCCGTGGCGGCTTTTGTCCATCGATCCCAGCGGTGGTAAGGCTCAACGCATGATCATGTCCCCGCCGAACGATGCTCCACCGCGTCAGGATTGGGTGGAGCGAAC
Source organism: Pseudomonadota bacterium (assembly GCA_021808285.1). GTDB lineage: Bacteria > Pseudomonadota > Alphaproteobacteria > Caulobacterales > Caulobacteraceae > Acaudatibacter. Next base: position 32,111 of record JAKBBV010000008.1, on the reverse strand, counting down.
CGAAGCTCTTGTGCTCCGCGCATCCATTCCCCTGGTGGCCCAAGCGGGCTGGACCTGGTCGCTAGTCTGGGCTGCCGGCGCAGAAGTGGGACTGAGCCGCGCCGAGTCGGAACTTCTGCTGCCCGGCGGCCCGAGGGATCTTGCCGAGCTTTTCGCGAAGCGATTGGAACAGGCGACCTTGGCGAGCTTGGTCCATTATGATCCGACCCAGATGAAGGTGCGCGAGCGCATCGCTGCCGGGGTCGAGGCTTGGCTTGATGCCTTGGAGTCTGAGGATTCCGCTTCTCGCCGCTGGACCGGCTTCTTGGCCTTGCCGTCGAACCTATCCCTGGGATTGCGACTCGCCTGGGAGACGGCAGACGTCGTTTGGCGCTGGGCCGGGGACGCGGCCGTGGACGAAAATCATTACACCAAGCGCCTGCTGCTCGCAGAGATTCTGATCAGTTCGGGCGCCATTTGCTTGACTCTGGGGCCCGGCGCAGCGCGACGGCACGCCCAGAGGCGCATTCAGGGCGTTATGGCCTTCGAGGCTTGGAAGCGTCGCCTGCCTGACGCTTCAGCCTGGGCCGCAGGCTTGGCCGCACGCTTATCCCGGCTCCGCTATGGAGCGCCCGCGGAAATCTAAGAATCGAGGGCGTCGTCTTCGCCCTCCGTCTTGTTCGCTCAGAAGTTCAGATCCAAACGTCCCAGCACGGCCCGTGGAGCGCCCGGTGTCGCATATTCAGCCCCACCTTGGAAATAATAGGTGTTCAGGAAATACTTATTGAACAGATTGGTGAAGTTGAGCGACGCGGTCACGCTCTTGGCTATGATGCCGATCCCATGTAGGGGGAATGTCTTCTCGATGCCGAGATCGGCGGTGAAATAGGCGGGATTCTTCACCCCTGTCGTGCCGCCTGTGTCGTTGTTGACGATAAATTGGCCGCCGATGCGCCGGCCGACCGCATTTACGCTCCAGCCGTCGTAGCTCCAGGTGGCGCCAAACTGCATTTCGTCCATAGGCACATTTGCCAAGGGCTCGCCAGCCGCCACAGTGAGGCCGCTGGCCTGGTCAGAGAAGACCGAGGTGTATTGGGCCTGATTGTAGGAATAGTTGATGAAGGGCGCTAACTTTCCAAAGGCTCCGATATCGAAGACATCCTTCGCTTGAAGCTCGACCCCTTGATAACGCGAATTGCCGCCATTTGAGACTGCGGTGGATCCCGTCACCGCGTTGAACTGGGTGACGAAGGTGTTGGTGAAGTTCTCACGATAGATGTCGGCTTCCAAATAGAGGCCGCCATGCTCGTAGCGTAGTCCGCCCTCAAAATCGTTGACGTGCTCGGGCTTGATGGTGATCGGCGGAGTTTGGAAGGCCGCGCCTCCTGCAGCGTTCGCGTAAGCGGGCACGGCGCCGTAAAAGGCGCCTATGTCCGGGAACTTGATGTTCTGGCCGAAGGCGAAGAATGCCGCCAGATTTTGGGTGACCTGGTAATTCACGCCAACAGTCGGTGCGACATAGTTCTCAGTGTCGCTCGGTGATCCGGCATAGGGATAATAAAAGCCCACCTGATCATTGTCGAAGGTGTTAGCGAAGATGAACTTCACCCCGGGTGTCAGAGTCAGGCGATCGTTCAATAATGTGATCGTGTCCTGAGCGAAGGCGTTGGCAAGTATCCGCCAGTCATGCTCGTCCCAAGCATTGTTGTATCCCGGTGTCAACGGCATATTGTAGGAACCGTACCAGTATTCGCGTGAGTGAAGATTTCCGTAGGTGAAATTGCCACCCACCACCACTTCATTGTGTGGCAGGTCCACCGTCAAGGTCGGTTGATAGCCCACTGTCCAGCTCGTATAGCCGTAGTAGTGATAGTCCGTCCCTGCCTGAACCGACCCGAATACCGACGCGGGATCATAGGTCGGGCCCGAAGGATAGGGATAGGCTGTGCTCAACCAGAAGGCATAGCCGGTTGGGTTATTCTGTAAGGGGTATTGGCCGTTATAATTGGGATTGGCGAATGAGGTCCGCACATAGTTGTCGGCGGCGCCATAGACTTTCTGGTCGAAGCTGACACGGCTGCTGATCGGCATGCGGAAGTCGAAGATGCCCATCCACTGGGTATCCCGGTCGTTCTCATATTCGTCACTGGGCGGCAGATTATTGAAACCTGAAGGGCCCAGCACGGCGAGAGGCTCTTGGAACGGTGTCTTGCCGTTATTGTGGTCATACACCAGGACGAGGCTGGCGTGGTCGCCGTTGGGCGCATCATAGGCCGCCGAGTAATAGATGTTGGTGTTGCGGTCCCCCGTGTAGGCGAGCCAGCCGCCGCTCTCGGAATGATCATAGGCCAGGAATTGCTTCAGCCCGCCAATGTCGCCCGTGTTGATCTGGGCGTGGACGTCGTAGGAATCGAAGCTGCCATAAGACCCGCCGATCTGGGCGTTAAAGTCGCTCGTCGGCATGCGTGGGAGAAAATTGATCGTGCCGCCCAAGGAGTTGTAGGAATTGACGGCCGGATTGTTGATCCCGCGGTAGACCTGAACGCTGTCCACGTTACGCGGCAACAACAGAGTGCCATTGGCCACCGCTGCTTGATTGGTGACGCCGCCGTTGAAGATGTCATTGAGCGGAACGCCCTCATAGGTCTCTGAGAATTGTCCCGAATTGAAGGCCCGGAACTCCACATTGATACCCTCGTTGGGGCCATCTGAGGTGGCGTAGAATGACGGCATGTTGTTGAGCATCGACTGGATGTTCACGGTCGGCGAGTCCGGCAGGGCGCGGAGTTCGCCGGAGGTGATGGTATCGACGGTGTAGGGAGTCGCGAGCGGAGGAACAGCGGGCGCCGTCTCAATCGGTTTGCCAACGACGGTAACGCTGGAGACCGCCGTTGCGTTGCTGCTGCCTGCGCTGTCGACTGCCCCGTCCGATGCGATGGCGGCCCCGGCTCCCAGACTCAAGACCGAGACGGCCAACGCCAGACGCCCCGCGCCAGCAAGCCAATGCGCACGTGTCATGAAGTCCACCCCGTTCAGCTCGACGCACCCAGTCAGAGACGCAAACGGATTCTCCGCCGCGCCGTGACTATCCTTTCAGGAATGGTAATCGACCCAGTCTGAGTCGTGCGTGAAACCTTGTTGAACAAATTTCGACGGAACCGTGACAGCTAACTCGGCGCCCGAAAATTCATCCGACTTCGGAGCGAACTGCCTTGCCGAACGGCGCCCGCTCAGGTTTGGGCTCGCATCATCCGATTGACGTGACCCATCTTTCGACCGGGCCTCGCCTCCGCCTTGCCGTAGAACCAAAGCCGGGTTTCGGGCTCCGCTGCATAACGCGGCCAAGCGTGGATCTCGTCGCCGAGCAGGTTGATCATCTCCACGCCGCGCACGGCCCGGGCCGGCCCTAGAGGCCAGCCGCAGATGGCGCGGATATGCTGCTCGAACTGGTCGACCTCGCAGCCATCTAAGGTCCAGTGACCGGTATTGTGCACCCGAGGCGCGAACTCGTTGAGCAGCAGACGTCCGTCATCCCGCTCAAACAGCTCGATCCCCATGACCCCAACATAATCGAGAGATGTGAGTAGGCTGACAGCAATTCGCTCCGCCTCCGGCCAAGCCTTGGCGGCGTCCCTCGCCGGGGTCGTGGTCCGGCGTAAAATGCCGTTCTCGTGATGGCTTTCAGTCAGGGGATACAGAGCAATCTCGCCATCCCTGCCGCGCGCGCCGATGATCGCCAATTCGCGACGGAAGTCAGCTGGCGCCTCGGCGATGGCGGGTCGCTCGCCGAGCTCGCTGAACGCGGTCTTGGCCTCTGAGGGGCGGCGAACCCAGACCTGTCCCTTGCCATCATACCCACCGCGGCGGGTCTTGAGCAGCACCGGCGTCCCCAGAGTCGCCAGGGCCGCCTCGATGTCGCCAAGGCGCTCCACAGCGGAGAAGGCCACGGTGGGAATGCCGACGGCGTTGGCGAAACTCTTCTCCTCAATGCGGTCCTGGGAGATCTCCAGAGCTCGCTCGCCTGGCGCTACGGCCACGCCTCGCGCGGTCAGTCGACCAACGGCCGCCGCCGGGACGTTCTCGAACTCGAAGGTCACGACGTCACAGGTCGTCGCGAGCTCGTCGAGCGCGGCCGGTTCATCATAGTCGGCCAAGATTGTGCGCGCGGCGACGCGGCTTGCCGGTGCGTCTCTCTCCGGCGTGAGAATCGTCGCGTCAAAGCCGAGGCGGGCCGCCGCCATGGCCAACATGCGGCCGAGCTGACCGCCGCCGAGGATTCCGATCCGGGCGCCCGGCGCTAAGGGAAAGCTCACGCGTCCTCCACCGTCTCTGGCACGGACTCCGTCTGGGCGCGGCTTTGCGCCTCCAGACGCTCAGCCAGCACAGGGTCCGAGAGGGCGAGGATGCGGGCGGCGAGGAGGCCTGCATTGCGCGCGCCGGGTCCGCCTATGGCCAGGGCTCCGACGGGTACACCGCCGGGCATCTGGACGATCGAGAGCAGGGAATCCAGGCCCGCCAGAGATTTCGATTCCACCGGGACGCCGAGTACGGGCAGATTGGTCATGGACGCGGTCATACCGGGCAGGTGGGCGGCGCCGCCCGCGCCGGCGATGATCACCTGGAATCCTGACGCTTGGGCGCCTGTCGCGAATGTGTAGAGGCGTTGAGGAGTGCGATGCGCCGATACCACCCGGGCCATATAGGTCACACCAAGGGCGTCGAGGGCTTCCGCTGCGCCCTTCAGGGTAGGCCAGTCCGAACGACTGCCCATAATGATCGCCACGCGCGGCGTCTGGCTCATGCCTGGTCGGGTCCTTTCCGGTTGGGGTCCCGCTTTCGGACGCGTCAAGGCGTCAAGCGTGCGGCCAAAGCTGTATTGACGACCGGATACATCTTACAGGCGAGGGCTTGGCGCGGGCAATGGCGAGGCGTGGTGCGTTCGTCTCTCAGGCCCGGGCGTTGTGTCGGTCGGATCACAGGCCTAGAGCAGCGGCTTTAGCGCGGTTCCCGGCGTGCTCCCTGCACCGCGGGAGTGGAGATAAACCCAGTGATGCGTGAGATCGGACATTTCGTGAACGGCGCCATCGTCGGCGGTCCGCCCGGTGCGGGGCGGGGCGATGTCTTCGACCCCAATAGCGGGGCGGTGCAGGCGCGTGTGGCCATGGGTGACGCGGCCTTGGTCGACGACGCGGCGCAGGCTGCCGCCCGGGCTCAGACCGGCTGGGCCCAGCTAAATCCCCAGCGCAGAGCTCGGGTCATGTTCGAATTCAAGCGCCTCGTGGAGGCGCGTATGGATGAACTGGCGGCCCTATTGTCCGCCGAACATGGCAAGGTCATCGCCGACTCGCGCGGGGACGTTCAGCGCGGTCTGGAGGTGATCGAGTTCGCGTGCGGCATCCCCCACGCGCTCAAGGGCGAATATACCGAAGGGGCGGGCCCGGGCATCGATGTCTACTCCATGCGCCAACCCCTGGGGGTGGTCGCTGGGATCACTCCATTCAACTTCCCGGCGATGATTCCGATGTGGATGTTCGGCATCGCCATAGCGGTCGGAAATAGCTTCATCCTGAAGCCGTCGGAGAAGGACCCCAGCGTCCCGTTGCGTCTGGCTGAGCTGATGATGGAGGCTGGCGCGCCGGCGGGGGTTCTAAATGTCGTTCAGGGCGATAAGGCCGTGGTCGACGCCATCCTCACCCATCCGCTGATCCGCGCAGTGAGCTTCGTCGGCTCGTCAGATATCGCGCATTACGTCTATCGAACGGGAGCCGCCTACGGCAAACGCGTCCAGGCCATGGGTGGGGCCAAGAACCATGGCATCGTTCTGCCTGACGCCGATCTGGACCAGGCGACGAATGACATATTGGGCGCGGCTTACGGCTCGGCCGGCGAGCGCTGCATGGCGCTTCCCGTCGTCGTTCCCGTGGGTGAGAAGACCGCGCTGGCCTTGCGGGAGCGTCTGGTCAAGGGCATCGAAGGGCTGAAAGTCGGCGTCTCCACCGATCCCGACGCCCAGTATGGGCCAGTCGTCACAGCGGCGCACAAGGATCGGGTCGAGAGCTCCATCGCCAAGGGCATCTTGGAGGGCGCGGAGCTGGTCGTCGACGGCCGGGGTTTCACCCTGCAGGGCTACGAAAAGGGCTTTTTCATTGGTCCGACCCTTTTTGATCATGTTCGTTCTGACATGACCACCTATCAGGAGGAGATCTTCGGTCCCGTCCTACAGATCGCCCGCGCCAACAGCTTCGAAGACGCGCTGCGGCTGCCCTCGGCTCACCCCTATGGCAACGGTGTGGCCATCTACACGCGTAACGGCAAGGCGGCGCGTGATTTCGCCGCCCGGGTGGACGTTGGAATGGTGGGGATCAATGTGCCGATCCCGGTGCCCGTGGCGTATCACACCTTTGGCGGCTGGAAGCGAAGCGCCTTTGGCGACACCAATCAGCACGGCATGGAGGGAGTAAAGTTCTACACCAAGGTCAAGACCGTCACGGCGCGCTGGCCTGAGGGCGAGGTCGAGGATTCCGCCTTCGTCATCCCGACAATGCGCTAGGCAGGCCGGGAGCCCGCGATGAATTTCGCTCTGACTGAGGAACAGGCGGCGATCTTCGAGATGGCCCGAGGTTTTGCCGCCGAGCATCTTGCGCCGCATTCCGCCCGCTGGGACGAGGACAAGATCTTTCCGGTCGACACCCTGCGCGCCGCGGCGGCTCTGGGGCTGGCGGGCATCTATGTGCAGGAAGATGTGGGAGGGGCCGCGCTGGGAAGGCTCGAGGCGACGCTGATTTTCGAGGCGCTTAGCCAAGGAGACGTCTCAACCGCGGCGTTCCTGTCGATCCACAATATGGCTTCCTGGATGATCGACCGGTTCGGCAGCGAGACCACTCGGCGCAGGTACTTGCCTCGGCTCACGACCATGGAGATGATCGCCTCTTATTGCCTCACCGAGCCGTCCTCCGGCTCGGATGCGGCCTCCTTGCGCACGAGCGCCCGCCGCGAGGGCGACACCTATGTCCTGAATGGGTCAAAGGCCTTCATCTCTGGCGCCGGAGTCTCGGATCTCTATGTGGTCATGGCGCGAACCGGCGGGGAAGGTGCGCGCGGAGTCTCCGCTATTTTGGTGGAAAAGGGCGCGCCTGGCCTCAGTTTCGGGGCGCCGGAGCGCAAGATGGGCTGGAACAGCCAGCCGACGGCCATGGTGCATTTTGACAATGTCCGCACGCCGGCGGCCAACCGTCTGGGCGAAGAGGGCGAGGGCTTTCGCATGGCCATGATGGGCCTCGATGGCGGGCGGCTGAATATCGCTTCGTGCTCGCTCGGAGGTGCGGGTTTCGCCCTGGAAACGGCCAAGGCGTATCTTCAGAGCCGGCGGCAGTTTGGTCAGCCGCTGGCCGATTTCCAGGCCCTGCAGTTTCGTTTGGCGGACATGGCCACGGACCTGGAGGCCGCGCGGCTGATGGTCCGCCGCGGCGCGAGCGCGCTCGACGCCGGCGACCCCTCCGCGACGCGCCTTTGCGCCATGGCCAAGCGGTTCGCGACTGACGCCGGTTTCCGGATCGCCAATGACGCGCTTCAACTCCACGGCGGCTATGGTTACCTCAAGGACTATCCCCTCGAGAGGGTGGTCCGCGACCTCCGCGTGCACCAGATCCTTGAGGGGACGAACGAGATCATGCGCGTGATCATCGCCCGGGAGCTTCTGCGCACATGACCGATGAGGTCATCTGCCGCGTGGAGGGCGCCATCGGGCGGGTCACGCTCAACCGTCCCAACGCCTTGCACGCCCTGAACACCGCCATGGTGCAGGCCATGACCGAGGCGCTGCTGGGTTGGAGGCTCGATCCCGCGGTCCAAGCCATCCTGATCGACCATTCGGGGGAGCGCGGCTTTTGCGCCGGCGGCGATATCAGGTTCCTGGCGGACAGCGCGGCCGAGGGGGGAGAGGCGGCCTGTGACTTCTTCTTCCGAGAATACCGTCTCAATCATCTGCTGATGGTTTTTCCCAAGCCCGTCATTGCGATCATGGACGGTGTGACCATGGGCGGCGGGGTAGGCCTCGCCCTGCCTGCCCGCTATCGCATCGCCACCGAGCGCACCCGGCTGGCCATGCCCGAAACGGCCATCGGTCTGTTCCCGGATGTGGGGGGCGGCTGGCATTTGTCGCGGCTGCCGGGCCGTACCGGCGTCTGGCTGGCGCTCACCGGAGCGCGGCTCGAGGCGGCCGACTGTCTGTTCCTCGGACTGGCCACACACAGCATCGCGGCGTCGTCTCTCGAGACGATGAAGGGCGAGCTTCTGGCGCGGCCAGGTGAGGTTGAGATGATCCTGAACAGGTTCGCGCAGCATTTGACGGAAGCCGCGCCGGTACAGGCGATACGGTCGGACATCGACCGTCTGTACGGCGGGCACACTCTTGAAGCGATCCGCGCCGCAATGGCGGCGGATTCTGGCGCCTTCGCTCGCGCTGAACTGGCCCTCCTCGACGCGCGATCCCCGCTCAGCCTCAAGACCGCACTTAGGCAGGTGGAGGAGGGGGCGTCCATACCGGACTTCGCCGCAGAGATGCGTCAGGAAATGCGAATTGGCGCTCGTATGGTCATGTCCCACGATTTTCGGGAAGGCGTGCGCGCGGTGATCCGCGACAAGGACAACCGCCCCCTCTGGTCTCCAGCGACACTGGAGGGCGTGAGCCGAGCCATGCTGGACGCCGTCTTCGCTCCGCTTCCGCTGCAGCGGGAGTGGACGCCTCTTCCTGACCTCGCCTGACCCTCGCTTCGGAGCTTGCCCCCGCCATGACCTATGAGACTCTTCTGGTGGAAACCACAGGGGCGGTGTGCCTCATCCGCCTCAACCGACCGGCGGCGCTGAACGCCCTGAACGGCCAACTCATGGACGAACTTACAGCGGCGCTCGACACCGCTGAGGCCGATCCAGAGGTGCGCTGCCTGGTCATTACCGGTTCCGACCGCGCCTTCGCCGCCGGCGCCGACATCAAGGAGATGGCGGAAAAGTCCTATGCGGAGGTATTTGGTGAGGACTTCATCACCCGCAATTGGGAGCGGGTCACGCGGTGCCGCAAGCCGGTGATCGCCGCTGTGGCCGGCTATGCCCTGGGCGGAGGGTGCGAATTGGCCATGATGTGCGATTTCATCATCGCCGCGGACAATGCCCGTTTCGGTCAGCCGGAGATCACCCTCGCCGTGTCGCCCGGCGCCGGCGGCACGCAGCGCCTTCCCCGCTTTGTCGGCAAGTCCAAGGCCATGGATATGGTCCTTACGGGTCGGATGATGGACGCCGCTGAAGCCGAGCGCTGCGGTCTGGTGAGTCGGGTCACGCCCCTGACGGAGCTTCTGCCCACTGCCCTCGAAGCCGCGCGTAAGATCGCCGCTTTGTCTCCCAATGCCGTTATGCTTACCAAAGAGATGGTATGCGCCGCCTATGAAACGCCCCTTTCGCAAGGGGTGAAACTCGAGCGGCGCCTATTCCACTCCTTGTTCGCTTTTGAAGACCAGAAGGAGGGCATGGCCGCCTTCATCGAAAAGCGGCCGCCCCGATTCACTGGCCGTTGAGCGTGGCGCCGTTTCCTTTTCGCCCTCAACGGGGGTGGATGCGGGTGATCTTTGTCCCCTGCAGGGTCAGGTCGGCCATCAGACCCTTGCCGTTGAAGGGGAAGGCATAGACGTCGTGGCTGAGCGTGGTGCTGTCGGCGGAGGCGGCGGCGCCCTTATTGAGCACCACGACGCTTGGGCCGGTCCCGATCGCGAAACCGTCGACGCGATGCAGATAGTTCATAGAAGAATCGGTCATGAAGAACAGGGCGTAGGAAAAGTCCTGTCCACCGATCTGCAGGCCCCATGACCCTCCGCTTAGGTTGTAGAAGTCCAACGGCGCGCCATTGCGATCGAGCAGTACGCCATTTCCTGTTTCGCCGCCGAAGATGAAGCCCGCCTTGAGGATTGAGGGGAAAACCAGAACAGCGCGGCATTTCGCATCGAACAGACGTGAACGAGGCTCCTCCTGGAGCAGCAGATTGAGATCGGTGCGCGCCCGCTCCACGAGACGTTGTCGTGGGTCGGCCAGGGCCGGGCTTGCCAGCGTGAGCGGCAGGCCCGCGGCGGCGAGGCCAAGGGCGCCAAGGCCAAGGGATCGACGGTTCATGTCCATGTGAAAGCTCTCCTTCGCTGCGAGCGGTCGGCGTATGTCGGGCGGACCGTCGAGAGGTCACCGATGGTAAACGCGAGTGCGCAAGGGGCGTTCCTGGCTCGGAACGTTCGGTCCGCCTTCAGGACGACCCAAATCGCGCATCGAGGTGCTTGGGCAGGCGGGCGGGCAGGCCCGCAAGGGGACCCGATGAGAGCAGCAACACGACCTCCTCTCCGGTCATCATCTGGTCAAGCCGCGCGATCACTGCGTCGCCGTCGGCCGCCGCCTCGACCGCAGTTCCGGAGCGGCGCACCGCCTGCAGGATCTCTGCCCCGCTGAGCTGGGCGTGACTCTCCGCCCCATGCACGGGAGGCGGCAATATGAGCACCTGATCGACTCCATCGAATACTCGCCGGTACCAATCCAGGGCCTCGCGATTGCGCCAACTGAAGGTGTGGGGCTCGAACACCGTGATCATGGTCCGGTCGGGAAAATGGAGCCGGACGGCGTCTATGGCCGAACGGGCCTTTTCGTAGGAGGACCCGAATCCCTCATAGACCGGTGCGCTGGAGGTTTGGGTTTTTCGGTCAAGACGCCGTTCCAGGCCCTTGAAGCTCGCCGCGCCGGCCTGAAGATCACGAGGGTTCGCCCAGCCGCGCTCCAACATCAGGGCGCAGGCGCCCACGAGATTCTCAATATTGTGCAGACCCAGTTGCTGTGTCGTCAGGGGGATGCGTCCTCCCCGCGGGGTGACAAGGTCGAAGCGGGTCGTCTCACCTATGACGATGCGATCAGCGAAATAGCCAGGTCCTGGAGCTGCGCCGTACCAGATCACCTCTCGCTCCTCAGTCAGGCGCTGGATCGCCTCATGTCCACGCGCCGCAATCAACGGGCCATCAGGTGGGAGCTGGGAGATCAGGCCTGCGAAAGCGGCCTCGTATGACCTGAGAGTGGGATAGACGTTGACATGGTCGTGGACAATCGATGTCAGAACCGCCCCGCGCGGATGGTAGAGGGCAAACTTCGGCCGCTGATCCTGCGGACTGATGATGTATTCGTCGCCCTCGATGAACACCTCGGGCGAGGTTCCAGAGTGACCTGATGCCGGCAGATCGAGCGGTGCGGCGCCGATGAAATAGCCGGGATCCCGCCCTGCGCACCGCGCGAGATGAGCGCAAAGTGTGGTCAAGGTCGATTTGCCGAAGCTACCGGCGACGACGATCACCTCTCGCCCCCGGGTGTGCTGGCCCAAATAGTGAGGAAATCCCATGGCGGGGACGCCGCGGCGAGCGATCTCGGCAAGCTCCGGATTGTCTTGCAGGTCCAGTTTCGCGCTGGAGCCGATGACAGCCAGGTCGATAGGATCGGGGAGCGCCGCAGCGTCGAAGCCGTCTCGCCAGGAAATGCCCAGCCTGTCGAGATAGGTGGTCATTGGCGGGAAGACGTCTTTGTCCGAACCAGACACCTCCCAGCCCTCGGACTTCAGGAGCGAGGCAAGCGCACTCATGCCCGCACCTGCGATTCCGAGGAAATAGGCGCGGCCGGGCCGTTTGAGATCGCTAGACACCACGGAGCATAGATACAATGCTTTGCGGCCGGGGAAAGCATCGGCTTCCCGTTGGCCCCGCCGGGCCTATATCGGAATCATGACTGAGATTTCGCTTTTGGACCTGGCCCCCATAGTCGAGGGGGGCGATGCGGCGGGCGCGCTCAGCGCCAGTCTGACCCTGGCGCGGAAAGCTGAAGCGCTGGGATTTCGACGCTTCTGGATGGCCGAGCATCACAACATGCCGGGGGTCGCGAGCGCAGCGACAGCGGTGGCCCTGGCGCATGTCGCCGCCGGTACCCAGACGATCCGGATCGGCGCGGGCGGAGTGATGTTGCCCAACCACGCTCCCCTGGTGATCGCCGAACAGTTCGGGACTCTGGCGGCGCTGCACCCTGGGCGGGTGGACCTGGGCCTCGGGAGGGCGCCGGGAACCGACCCCTTCACTTCTCGGGCCCTGCGGCGGCGTCTGCAGGGCGATGCTGATCGGTTCCCCGAGGATGTCGTCGAACTCCTGCATTTCCTCCAGCCCGCTTCGCCTCAGCAGGCGGTCAGGGCGATTCCGGGCGCCGGTGCAGATGCGGAGGTCTGGATTCTCGGCTCAAGTCTCTTCGGCGCACAGCTTGCCGCCGCGCTCGGTCTGCCTTTCGCCTTCGCCTCACATTTTGCGCCGGCCCAGCTGGACCAGGCGCTGCAGATCTATCGCCAGGCGTTTCAGCCTTCGATGCGCCTCTCCAGGCCAAGGGTTATGGCCGCCCTGACGGTTATCGCCGCCGATTCTGACGCCGAGGCTGCATGGCTCTCCAGCTCCCTTAAGCAGGCCTTTGTCGCCCTGCGCAGCGGCCGCCCCGGTCCCCTTCCGCCGCCCATGGAGAACTATGATGCGAGTCTGGGTCCCGAGGCGCAGGCCGTGCTCAACCACACTCTATCCTGCGCCGTGATCGGCGGTCCGGCGTCCGTGCGCGCGGGACTGGCAAGGTTCGCCAAGCGCACCCAGGCGGACGAGTTGATCGTGGCCGTCTCCATGTTTGACCTCAACGCCCGCCTGCGCTCCTTGGAACTGATCGCCGCCGCCGGAGATGGGCGCGATCACGCCGCCTGAAGCGCTCTGGGTTCGCGCCGATATGCGCTCGGCGCCTGCCGAGGACCCTTTAGGGTGAGCAGGAGCAAGGCGGACCAGCTGTTGCCGCAGGTTCGCATGTCTGCATCGGACTCCGATTGCGGAACGTTCGGTTTCACGATTCATTCATGGGATGCGGGTGAGACATCGCGGTTATGAATGTCCACCGACTCGCGCCCTGGATCGCTGGCGCCTTGGGGGTCGCGCCTCTGGTCTGGCAGGGACGCGCTGAGGCCCAGGCGCCGCCGCCGGCGTCTCCGACCCCCGCCAAGACCGCCTGTCGTGGGGAGCCTAGCGGGGTGCGTCTGAGGATTGTCGTCGACGCCGTGCGGGAGACGCGCGGCCTGATGACAGCCACGCTCTACCCCGATGATCCGACCCGGTTCCTCAAGCCCAAGGGCGAGATCGCCGTGTGGCGCACGGAGGCCACGGCCCCGACCACGATCCTTTGTACCTGGCTGCCGGCGCCGGGACGCTATGCCGTGGCGATCTATGACGACCTTAATAGCAACCATCGCTTTGACCACACATTGTTCGCGCCGCGCGAGCCCTACGGGTTTTCAAACAACCCGCACCTGTTCTTCGCTCCGCCTTCAGCCCGCGCCGCAAGTTTCGAGGTAGGGCCGGGCGATACGACGGTCGTCATCCACCTCAGCTATTGGTTTGGAGACTCCGGCGGCGGCCCCTCGCAACCACACCCGGAGCCAAGCCAGTCAGGGCCGCAATAGCCGCTGGTTTAGTCGGGCGATCTCGGCTTGAGGGGGCTGTCGGGAAGAAAGGCGGGTCGCGACGGCGCGTTCGCGACGGCGGCGGTCAGATGATAGAAGAAGGTATTGAAATCCGCCGCCGCCTTGAAGTCGATCGGCTGGGTCATGTCGTCCTGCGGTCGATGATAGCGGATTTGGTACCATTCGCGGTAGCGCCGCTCGGCATCCGTACCGGAATCGTAGCCGAACACGAAACCGGTGGCGGGCACGCCGATCTGCAGGAACGGCCAATGGTCGGCTCGCATCAGAAGGTGGCGATCCGGCTCTCGATCAGGCCGAATCTCGATTCCAAGGCTTGCGGCCACGTCTCGAGCGGTGGCGCCGAGCGTGGTGTCATTCACCGCGTGCATGGTCAGAATCTTCAGTGGGAAGAGCGGGCGAAGCTGGTCGAGGTTGATATCGGCAGCGAGCTCGGCTGTGGGCACCGTGGGGTGACGCGTGAACCATACCGCGCCCAGAAGCCCCTTTTCTTCACCGGTGAAGGCAGCGAACAGAACGCTACGACGGAACCCCCGGCCGTGACGCTGGTCCGCCAGTCGGATCAGAGTCGCCACATAGGCGGCGTCGTCGAATGCGCCGTTATAGATGTCGTCTCCGTTCACCGCTTCCCCATGACCATAACCGTCTAGGTGGGCCGAGACGACCACAACCTGTGATTTCAAAGCGGGATCAGACCCTGGCAACAGCCCCAGGACATTGTCCGAGCTGAAGGTCCGGCGGCTGAGCCGGGTGTCCACCTCAAGCCTCTGGGGAATATCGAAAGCGGGCAGGGGGCGTCCGGCGGCGCCGGCTGTCAGCAGGGCTTGGGCGTCGTGTCCGGAGCCGGCGATCACATCGGCGAATCGGGCGTCTGAGAGGCGGATAACGAGCAGGCGTGGAAAGGGCGGGGGGGGTGACCCCGCGATCGTCACGCGTCGGGAATAGGCGTCTGGCCAGCGCGCCGGCTCAAGGGTGAATCCCGGATCGTCCACGTCGATCACCCCGATGGCGCCTACCGCCGCCGCCGCGCGCAACCGTTCAGCCGCACTGGTCTCTCCAGCCCTTCGGGCCCCGAAGCAGACCACAATCTTGTCCTTCATGCTCGGGCTCATGTCCGAGGGTGAGCAATAGCCGCCGAAGCTCAGCCACGCGTCGGTGTGGGGCGGCAGATCGTTCGTGGGACGGACATCGATATCGTGCAGGAATCGGAGCGGCTTCGCCTCCGCGGCGCCACCGTGCAGGATGAAGCGCGTGCCCGCCTTTTCGACGCGAACCTCCTCGAGCGGCACGGTTTGGCGCCAGGAACCGTAATCGCCAGCCGGCTTAAGACCCGCCTCGGCGAAAAGGTCCTGGACCCTCTGCGCCGCGCGCGCATAGCCCGCGGAACCAGTATCCCGACCCTCCATCTCATCGCCTGAGAGCGATCCGGTTATCTCCCACCAGGCTCGGGTGTCGGGGTCGGCGCCCGGGGGGGCAGGCGGCATGGCTGTGGCCGCATCCAGGGGCGCCGCCAAGGCCAGGGCCGAGAACAGGGCGAGGGGCAAGGTGAGGCGGAGACTCATGAGCGGCGTCCTGTCAGGAAGGGCTTACGCGGTCTGAGCCGTGAATTGCAACTTGGCTAGCCGGGCATACAAGCCCCCCTTTGCCAGCAGCTGGCCATGGGCGCCCTCCTCGACGACGCGTCCGCGCTCCATAACCACGATGCGGTCGGCTTCAAGAACGGTCGCGAGTCGGTGGGCGATGACCAGAGTGGTGCGATTGCGCATGGCTTCATGCAAAGCCTGCTGGACCAGCCGCTCACTCTCTGCGTCGAGGGCGCTGGTGGCCTCATCCAGCAGCAGGACCGGCGAGTCCCGCAGCAGCGCTCTGGCGATCGCGAGCCGCTGCTTTTGCCCACCTGAAAGGGTCTTGGCATGCTCTCCCACAAGGGTCTCGTAGCCTTGCGGCAGGGCCTTGAGAAAACCATCCGCCTGGGCCGCCAGCGCCGCCGCGCGGATCTCGCTCAAGCTCGCCTCTGGCGAGCCAAATCGAATATTGTCATTCGCCGAACCGGAGAACAGCGGCGCATCCTGAGCAACGAGAGCCAAGCGCTCACGCACCTCTGAGGGGTCCGCCTCTCTCAGATCGACCCCGTCCAGACGCACGGCGCCCCGTTCCGGATCGTAGAAACGCAGCAGTAGGCGGAGAACAGTGCTCTTGCCGGCGCCGGATGGCCCCACCAACGCCACCCGTTCTCCTGGACGGACGTGCAGATCGAATTCATCCAGCGCCGGCGGTCCCCGACGTCCGGGATAGGCAAAACGCACCCTGTCGAAATCCACCTCCCCCAAAGCGGGTCGCGGCAACGGGGTGGCTTTGGCGGGCGCGGCGATGGTCGGACGGGCATCCAGCATCTCGATAACCCGCGCCGCAGCGCCCGACGCCTTCTGGATCTGCCCCCAGACATCGGAAAGATCACGCACGGCGTTGGCGGCGAAGAAGGCAAGGGCCAGGAGCTGGACGAGGCGCCCTGGCGACAGCCGGTGATGCACAACGGCCACCGTCGACTGGAACAGGAGCGCGATCATGCCGCCAAAGATCAGGGTGATCATCAGGGCGGACAGTAGACCGCGCGCCTTGAGCTGTGCCCGGGAGGCTTCGAAGGCGCTTTCCACCGAGCGGTTGAAACGCGCGGCGACGGCGTCCTCCTGTCCGAAGGCCTGAACCGTATCGACCGCTCCCAGGCCCTCCCCGGCATACCCCACGGCCTCGGCGAAGCGATCCTGAGCGCGCAGGGAAAGGCGCTGCAGGCGCCGGCCCATGAGGAACAGCGGCGTGAGCAGAAAGGGAATCAGGGCCAGGACCAGGCCGGTGAAATTGGGACTGACGATCAGCATCCATCCCAGTGCGCCCACCAGCGTCATGAGATTGCGCAGCGCCACCGGCGCCACGGTCCCGACGATGCCCTCGACCATCGTCATGTCGGTGGTCAGGCGGGACAGGATCTCTCCCGTCTTGAGCTTCTGGAAATGCGCCAGGTCGAGGCCGAGTACGCGCCGGAACACGACCTTGCGAAGGTCGACGACGACCCGCTCTCCCAGCTTGTAGAGGAAGTACATCCTCATTCCGGTCGACAGGGCCAGGACGACGGCGATCACGCCGGCGGTCATGAAGAGCTGGACGAGTTCGCCTTCGGTGCGGTGGGTGAAGCCGCCGTCGATCACCCGTCGGACGCCATCGGTCATGGCGAGGGCGGAGGCCGAGGACAGCGTGAGGAAGACCATCCCAAGGATGGCGTCCACGGGGTGAGCTCCCACGAAAGGCGCGAGGCGGGTGAGAGGCTGCAGGTCGCCAGCTGGAGGGTGCTTGAGCGCGTCGTGAAGGAGTTCCTCCTTCATCAGGGCTCCGAGACTGGGTCGGTCTGGGCCGGCGGTGGAGGTGTCGTTCATGTACAGGACTGTCTCGTCGCCCAGGTTTTAACGGGCCGTGTCATAAAGCATGCTCGACGCGGGGGGGGCAATTCGACTAAGAGGCGCCCGGCCGGTTCAATGGTGACGCGCCGCCAAGGTCCGTGCATCATGGTCGTGTCCCTGGCCTCATGGAAGCCCCTCAGCGGAACCCCCCGAATTGACTCCGACACCGACCGCGCCCGGACGCTCCGTCCGCAAAGGCGATTTCGCGACTCTTGCCGAGGCCCTCGACTACGCGGCGCTTCAGAGCACTGGGATCAATGTGCATTCCCTCAAGGGAGAGCTCATTGAAGTCCTGCCCTATCGGGACCTTCGCGATCAGGCGCTGGACCTCGCGGGGCGCCTTCTAGCGACTGGCTTAGAGCCGGGCGACCGGGTCATGTTGGCTGCGGAAAGCGACGGTGATTTCCTGCGCGCTTTTTTCGCCTGCCAATTTGCTGGCCTCGTTCCCGCGCCGACCCCACTGCCGGCGCCTTTCGGCGGCAAAGACGCCTATCTCGAACATGTAAGGCGTATGCTCGTCTCGGCCGAGGCGCGGGCGGCCTTGGCGCCCGGTGCGCTCGCGGACTGGTTCAACGAAGCCGCCAACGGTCTCGATCTCGCGATCTGTGGGCGTCTGGACGATCTGCCCCGCGCCGGCGCTGGGCCGCTCCCTCGGCCAGACCCGCAGGGGCTTTGTTATCTGCAGTTCTCGTCTGGAAGCACCCGGTTCCCCATGGGCGTCGCCGTCACCCAAGCCGCGCTCATGGCCAATGTCTATGCGATCGGCGGTCCGGGGCTCGGGGTCGCCGCCACCGACCGGACCGTAAGCTGGCTGCCGCTCTATCACGATATGGGTCTGGTCGGGATGCTCCTTTGCAGCGTTGGCTTCCAGGTCTCGGTCGATCTCCTTCCCACAGGCGCCTTCGTTCGTCGGCCCCTGCTGTGGCTCGACCTCATTTCACAGCGCAAGGGAACGATTTCCTACGCACCCACCTTCGGCTTCGACCTCGCCGCGCGGCGGGCGGGAGCCGCGAACCTAACAGAGCTCGACCTTTCGTCCTGGCGTGTGGCGGGGCTCGGCGGTGACATGATCCGCCCTGAACCGCTGCGGTCATTCGCTGACGCCTATGCGCCGGCGGGCTTCAACGCGGCGGCCTTCACCGCGAGCTACGGCATGGCTGAAGCGACCCTGGCCCTGTCACTCACCCCGGTGGGGAAGGGGCTGCGCACGGACGTGGCGGATATGGACCGTCTCGAAGCCGAGGCCGTGGCAGCTCATCCTTTGGGCGAGGGCCGGCGACAGCGCGAGTTCGCCCTCTGCGGTCGACCTCTAAAGGATCATGAGCTTGAGGTGCGCGACCTGGCCGGTCGCGTCCTGGGCGAGCGGCAGGTCGGCCGAATCTTCGCGCGCGGCCCGAGCTTGATGAAGGCCTATTTCGGTGCGCCCGACGAAACCGCCAGAACCCTTTCCGCCGATGGGTGGCTGGATACCGGCGATCTGGGCTACCTCCTGGATGGCGAGATCGTGATCACAGGTCGCGCCAAGGACCTGATCATCGTCAATGGCCGCAACGTCTGGCCGCAGGATTTGGAATGGACTGCGGAGCGCGAAATCGAGGGGCTTCGATCGGGAGACGTGGCGGTGTTCTCTTACGCCGAGGGGGGTAGTGATGAGCGGGTTGTGGCCCTGGTCCAGTGTCGGACTCGGGAGGCTTCGGCCCGGATGTCTCTGGAAAAAGAGGTCGCCGGCCTCCTACGCGCCCGCCATGGGTTGGAGATTCAGGTGGTTCTGGCTCCTCCTCACAGCCTGCCCCAGACGTCCTCCGGCAAACTGAGTCGATCGCGGGCGCGCGCCCTCTTTATGTCGGGCGCTTTCGCCCCGGCCACTGAGCGCGTCCAGGCCTGAGACGGCGGATCGCGCCTGGTCATGGCCGGCCTCATAGCCCTTACGGGTGCGACGGGGTTTCTGGGGCAACGGCTCGCTCCGCATCTTCTTGCGCAGGGTTGGAGCCTGAGAGCTCTGGCGCGCCGTCCGCCGATTGAGGGTGAGGCGCGCAAGGATGACCTGGAATGGGTTCTCGGCGACCTCGCCGATGCTGGGGCCCTGGCCCGCCTCGCCGCCGGCGCTCAGGTCTTCGTGCATTTGGCGGGAGCGATCATGGCCCGTGACCGTGCCGGATTTCTAGCCGTGAACGAGGCGGGCGCCGCAGCGGCCGCGCGGGCGGCTAAGGCCGTCGGGGCGAGATTCGTTCTCGTCTCCAGCCTGGCTGCCCGCCAGCCGCAACTCTCTTCCTATGCCTTCAGCAAGCACGCGGGCGAGCTCGCCGCACGGGAGGTTCTGGGAGGGTCCTTGACCATAATTCGACCCCCCGCCGTCTACGGGCCGGGCGATCGCGCGACGCTTGGATTGTTCCAACTCGCCGCCCACGCGCCAATCCTGCCCTACCCCGGTGCGCCGACGACGCGCCTCGCCCTGGCTCACGTTGACGATGTGGCCGCGGAGATCGCTGAGGCGGCGCGGCGAGACGAGGATGGCCGCTTCGCCTTGGGGGGACACAGGCCCCAGGGTTATGGCTGGCGGGAGATCTGGCGGACGGCTCGCAGCGCGTTCAATCGAAATGCGCCCCTGATGCCCTTGCCCGTCAGCCTGATCCACGCGGCGGGGGGGATCGCGGACCTGGCGTCCCGACTGACCGGCCGGCCAGCCATTTTTGGCGCGGGCAAGGCGCGAGAACTCACCCATCCCGATTGGGCGGTTTCCCCCTCTGAGATGGCGCCTTGGCGATCCGGGCCGATGGGTCGTTCGCTGGATCAGGGCTTTACGGAAACCGCGGCATGGTACCGTCTCAAGGGATGGCTCTGAGGCCGCTTGGAGGCGAAAAATGTCTTCTGCGGTGCAACATGACTTGCTTTGTGCGCCGCCGCCGATCAAAAGCGCGTTTCGAAACCGGACTTGATCCGCCGGTTCCGCGATGCCCTCCGGTGGCTTGCGGGGGCGTCGACCCGCCCCATGAGGTTGAAGCTTGGCGGTCGATCCTGTTAGCTAAGGTTTGGGGTTGCGCGCGTTTCCGTTGTCACCGAGAGGGGGCCGATAGAGAATGCGGCAGAATTTGCAACTGGCTGTGGTCGGCGGCACCGACGCTGACGCCAATGCCGCCATCCGAAACGAAATCTCCACGATCTTCGAGGAGGTTCTGGGTCGCCCCGTATCTATCCGGGACGATACCGACATCGTGGAGGATTTGGGCATGGACTCACTTGGGGTGATGAATTTCGTCATGGCCATCGAAGATTTCTACGACATTTCGATTCCGCTCGACCGGATCGCACAGATCCAGACCGTGGCTGACCTTATCGCCGCTGTCGAAGCCCTTCGGTCTGGGCGCGTCGCATGACCATCCTCGCCAAGCACGGGGCCTATAAGCAGGCCTATGACCAACTTCGCGCCAGTGGCGTGGACCCTCTGAACGTCCGATTCGACGCCGTCACCTCGCCCACAGAGGGTGTGATAGGCGGTCAGGCAATGATTCTGCTTGGCACGAACAACTATCTGGGTCTGACGTTCGACCCAGACTGTGTCGATCGCGCCATCGAGGCGACCCGAGGCCAAGGCACCGGAACCACGGGCTCACGGGTCGCCAATGGAACCTATGGCGGCCACAAGCGGCTTGAAGAGGCTCTGGCCAAGTTCTTCGGGCGACAGAACGCCATGGTCTTCAGCACCGGCTATCAGGCTAATCTCGGCGTACTGTCGACTCTTGTGGGACGCGGCGACCACCTGATGCTCGATGCCGATAGTCACGCCAGCATATACGACGGCTCGCGCCTTGGTCACGCAGAAGTGATCAGGTTCCGTCACAACAATCCAGACGACCTCTACAAGCGGCTCAGACGCCTCGAAGGCGCGCCCGGCGATCGGTTGATCGTCGTGGAGGGGATCTATTCTATGCTGGGCGACACGGCGCCGCTCAAGGAGATCGCGGCGGTGAAGCGCGAGACCGGCGCCTACCTCCTGGTGGACGAGGCCCATTCCATGGGCGTTCTAGGCGAGACCGGCAGGGGGCTGGCCGAGGCGGCGGACGTCGAGGCGGATGTCGACTTCATCGTCGGGACGTTCTCCAAGAGTCTGGGCAGCGTCGGCGGCTTCTGTGTGTCCGACACACCCGATTTCGACATCATGCGCATCGTGTCGCGCCCCTACATGTTCACCGCATCCCTGCCGCCTGGCATTGTCGCCTCGACCTTGGCGGCATTGGAGAAACTTCAGGCGGAGCCGTCCTTGCGTGAGACGCTCATGCGCAATGCACACCGGCTTTATGATGGGCTCAAGGCCATGGGCTTCGAGGTCGGCCCGGAGGCCAATCCCATCGTCGCGGTCGCCATGCCTGATCAGGAAACGGCAGTGATGTTTTGGAAGCTCCTGCTTGAGGGAGGGGTCTATCTCAATCTGGCTCTACCCCCGGCGACCCCAACCAATGTGAGACTTCTGCGCAGCAGCGTCAGCGCCGCTCACACCCTGGCGCAAATTGACACCGTCTTGAGCGTTTTCGCCGAGGTCGGCCGTACCTTGGGCTTCCTGCCGTCGGGCCGTCGCCGCATTGCAGGGGCGGTCTAGACTCTCGTGACCTCCCTGGCGCTTAGCGCCGCGGCGGCGCCTCGGCCCCCCTGGCGTCCCTCTATACTCGACCGCTACATCCTGCGGATGCTGACCTTGCCGGCTCTGGCCGTGCTTGGCGTGACCCTGGTGGCGTTTTTGCTGGAGCAGACGCTCAGGCTGATTGATCAGCTGGCCGCCAACGGCGCCCACATGAGCTATCTGGTTGGGCTGGTGGGCAATATGATTCCCTATCAGCTGGGCCTGGCGCTGCCCGCCGCCTATTTCGTGGCCATGTTCATGGTCATCGGGCGCCTGGACGAGGAAAGCCAGATCGATGCCTGTCTGGCGGGCGGCGTATCGTTCGATCGCCTTCTCGCGCCCCTGGTTTTCGCCGGCCTCGTTCTGGGTGTCGGCAACCTCCTGCTCATGGGCTATTTGCAGCCTTACAGCCGGTTCGGATATCGCGCCGTCCTCAATGCAGCCACGGAGGCGGGATGGACCGCGCGTCTCGATCCGCAGGTCTTCATCAATGCCGGCCCCCAGTTCACGATATCCGCCGACGAAGTGGACGCTACGGGTCGTCAATTGAGCGGGGTTTTCATCAGCCGCAAGGACGGTGAAGGCGAACAGGTGGTTACCGCCTCGGAGGGCGCCCTCGGAATGGCTCCCGATCGCAAGACCACCGAGCTGCGACTTCGCGGTGGCCTCATCTTATCCGAACAGGGCGATGCAGCGCCGAAGTTACTGCGTTTTGGCAATCTCACGGACCGGGAACTGATCAAGGGAGGCGCCACGCTCCGACCACGCGGCGGCAACGAGCAGGAGCTGACATTTCCTGAGCTCATCGATGAGGCTCAGCGGCCCGATGCGCTGATCCCCCGCCGGGTGCTCGAGGCTGAGCTCTGCGCGCGGTTGGCGAGGTCGTTGGCGATCCCGCTCCTCCCGCTCATCGCCCTCCCGCTCGCGATGGCGTCCAAGCGCGGCAATCGCACCGCGGGGATGATCGTTGGAGCCATTATTCTGGTGGCCTACCACCACAGCGTCACCCTGGCCAAAAGCTTCTCCGACGAGGGGGCGATCAACCCCTTCGTCTCGATCGGCCTCGCATTTCTGAGCATTACGGTTCTCGCTTTTTGGCTCTTTCTTTCGAGCCGAACCCGACCGGGGGATACCCCGATCTCCGGCCTGCTGCGTCGTATCGAGACCCTGATGGAGCGCCGTCCCAGGGCTGTGACGACCGTGAATTTGAAGGGTCCCTTGAGCCTTTCCGCCTACCTCACCCGGATGATGGCGGTGCGGACGCTGGGCGCCGGGATCGCGCTCATCGCATTGCTTCAACTGATCGACCTGCTGGGCGAGACCAGTCAGATTCTTCAGCGCGGGGGCCTCCTCGATATCGGTCGCTACATGCTCCTTCGGACGCCCTCCATGGTGCAGGAGGTGGCGCCGTTCGCGGTCCTGGCGGGAGCGGTCTTCACGTTCAGCCAGTTGGCCCGTAACAGTGAACTCGTGGTGATGCGGATCTCGGGGCTGTCCCTCTTCGAGATCTTTCGGCGAACCTTGCCCGTGGCCCTCGCTGTCGCGGCGCTCGACATGGCGGTGACCGACCAGATCGCCCCCCGCGCCGAGCAGGCGCTGGCCACATGGTGGAAGGCGACCACGCCAGGTGCGCGTCCAGATCCGGGGGCGCCGCGCTGGTTTCGGATCGACGATGATATCGTCAAGGCGACGGCGGCGAGCGCTGACGGACGCCGGCTGCGGGGGCTGACCATCTATGATCGCGACGCTCAGCACAGTCTTGAGCGGCGCGTCCGGGCAGAGGAGGCGGACTGGACGGGAAAGGGCTGGATCCTCCACGATGCCCTCATCACCGATGTCGGTGCGGTGCGCGCAACGGCCATCGCCGTGGCCGCGGCGGACTGGCGAACGACGCTGCGTCCAGGTGACGTATCGCGCCTCTTTAACGCCGCCAATCCGTTCTCAACCGGATATGAGATTACGTCCTGGACGGCGCTGCGCTCGCTGTTCGGCAAGGGGGCCATCGACAAGCCCCCAAGCGAATTCGAGACCAAGCTCTACCGCACCCTGGCAGAGGGGATGGCGCCGCTGATCATGCTGCTGCTCGCCCTTCCCACGGCGCTGGGACATGCCCGGAGCAATCGCACCGGACCGATCATCTTCGCGCTTGGCTGCGGCCTTCTCTATCTCGTGGTCGACGGCGTGCTCACTTCCATGGGCTCCACCGGGGTGGTGCCGCCGGGTGTCGCCGCCTGGGGCGCTCCTATTGCTTTTGCGGCCGGCGCCGCCAGTCTCCTCCTCTACGCCGAAGGGTAGCCCGCATGGCCGTCGACATTGTTCCTGTCTCCACCAAGGCCGAACTTGAGCGGTTTATCCGGGTTCCGATGCGGCTCATGGCCCGGGAGCCCAACTACATCGCCCCTTTGATGTTCGAGCGCCGTGAGGCGCTTTCGCCGAAGGTCAATCCGTTCTTTCAGCACGCCGACTATCAGTTCTGGCTGGCGCGGAAGGATGGGCGTGATGTCGGCCGCATCAGCGCTCAGGTGGATCATCTGGCCAAGACTGATCCCGACGCTGGCTATTTCGGCATGATCGCGGCTGAGGACGACCCCGAGGTATTTGCGGCCTTGTTCCAGGTGGCGGAGGACTGGCTGCGCCAGAGAGGGTTCAAGGCCGCCATGGGGCCGTTCAACCTCGCCACCAGCGAGGAGGTGGGTCTGCTGGTCGAGGGGTTCGACACCCCGCCGATGGTGATGATGGGACATGATCCGCGCTGGACCGAGCGCCGCCTGCAGGAGTTGGGTTACGCCAAGGCCAAGGACGTCTACGCCTATATCAACGCCCATAATTTCCGCTTCAGCGAAGGCGTTGAGCGGCGCCTCGCCCGGGGTTTGCCAGCCGGTGCGGCTCTCCGCCGGGTACGGATGAACCGGTTCGATGAAGAGGTGAAAATCCTCGCTGACATCGTCAATGACGCCTGGTCTGAGAACTGGGGGGGGCTCTCCCTGACGGAGGCCGAGACCAAGCATCTGGGCGAATCGCTGAAACTGATCCTGATCCCGGACTGGATCTGGTTCTATGAGATCGATGGCGAGCCGGCTGGCTTCATCGTCATGCTGCCGGACATCAACGAGGCTATCCATGACCTGAACGGCAAGATCCTGCCATTCGGCTGGGCCAAGCTATTGTGGCGGCTTAAGGTCAAGGGGCCGAGCCGCGCCCGGGTGCCGTTGATGGGCGTGCGCAAGAAGTTCGCCCGGGATCGTCGCGGTATGATGGCGCCGTTCTTCCTGAGCGATGCCGTCCGTCGCGAGGCGGTAAAACGAGGCCTGCGCCAGGCGGAGTATTCCTGGATTCTCGAGGACAACCACGCCATGCGGCACATTCTCGAGGGCCTCGACGCCCGCATCTACAAGACCTACCGAATCTATCGCAAAGAGTTGGGCTGACCCTTCATCGCCCTTGCGCGCTTTCCGCTTCAACGTCAGACCGGAAACCGAGACGGAGAGAGAACCGGATGGCGCCCGAAGACAGCACCCTGGATCCCGCCGTACTGGCGGCCGGCGAAGCGCGTGATAGTGTCGAAAGTCTGATCGCGGGTCTGGCCGGTGTGGGCTATATCGCCTCACGGCGGATCGCCACGGCCCTATTCATGGCCCTGAACCTGGGTAAGCCAATCCTGGTTGAGGGCCCGGCTGGCGTGGGCAAGACTGAGCTGGCGATCGCCTCCGCAGGCCTCCTGGGCCTGCCGCTCATCCGCATGCAGTGCTACGAGGGCCTGGACGAGTCCAAGGCGCTATACGAGTGGAAGTACGGC
The DNA here is from genome assembly GCA_021808285.1 of Pseudomonadota bacterium. Classification (GTDB taxonomy): domain Bacteria; phylum Pseudomonadota; class Alphaproteobacteria; order Caulobacterales; family Caulobacteraceae; genus Acaudatibacter. The sequence continues at coordinate 6,717 of JAKBBV010000008.1, read as the reverse complement.
AAACAGCTCCTCTACACCCAGATTCTCAAAGACCATATGGGCCGAGCCCTGGCCGACGCGCCGGACCTCGGCGCCGCAATGGAGGGGCTGCATGGCGCTGGCGATCTGTTTTTTTCCGAACCGTTTCTTGAGCCGCGTCCGCTGCTCACGGCGCTGCGTCAGCCGGGCGGGGCGGTCCTGCTGATCGACGAGATCGACAAGAGCGATGAGGCCTTCGAGGCCTTCCTGCTGGAGACGCTGTCGGCGTTTCAGGTATCGATTCCGGAACTGGGCGTGATTCGGGCCAAAACGCCGCCCGTGGTCTTCCTCACCTCCAACAATGTCCGGGATCTGGGCGACGCCCTCAAGCGACGTTGTCTGCACCTTCACATTCCGCTGCCTGACCAGGCGCTGGAGGAGCGCATTGTTGCGACGCGCGTGCCTGAGGTTGAGGCGGCGCTGCGGCGCCAGTTAGTGTCCTTCGTTCAGGAACTGCGGAGCCGAGACCTGCGCAAGCTCCCATCAATCTCCGAGACCGTGGACTGGGCCCGAGCCCTGATTCTGCTGCACGTCCAGGCGCTGGACGCGGTGGTCGTGCGGGATACGCTCAACGTCCTTCTCAAGTTCGAGGCCGACATCGCCGCTGTCGAGCCGCAGATCGGCGACCTTCTGACCTCTGGGGCCTGAGCCTTGCCGGATCCAGCTTCTGGTGGGATGGCGACCCCCATGCAGGACGGACTGGAGGGCTTCCTCAGGGCCCTGCGCGCCCACGATGTCGCGGTCTCGCCAGCGGAGGCGATCGACGCCCATCGCGCCCTCGCCCAAATCGGTTTCTCCAGCCGTACGCTGCTGCGCGACGCCTTTTGCGTGACTCTGGCCAAGTCGGCCGAGGAGGTAGAGCGCTTCGAGACCTGTTTCGATCTCTACTATGCGCGCGATGCTTTCGACTTGGCGCATGGCCCCCCGCAGGAGGCGGGTCGGGACGAGATGGGTGGCCCAAGCGCCGCCTTCGACCTTGAGGCAAGTCTGGAGGCTGGCGACGAGGCTGCTTTGGCGGCAGCCATGGAAGCTTCCGCCGCGCGCATCGGCGCCGGCGAGATTCGGCTGCAGAGCCAACGGAGTCTGATGACACGGCGCCTGCTCGACGACTTGGGCTTGCGGTCCTTGGAGGCGCGCATCGCCGCCGGACGAGGCTCCGAAAGCCTCGCCGATCGGATCCAGGCTGAGTCGTTGGCCGGACAGCGTGAACGCCTCTTCGCCCGCGCCGGCGCCTTCATTGAGCGCCAGGCGGGACTGTTCGCCGCCCAGTCCGCCCGCCGGATGCGAGAGCAGGTCCTGGCGCGCAAGGCCCTGACGGCCGTAGAGCCCGAGGACATCAGGGCCATGGAGACTCTGGTGCGGCGAATGGCCCGCAAGCTGGCCTCAAAATATGCCCGGCGGCGACGTCGGGCGCGACTGGGCCGCTTGGATGTGCGCCATACCCTGCGGCGCAGCCTGGGCTATGGCGGCATACCTTTTGAGATCGTCTGGCGCACCAGGGCTGTGGAGAAGCCCAAAATTGCGGTGATGTGCGACGTGTCGCGCTCGGTAGCCCAGGCTGCTCAGTTCCTGCTGCTGTTCCTCCATTGTCTGAATGAGGTGGTGGAGCGTCTCGACGCCTTCGCCTTTTCCGATCACGCCGTTGCCGTAAGTGATGTCCTGCGCGAGGAGTCCGTGGACGACGCCATCGCCCTGATTCTCGACCGGGTGGGCTTTCGCTCCACTGACTATGGGCGCGCCTTCGCCGATGTATTCGAGTTGCATGGGGCCAAGATCGATCGGCGGACCACCCTGATCATCCTTGGCGACGGCCGAACCAACTACGCGGAGCCGCGACTGGATATCCTTCGGGCGATCGCCGATCGCGCGCGATCGGTGATCTGGCTCAATCCGGAGCCTCAGACCTATTGGGGCCAGGGGGACTCGAAGATGGACGCCTATGGCCGATTCTGCACTGTGGCCCGCACCTGCAACACGCTGGAGTCGTTGGAGCGCATCATTGAGGACGTATTGAGAAAATATCTTCCGAGGTAGGACAAGGCGCTGGTTTGAAGGCATCCGGACGACTGGTATAGGCGCCTTAGGTTGCAGGCGCGACAGCAGTCTGGCGGAGACTCTTTATGACGGCCTTGCGCGACGAACTCCTGGATCTCATCGCCGATGAGGCGCTGGTGGATCGCGCCAAGCTGACGCCTCAGGCGACCCTCACGGATGTGGGCCTGGACTCGGTCGGTGTTGTCAGCGTCGTTTTCGCCGTTGAGGAGAGATACGGCATCGAGATCGCTGAGGATGCGTTGCGCGATGTGACCGATCTGGAAGGCTTTCTCGCCAGCATCGAGGACGTCATCGCGACCGGAAAGGCCGCCTGACCTGATGGTCCGCCGTCGGATCGTGGTCACGGGACTTGGGGCGGTCTCGGGCCTTGGCGCTGATGTCAAAGCCAATTTCGCCGCCGCCCTGGCTGGCGAGGGGGCGATACGGAGGCGCAGCTTCGATCCGGGACCGGAGGGGCCTGAAGCCTACGAGATGCCCGCTGCTTTGGTGGAGGGAGATTTGGTGGCGCCCCTCGAGACGGCGCTGGGGCGCCGCATCGGGGCTTCGCTCGACCCCTTCGCCCTCTTCGCCCTGGCTTCGGCGCAAGAGGCCCTGGCCCAGGCCGGCTTGATCGGGCACGCCGCGCTGGAGAGGCGAACAGCCCTGGTGCTCGGCCACGGCTTCGCCGGTATCCACACGCTTGAAGCGAGCTATTTGCGTTATTTCGGACGCAAGTCGGCGCGCATGCATCCGCTAACGGTTCCCAAGGTGATGGTCAGCGCCCCGGCCAGCGCAGTGGCGATGTCTTTCGGTATCCGCGGTCCGGTGTTCGCAGTGTCTAGCGCCTGCGCCTCATCGGGCCACGCCATCGCCCAAGGCGCGGGCTTCATCGCCACAGGTGCCTGTGACCTTGCCGTGGTTGGCGGCAGCGAAGCGATCGCCACGCCTGGCTGCCTGAAGGCCTGGGACGGTCTTCAGGCCATGAGCCCGACGGCCTGCCGGCCATTTTCCGCCGGCCGCGATGGCATGGCCATCGGCGAGGGCGGGGCGGTGCTCGTCCTCGAGGAGCTCGAGCACGCGAGGGCGCGCGGAGCGGCGATCCTGGCGGAGTGCGCCGGCGTCGGGCTTTCCTCTGATGCCTTCCACTGGACCCAGCCCAGCCTCGAGGGCGCAGTCTCTGCCATGACCGCTGCGTTAGCCGCCGCCGACCTAGGTCCCAAAGCCCGGCTACTGGTCTCGACCCATGGCACCGGAACGCTGCTCAATGACAGGAACGAAGCGGCCGCGCTTCACGCCGTTCTGGGCGATGCTGTCGTTGACACGCCGATCATCGCCACCAAGAGCGCCCACGGTCATCTCATCGGGGCCACCGCCGCGCTCCAAGCCGTGTTGGCCCTAGAAGCCCTGCGATCAGGCAAGGCGCCGCCGATCCTCAATCATCTCGGCCGCGATCCGGAATGCGATCTGGATCTGGTTCTGGGCGAGCCTCGAGACATTTTCGCCGAGGCCGCCCTCGTCAACGCCTTCGCCTTCGGCGGCCTTAACGCGAGCCTAGCCTTCAGACGGTGGGAATGACCGCCTCTATGGTCTCAGGTCTGGGCAGGGTCTCTTGCATCGTCAAAGAGGCGATCAGACCGATCAGGGTCGCAGCAACGGTGTACCAGGCCACCGAAAGCGGATCGCCCGTCACATGCACCAAGGTGGCGATGATCGGCTGGGTCGTGCCGCCGAAGACCGCCACGGCAAGGGCATAGACCGTCCCAAGGCCCACTACCCTTACTTCCTTACGCAGGGACTCGGCCAGACCTACGAATACCGCCGAGGTCGAAAGGGCGCTGGAGAAGGTCAGGATGGCTGTGCCGATGAGCAGGCTTGGGGCATCGTGCCTGTCGACGATCACCCAGAACACCGGCCATGTCGCCAGCAGAAACACGAGCCTCGGCCAGATCATCATCGTTCGGCGGCCCAGTCGGTCGGCCAGGACCCCTCCCGCGAGGCCTCCGACAAGCCCGCATGTCCCGCTCACAGCCGTCGCCCCTAGTGCCGCTATTGTCGGGATATGGAGCGTCTTGATGGCGTATGTGGTCAGATAGGCGAAAACGTAGGTGGAGACGGTCGAGGAGGCGACGAGAGCAAGGCCCTTGGCCAGAACCGGCGCGCCGGCGCGCAAGGTTGTCGCCTGGGGTTGGGATTTTGTGGGCGCCTCGCGATGATGCAGGGTCTCCGGCAGGGCTTGGCGTAGAAGTAGGCCGAAGGGCAGCGCCAGGGCGCCCAGCAGAAATGCGGTTCGCCAGCCCCACGCCTCCAGCGCCGCCGCGCCAGCGAAGGTGGTAAAGAGAAGACCCACACCCGCGCCCACCAAATTGGCGATATTCTGGCTCCCGCCCTGCCATGCCGCATAGAGTCCCCGCGCCTCGATGGGCGCCGCCTCCACCAGAAAGGCCGTCGTCGAGCCCACCTCGCCGCCAAGCCCAAAGCCCTGTCCGAGCCGCCAGACCAGGACCAGAAGCGGCGCGACGGGTCCGATCTGGGCATAGGTAGGGGTCAAGGCGAGGCCCAAGATCGAAACCCCCATAATGGCGAAGCTCAACATCATCGCTTCGCGCCGACCGCGCCGGTCGGCAAATCGGCCAATGATAACGGCCCCCATCGGCCGGAGCAGAAATCCCACGCCAAATGTAGCCAGGGTCAGAATGAGGCTGACGAAAGGCGTCTTCGCGGGGAAGAAGGCGGCGCCAATCTGGCTGGCGAAAGTGGCGTAGACCGTGAAGTCGTAGAACTCGAGAGCATTGCCGGCGACAGCGGCGGCGACCTGGCGCGGCGTGATGCGATGGGGGGCGGACGTGGGAGGGCTCACGCCGCCGCCACGCCATCGTCGGGCTCGCCTCTCGTCAGGTCCTGATAGATCGACGCGGCCGGCGCAATCAGCACCGGCCAGATAAGTGCGTTGATGAGCGAGGAAATAAGCACGTTGGCTATCCCCGCTGGGCTCAGAAGCTGGCTCAAAAAGGGTGTGGAGGCCTCCGCGGAGGTCATCGCGACGCCGTTGCCCCCCAGGGCCGCCGCCACCCCACCCTGGACGATCAGGCCGAGCACCGCGACCACCATGGCCAGGGCCAAGGCCAGGAGAAAGGCGCCCAGGATCGGCCAGAACCGACCGCGAGTCATCTCCCAAGACCGTCGGATCTGGATATGACCGGCGGCGAAGGTCAGGGGAGCCGCAAGGGAAAGCCGCACCCCCACAGCCACAGCCGCGCAGAGAGTGAGGACGATGATCGCATAGGCCACGACTTCGGTGTCGGTCTTCAGAACGGCGGCGACGGCCCCGCTGATAAGACCTGCGGCAATGCCGCCGAAGAGGTCGAGGCCGATAAGAACGGCGAGGTACAGCAAGGTCACCGCCAGGAGGCGCAGTTCATCAGATCCGAGACGAAGATAACCGAACGCGCTCTGGTTGGGTTTGAGGACTGCCCGGAACATGGCGGCCGAGATGATCGCGTGGCCGACTATGGCTATGGCCACGGCCCCGAACAGCGACGGGGCGATCTGGGCGAGGAAGGCGATCGCGATCTGCGGGTCGGCCTGAATCGCCGCTGGGTCGGGAGCCGATCCCGGAACCTGGCTAAGCAATGCCAGGAGGATCAGACTGTAGAGCAGGCTTGCGGCAAACCAGAAGGGCAGCGCTCGCCAGCGTTCACGTGCGATGCGAAACCCGGTAAAGGCGGCATCGGTCGCCGAAAACCTGCGCATGTCGGTCGAAGCCCCCATCAAGGCCCTCGCCTGAGGCCCGCTTCCGCGCGAACCTTAGACGATCCCTCCGTCGACCGCCAAGGCGCAGCATAAGAGCGAACGGTCAGAGCGCGTCGATGACCGCGGCGCCCATCTGGGCTGTGGTCAGATCGCCGCCCAGGTCGCGAGTGCGCGCGCCGCCATCCAGGGCGCGTCCGACGGCGGTGTCGATTCGGTCGGCGATATCGGGTCGCCCCAGCGACCAGCGGAACGCCATGCCCAATGAGAGGATGGCGCCGAGCGGATTGGCGAGGCCCAGGCCCGCGATGTCCGGCGCCGAGCCGTGGATCGGTTCATAGAGACCCGGCCGGCCCTCGGCGCCCAACGCGGCCGAGGGCAGCATTCCGAGCGATCCGGTAAGTTGGGCGGCTTCGTCAGAGAGAATGTCACCAAACAGATTGTCGGTGAGCAGGACGTCGAATTGCCGCGGCGCCTTAACCAACTGCATGGCGGCGTTGTCGGCGAGAATGTGCTCGAGGATCACGTCGGAATAGTCACGCGCGTGAAGGGCGGTGACCGTCTCACGCCATAGCAGACCGGTCTCCATGACGTTGGATTTCTCCGCCGAGGTCACCTTATTGCGCCGGCCGCGCGCAAGCTGGAAGGCGACGCGAGCCACCCGCTCGATTTCGCCGGTTGTGTAGACCTGGGTGTCCACGCCTCGCCGCTGGCCGTCGGCGAGGGTCTCAACCCCGCGCGGCTGGCCGAAATAGACCCCGCCGGTAAGCTCGCGCACGATCATCAGGTCCAGACCCTCGATCACTTCGGGCTTAAGCGTCGAGGCCCGGGCTAGGGCCGGGAAACAGAGCGCCGGCCGCAAGTTGGCGAACACGCCCATACCCGCGCGCAGGGCCAAAAGCCCGGCTTCCGGCCGTA
>JAKBBV010000049.1 GCA_021808285.1 Pseudomonadota bacterium | reverse complement strand
CATCATCTATCGGCGGGTCATCCTTCAGGGCTTCGTGGCCAGCGATTTCGGACACCTGAACGCCCGGTTCGTCGCCGACATGACGGGCTGGCTCAAGTCCGGTCAGATCAAGTATCAGGAGACCGTGCTCGACGGATTCGCCCGCGCGCCGGAGGGCCTGATCGGGCTCTTCGAGGGCCGCAATTCCGGCAAGATGCTGATCCGCGTGGCGGACTGAAGACCTGTTTGAGGAGAGTAGGACACCTATGAGCTTTCGCATCTATGACGCCGCCGCCCCGATCTTCCTTCAGGCTCTGGAGACCATGCCCGCCTGGCTGGACAAGGCGCTCGCCGAGGGCAAGTCCGAGGCGGCCTTGATGGAGGCGAGGCTGGCGCCGGACATGCGGCCCCTGCCGGCCCAGTTCCAGATCGCGTCGGACTCCGCCAAGGGCGCGATCGCACGCCTGGCGGGGGTCGAGGCCCCGGCCATGGCCGATACGGAGGCCAGCTTCGCCGATCTCAAGACGCGGTGCGACAAGACGGCGGCCTTCATCCGCTCGGTTTCGCCGGAGGCCATGGCGGGCGCCGAGTCGCGGGAGATCACGCTGAAGTTCCCCAACGGCATGGGCTATCGCCTCACCGGCGCCCGGTTCCTGACCGGTTTCGCCCTGCCGAACTTCCTGTTCCATGTGACCACGGCCTACGCGATCCTGCGCAAGGAGGGCGTCGCGGTGGGCAAGGCCGACTTCCTGCAGCACATGGGGCAGCCGATCCAGATGGATTGAGCCCGAGGCTTGCGGCGTGCGGCGGCGCATCTCTAAAGACCCGCCGATGCACCCGGTGGGCCTGACACGGATCGAGAGGGGGGCCGCGGCGCTGGTCGCGGTGGCCCTGCTCATCCTGCAGGCCGCCATACCGCCCGGCTTCATGGTGGGCTCCGGCGCGGCGACGCCGACCGGAGCGCCCTCGATCGTCATCTGCACCGGCCATGGCCCCCTGACCCTTGGCCAGGATGGGCCCGCGCCCCGGGACAAGCGGCCTCACCCCGGTTCCGCCTCGGGGACGATCTGCCCCTTCGCCGCCCATGCCGGCGCCTCGCTCGTCCCGGACCTGCCGGCGCGACGTCTTATCGTCTTCGCCCGCTTCGCGCCCCTGGCCCCCAACGCCCTGCGCCTGGCGCCCGGACGCGGTCTCGCGGCCCCGCCGCCGCCGCCCACCGGCCCGCCCCCACGCCTGATCTGAAGACGACGGCCCTCCGCCGCTCTGAGCGAGCGAGCCGGAGCGCCCCCTCTCACGATCAGGCCGCCGGGCAAGGACGCGCTCCTGCCCGCGCGGTGGGAGCCTCATCACATGTCACGCTCTGCGATCGGCGTCGCCGCCCTGGCCGCCGCGCTGTTTTCCGCACCCGTCCCGGCCGTGGCCTGCGCCTGCGGCTGCGGCGTCTTCGACGTCGGGTCGGGGACCTTCATGCCCAGCACCGCGCCCTCCGGCTTCACCGCCTGGCTCACCTATAATTTCATGAACCAGGATCAGAACTGGGAAGGGTCGAACGCCGCGCCGGCGGCCGACAACACTGACAAAAGGATCGAGACCGACTTCATCACCCTGGGAGGCGAATACAGCTTCAACAGGGACTGGACCCTTTCGGCCAATCTGCCGCTCTATGACCGGGCCTTTACGTCCACGGACAACGGGACCGTCGCCGGGCCGGCGGGCGGGCTCTACAGCGCCCATCTCTTCGCCCTGGGCGATCTGCAGGTGATGGCCACCTATAGCGGGTTCGCGCCGGACCAGAGTTCGGGTGTCAGCTTTGGCCTGAAACTGCCCACGGGCCTCTCTGCGAGCCCCGCCGGTCCCCTGGGCGGCGCGCAGTTTGACCGGGACACCCTGCCCGGCACGGGCAGCACGGACCTGCTGCTGGGCGGCTATCACCTGGGCTATTTCGACCTCGCCCACCGCTTCGGCTGGTTCGTTCAGGCCCGCTACCACCTGGCTTTCGCCACGCGGGACGGCTACCGGCCGGGCAATGAGCTCGACGCCGCCGGGGGGGTCAGTGACGACCTTGGTCAGGCGGGCCCCTTCACCGACGTCTCGGTGTTCGCCCAGGCGCTCGACAGCTGGCGTCTGCACGATACGGGGGCGAATGCCGACCCCTTGAACAGCGGCTATGAGCGGGTGCTGGTGGGACCTGGGGTTTCGATGACCGTGCGACGGGTGACCTTCACCGGCAATCTCTCCATCCCCGTCTATCAGCGCACCCACGCCGCCGCCTCGCCGAGCCTGGAGGGAACCGCCGGTCAGCTCGTCGCGCCGGATCTTTTGACCCTTCAGGCTTCCTACGCCTTCTGAGGCGGGGGCAGGCGCTTACCCCTCCGCCGCGCGCTCGATGGACAGGACGCCCGTGCGCGAAACCTCCACCAGGCCCAGCGGCGCCATCAGGCCCACGAACTTGTCGATCTTGGCCGGCGCGCCGGTGATCTCGAAGATGAAGCCGGTGGTCGTGGTGTCGATGACCTTGGCCCGGAAGATGTCGGCCAGGAGCTTGGCTTCAAGGCGGTCGGAGCCGGCGTTGCGCACCTTGACCAGGGCCAGTTCCCGCTCGACCCCGTTGGGATCTGTGGTGACGTTCTGAACCTGCCGGGTGGAGACCATCTTCTTCAGCTGGGCCTCGATCTGGCTCAGGACGTGGGGGGTCCCCCGCGTGACGATGGTGATGCGGCTGGTGTGGCGGCCCCGGTCCGTCTCGGCCACGGTCAGGCTTTCGATGTTGTAGCCGCGGGCGGCGAAGAGGCCGACCACCCGGTGCAGCACGCCAGGTTCATTGTCCACCAGCACGGCGAAGGTGGCCGCGCCCTCGACCTCCGTGCGGGCCCCCATGTCATAGGCGGAGGCCGGGGCGGAGGCTGTGGCGGAGAGTAGGGCTGGGGAGGTGGCGTCGAGGTCCGTCTTCGCCATCAGACCAGCCTCCGGCCCGCATCGTCGATCACATCGCCCAGGCGCTCGGCGTCGTCGGCCAGGATCATCTCGTTATGGGCCTTGCCCGAGGGGATCATCGGCAGACAGTTTTCGGTGGGCTCCACGCGGCAGTCGAGGATCACCGGCCGGGGCGTGGCGATCATGGCGCGGATGGCGTCGTCGAGCTCCTCGGGACGTTCGGCCCGCAGGCCGAGGGCTCCATAGGCCTCGGCCAGTTTGACGAAGTCCGGCAGGCTGGCCGAGTAGGAATGGCTGTAGCGTTCGCCGTGCAGGAGCTGCTGCCACTGGCGGACCATGCCCATCCACTCGTTGTTGAGGATGAAAACCTTGATCGGCAGGTCGTGCTGCAGGGCGGTGGACATTTCCTGCAGGGTCATCAGGACACTGGCGTCGCCGGCGATATCGATGACCAGAGCGGCCGGATGCGCGGTCTGCACCCCGACGGCGGCGGGCAGGCCATAGCCCATGGTGCCGAGGCCCCCGGAGGTCATCCAGCGGTTGGGTTCCTGGAAGCGGTAGAACTGGGCCGCCCACATCTGATGCTGTCCCACCTCGGTGGTGATGTAGGCGTCGCGGTCGCGGGTCAGGGCATAGAGCCTTTCGATCGCCCATTGCGGCTTGATCAGCTTCGCCGACGGCCGATAGGCGAAGCCGCGTCGCGCTCGCCAGGCGGCGATTTCGGCCCACCAGGGCGCCAGCCGCTCCGCCGAATGGGCGCGGGCGTGTCGAGGCAAGGCGTCCAGCGCCGCGTCGAGAGCCTCGAGACATTCCCTGGCGTCGCCCACAAGGCCGATATCCGCCTTGACCAGCTTGTTGATCGAGGCCGGATCGATATCGATGTGGATCTTCTTTGAGCCGGGCGAAAAGGCGTCGAGCCGACCGGTGACGCGATCGTCGAACCGCGCCCCCACCGCGATCATCACATCGCAGTCGTGCATGGCGTGATTGGCCTCGTAGGCTCCGTGCATCCCCACCATTCCCAGCCAGGCGGGGTCGTCAGCGGGAAAGGCGCCCAGCCCCATCAGGGTCGAGGTCACCGGCGCGCCGGTCCGCGCCGCCAGGCGCCGGAGGGCGGCGCTGGCGCCGGGGCCGGAATTGATCACCCCCCCGCCCGTGTAGAACAGCGGGCGCCTGGCGGCGGCGATCATCTGAGCGGCCTCGGCTGCGGCGGCGGCGTCGGGCGTCGTCTGCGGGGCATAGGCGTGAAGGGCGCGCGCCTCCGATGGGCCGACATAGACGCCCGTGGCGAACTGAACGTCCTTGGGGATATCGACGACCACCGGGCCTGGGCGTCCGGACGTGGCGATTCGGAACGCCTCATGCAGAACCGCCGCCAGGTCATCCGCCGATTTCACCAGGAAATTGTGCTTGGTGCAGGGCCGCGTGATGCCCACCGTGTCGCACTCCTGGAAGGCGTCCGAGCCGATCAGGTGCGTCGGCACCTGCCCGGTGATCACGACCAGGGGAATCGAGTCCATCAGGGCGTCCACGATGCCGGTCACGGTATTGGTCGCCCCAGGCCCGGAGGTGACGAGCACGACACCCGGTCTCCCGGTGGAACGGGCATAGCCTTCAGCGGCATGGGCGGCGCCCTGCTCGTGCCGCACCAGAACGTGACGCAGGCGGGGCTCGTGGAAGAGGGCGTCATAGATCGGCAACACGGCGCCGCCGGGATAACCGAACAGATCGGTGACTCCCTGGTCCACCAGAGCCTGGACCACGATCTGGGCGCCGCTAAGCCGGGGCCGGCCATCCGCAGCGGCGGAGCGGGCTGCGGTGAGGGAGGGGGCAGGGGCGTTCATGAGCCTTCCAGTCGGGAGTCAGGGGCGAGGCGGTGGGGGGCGAGGCGGTGGAATGAAAGCGGTGGAATGAAAAAGGCCCCGGTGGGGCCCTCAAAAACGCGACCGACCGCGGGCGCTTCGGAAGGCTTACCGCCCCCCCGCCGCAACCGGTCGCCATCTAAGTACCCTCGCCAACATCAGACTTCACCTCATAATCAGATGAAGACGACTAAATCGTTTCGCCCGGGCTGGGTCAAGGCGAGATATGAGGCAAAAAATCCTCCGGATCGTCGAGTCTTGGCCAATCGGGGCACTGTCCCCGCAGCCAGGTCAGCTGTCGCTTGGCGTAGCGCCGGGTCTCCTGCTGGGCCGAGGCGAGCGCGGCGCCAAGATCACAGGTCCCCGCAAGATGCGCCAAAAGGGGTCGAAGCCCGACGGCCTTCATGATCGGCAGGTGGCCAGGCAGTCCCCTGGCGGCGAGGCGGGCGACCTCCTCCAGAGCGCCTTGCGAGATCATTCGCGCGAGGCGGGCATCGCAGGCGGCGTACAGGCGGTCCCGAGGCGGATCGATGACCAGGGCCCGCCAGGAGCCCGGAGCCAGGCCCTCATGCGCCGCGCCTCGCCAGTGGCTTAGCGGGCGCCCGGTCGCCCGGTGGACCTCCATGGCGCGGGTCAGTCTCTGCCGGTCGCCGGCCGCGATGCGCCCCGCCGCCGCGGGATCGGCCTGCGCAAGCCGCTCGCGGAAGGCGGCTTCGCCCAGGGAGTCGAACAGAGCCCGGACCTCGCTGCGCACGGCGAGGGGGATTGCGGGGATGTCCGCCAAGCCCTCGGTCAGGGCGCGCAGATAGAGACCCGAGCCGCCCACGACCACCGCCGGCCTGTTGCGGTCTCGTATCTGGTCGAGCGTCTCCCGAGCCGCCCTCAGCCACCGCCCCGCCGACCACGCCTCCTCGCCGGGCGCGATGCCGAAAAGGTGATGCGGAACGCGGGCCATCTCGGCGTCGGACGGGCGGGCCGTGAGGATGGCGAGGTCGGAATAGATCTGCAGCGCGTCGGCATTGACGATTTCGCCGCCACAGGCATCGGCGAGACGCAGGGCCAGCGCCGATTTGCCGGACGCTGTCGGTCCGGCGACAATCATGACATTCCACTGGCGCGCCATGGCCGTCATCTCACGAGATTGCCCGAGATCGCGGCGACTCCTTGCCGGAATGGGCCTTGAAGCGACAATTTTGTGACGTGTGGCGCCGGCGCCATGGTCTGAACCTTGCCAAATCGAAAAAAACGGGGAGCCATAAGACGTCGCGCGGGCACGGGAGCCCGGCGCGCCGGGGGCGCCATGACGCGGATATTCGCTCTGCCTGAGGAGGCAAGACCCCTCTTGTCGGAAGTCCAGGACCTGGGCTTCGATAAACTCATCTATTCTCTCGACGACCTGGATGGCGATATCGACCCGCCGGTCGAGGCCGCGTCTTGGGGCGTCTCGGGGGCGTTCTGGCAGACCTACCTAGCGGGCCTGCGTCAAGATCCGTTGCGCCGCATGGCGGCCCGGGGCGAAATTCCCGTCGGCAATCTGCCCTTCAGCGTCGAGAATGACGGGTCCAGCCTTTCCATCGCCCGGGAGCGCCGGATGTCGGTCGGAGATGCCCATACATTGCGTTGGCTCCTGTCGCTGGGCCACCGCACGGGGGTGATCTTCCGCATCCGCGTCGGGCGGGGCCGAAATGCGTCGCTGAACTTCTTCAGCGAGCGACGGTTCGAGAAGGCCGATCTGGACTTCGCCATGCGAGGCCTGTTCCTGATCGGTCATCAGGTGCACGCCATGCTGGAGCCGCGTCTGGACACCTCCACCGACGGCTTGCTGTCCTCTCGCGAAACCGAGTGTCTGCGCCTGATCGCCACGGGCAAGAGCAATCGAGAGATCGCCGAGATGCTCGGCATCTCCTCTGAGACCGTGAAGGACTATGTGCAGAGCCTGTACCGAAAGCTGAAGGTCTCCGACCGCGCCCAGGCGGTCTCGCGCGGCCACGTCCTGGCCTATCTGGGCTGAAGCGTCAGCCTCGCGCGTCCGGCGCACCCCCCGGCCTGATCCCGAATCTCTCGGAAGAAGATCTCAGACGGAGGCGGGGACCGCGCCGCGCCCGGCGGAGATCGGTCCCGAACAGCGCGCCCCCCCGATCAGGGGGATGGCGAATTTGCGGCAACTCAGGACTTTTCTGTGACAGAGACGTTGCGTTTCCGACAGGGCGCGACGGCTCAGCAGGGCGAAAATGTGGCGCACTGAGATGCCGCGCCGCCTCGCGCCGCCATTGTCTCGACGGACCTTATCCGGGCCGTCGCCTTACTCGGGGGAAGATAGACATGCCGTATTCCGCTGGACGCTCCGCCTGGCTGCGCACCTCAGCTCTCACCGCGTTGGGTCTTGGGGTCCTCGCCCTGGCGGGCGGCGCCGCCGCTCAGAGCGCGCCCGTGGCCGCGGTCAGCGCCTCCGGCGCCTCGGCCGCCTCCTCAGAGGTCCAGGAAGTGGTGGTCACCGGCTCCCGCATCCCTGTGGTGGGGTTTGACACGCTCCAGCCGGCGCAGTCGGTCAGCGCCAAGACCATCGTCAACCAGGGCTACACCAATGTGGCCCAGGCCCTGGATACCCTGCCCGGCTTCGGCGTCGCCGGAAACAATGACGAGGGGCAGCAGTCGGCGGCCCAGGTCGGCGAACAGTTCGTCAACCTCTACAACCTCGGCGCCCAGCGCACCCTGGTCCTGGTGGATGGACGCAGGTTCGTTTCCGGCAATGCGCCGGTTCCGGTGGGGACCTTCGGCGGCGCCCCTCCTGGCCAGGAAGTCGACCTCAACGATATTCCGGTGGCCCTGATCGATCACGTGGAAGTGGTCTCGGTCGGTGGGGCGCCGATCTATGGCGCCGACGCGATCGCCGGCACGGTGAACGTGATTCTCAAGAAGAACTTCCAGGGCGTCGATCTGGAGACGCAGTACGGCCAGACCCGCTACAACGACGGCAAGACCTATATCGGTCGCTTCCTGGCCGGGACGAACTTCGCCGACGGCAAGGGCAACATCACCATCGCCGCGGAATATACGCAGCAGGACGGCCTGACCTTGGCCAATCGTCCGGACACGCTGCCCTACGAGACGCAACAGGCGCCTGCGGCCGGCTCGGCGGGCTGCGGCGGCTATCACGAATGTCTGGTGACCCACGCAACGGTCGCCAGCATCTTCCCCGGCGGCATTCCCGATACCGGACCCGGCCTCGCCAACAGCGGCTCGCCCACCTATCCCACGGCGATCCATGACGCTTCGGGCAATGTCGTGGCCTTCGCGCCGAACGGCAATCTCGTGCCTGTGAACCTTGGCGTCCAGAACAGCGGACTGGTGTTCGCATCGGGCGGAAACGGCGACAACCTCGCCTATCAGAACTCGTTCATCGCCCCGTACAAGCGCTACAGCACCGCGACGACGATGCACTATGACTTCACCGACCATATCGAGGGCTATTTCGAAGGCGAGTTCAGCCATAACGAAGGCACGCAGATCGCCGCCCAGCCGTCCTATCAGTCGGCCTTCTTCGCCAGTCAGAACGGTTCGGGCCCGCTGAAGTTCTTCCTCACCAACCCGTATCTGAACTCGCAGGCCCTGAGCGTTCTCCAGGCCAACCCCACCGTCGCCCAGAACGGCTATTTCTACCTCTCGCGGGCCGACCTCGATCTGGCGCCGCAGTCGGTCAATGACGTCACCAACGTCTATCGCGTGGTCGGCGGCTTCAAGGGCGACTTCACGATCTTCGGCCGCGACTGGAAGTGGGACACGAGCTTCAACTACGGTTCGACCTACGAGACCGAGACCTACTATCAGATCAACGAGCAGAACTTCCTCAACGCCATTAACGTGGTGAACAACAACGGCACGATCCAGTGCGCCGTGACGGCCAACCCGCCGCCGGTGACGCCGGGGACGACAGCGCCCACCTCTGTGACCAAGTGCCAGCCGCTGAACCTGTTCGGGCAGGGGGCGCCCAGCGCCGCCGCGCGCAACTTCGTGGTCGCCCAGGACATGGCCCAGGCGGGTCTGATGCAGCGCGACGCGCAGATCAACCTCACCGGCTCCCCGTTTGACGACTGGGCGGGCAAGGTCGAGTTGGCCACCGGCTTCGAGTTCCGCCAGGAGAATGGGGACTACAATGTCGACGCCTTCGCCCAATCGGGCCTGGGCCGCAATCCGCCGGTGAGCGACGTCGCCGGCGGCTACAACACCAAGGAGTTCTACGCCGAGAGCACGGTTCCGATCATCTCGGAGAAGAACAACATCCCCTTCGTCGAGGACCTCGAGTTCAACGGCGCCTACCGCTACATCTCGAACAGCTATGCGGGCCCCGCCAACGTCTACACGCTCGGCGGCAAGTTCCGGCCGATCGATGACGTCGAGTTCCGCGGCAACTTCACCCACTCGGTGCGCGCGCCCTCGATCGAGGAGCTGTTCCTGCCGACGACCAGCACCAATTCCTTTGCGCAGGATCCCTGCGATCCGAACTTCATCACCAGCGGCGCGGCCCCAGCCAACCGGCAGGCCAACTGCCAGGCGGAGTTCGCAAAGCTCGGCGTCAATCCGGCGACCTTCAAATCGAACGTGGTCAACGCCTCGGTGCTCGGCACCACAGGCGGAAACCCGAACCTTCAAAACGAAGTGGCCAATTCCTGGACGGCCGGCGTGGTCCTGAGGCCGCACTGGGTCCCGCACTTCCAGCTGTCGGTGGACTGGATCAACATCACCCTTGAGAACGCCATCACGGCGCTCAGCCTGACCCAGGTGATGGACGCCTGCTACGATGCGCCATCGTCAAGCTATCCCAACCAGTTCTGCAACCTGTTCCAGCGCAACGCCCAGGGCCAGGTGTCAGGCTTCTCCACGCCGCTGGAGAACATCCAGGGATCGAGCTTCAGCGGCCTGCAGGTCGAGTCGCTCTATGACATTGACGTCAATGACCTGCCCTATATCCACAAGTTGCCCTTCCTCCAGGGCGACCAGGACCATGGTCACCTGTCGTTCCAGTGGGGCGGCTTCTATACGGCCACCCAGTCCAACACCATTCTGGGCGTCTCTACCCCCGTGGTCGGCGATATCGGCCACCCGGTCTGGTCGATGAACGGGTCCGCGACGTGGTCCTACAACCGGTGGTCGGTCTTCCTGCAGGGTCGCTATGTGGGACCAGGTTTCCAGGATGTGACGCTGCAGAGGCTCGCCCAGCAGATCGAACACACCGGCGCCTATTGGGAGTGGAACACCTCGGTCTCCTACGACATCACCAAGAACTTCCAGGCGATGCTTTCGATCGACAATCTGTTCAACCAGAATCCTCCGCCCAACTCCTACCTGCTGGGCGGGCAGAACGCCCTGGCGACCTACGACTATCTTGGTCAGAGGTTCTATTTCACGCTTCGGGCCAAGTTCTGACCCTTGCGGGCCGGCGGCGACGTCGGCCCGCAGCTCTATCAGGCCCCCGTAAGCAGGCGACGGGACCGCGCCCCGTCGCGTGGAAGGAAGAAGGTCATGTCTCTCCTCTTGAGGCGCCTGCTGGCCGCGTCCGCGGTCATCGCTGCGGCTTTGCCCGGCGCGAGTCCGGCGCGAACGCTTCAACCCGCCGACCTGTTCTCCCTCGTGCGCGCGAGCGACCCGCAGATCAGCCCTGACGGCTCTCAGGTCGCCTATGTCCGGGTGACCAACGACATCATGGTCGACAAGGGGGTCCGGTCGATCTGGTCCGTGGACCTCCGTTCGGGCGTCCAGAGCCCGCTGGCCGCGGGAGACACGGAGGGCTTTGAACCTCGCTGGTCTCCCGACGGGACGCGGCTGGCCTTTCTCGCCGCCCAGGGCGAGGGCCCCCCGACGCTCTTTGTCCGTTGGCTGGCCACTGGTCGAACCGCCAGGCTCGCCACGCTGGCCCGCCCCCCGCGCGAGATCTCCTGGTCGCCGGACGGACGACAGATCGCCTTCATCATGCTGGAGCCGCAGGCCGAGCCGAGCTTTGGGGCGCCTCTGGTCAAACCCGAGGGGGCGAAATGGTCGGGCCCCTTGAAGGTGATTTCCTCGGTGTCGTACCGGGCCGATGGGCGCGGCGATCTCGAAAAGGGTCGGGACCATGTCTTCGTGGTCAGCGCCGAGGGCGGCGTCGCGCGTCAACTGACATTTGGCGATACCGAGGAGTCCGGCCGGATCGCCTGGACCCCTGATGGCCAGGACCTCCTCGTGACACGCCGGTCCGGCAAGGACTGGGAGCTTCACCCCTTTCGGAGCGCCATCTGGTCCGTCCCGCTTCAGGGCGGTCCCGGCGCGAGGCTGACCTTCCAGGAGGGGCCGGACGCCCAGGCCGATGTGTCGCCCGACGGCAAGGCCTTCGCCTTTGTCGGCTATGAGGATCACTATCACGGCTACGCCAATCAGCATGTCTATGTGGCGGACATTGACGGCCGCCGCGTGCGGACGCTGGACGGCGAGCTCGACCGCAGCCTGGCGCACCCCAAATGGTCGCGAGACGGCAAGGCGGTCTATGCCGAATATGTGGACCACGGCGTCACCCGCGTGGTGAGGCTGGGGCTCGACGGCTCGGTCTCGACCCTCGCCGATGGGCTGGAGGCGGGCGGATTGGACCTGCCCTACAGCGGGGGGCAGTGGTCGGTGGGGCCGAACGGCGAGGTCGCCTTCACGCGAGGATCGCCGGATCGTCCGCCGGAACTGGCGCTGGCCTCCGCGGGACGGGTGCGATCTCTGACGAACCTGAACGGCGGCCTCCTGGACGAGGTCTCTCTGGGGCGACTGACGCCATTGCAGGTGAAATCGTCCTTTGACGGCCTGCCGGTCGAAGCCTGGATGATCACCCCGCCCGGGTTCGACCCGGCCCGCAAATATCCGCTGATCCTGGAGATCCACGGCGGTCCTTTCGCCAGCTATGGTCCGACCTTCGCCACCGACGACCAGCTCTACGCGGCGGCGGGATATGTGGTGATCTACGCCAACCCGCGCGGCTCGACCTCTTATGGCGACGCATTCGCCAATCAGATCGACCACGCCTATCCAGGACACGACTATGACGACCTGATGAGCGTTGTTGACGCGGCCGTGGCCAAGGGGTTCGTGGACCCCAACCGCCTGTTCGTCACCGGCGGCTCCGGCGGCGGCGTCCTCACCTCCTGGATCGTCGGCAAGACTCACCGGTTCGCCGCCGCGGTGGCCCAGAAGCCGGTGATCGACTGGGCGAGCGAGGTGCTCACCGACGACCTCTATCCGTGGATGGGGCGCTACTGGTTCGGGACCATGCCCTGGGAGGACCCCGAGCATTACTGGGCCCGCTCGCCGCTCTCCCTGGTGGGCAATGTCATCACCCCGACCATGGTCATCGTCGGTGATCGCGACGTGCGCACCCCTGACGAGGAGTCCGAACAATATTATGGAGCGCTGCGCCTGCGCGGCGTGCCGACAGTGCTGATCAAGGTCCCCGGCGCTTTCCATGACATGGCGCTGAGGCCCAGCCACTCGGCTGAGAAGTCCGAGGCGGTGCTGGCCTGGTTCGCGCTTCACGACCCGGCGCGGGCGGGCCAATGAGCCGCGGCCCCGTGCAATGGGCTCTGGCGCTCCTCATCATCGCCGTGGCGGCGGCGTTCCCGGCCGCGGCGGCGGAGCCGGAGGGTGTGGCCATGTTCACAATCAAGGATTTCAAGCTTGAGAGCGGGGTCGTCCTGCCCAATGCGCAGGTGCGCTATCGGGTCTGGGGGACGCTGAACGCGCGCGGCGACAACGCCATTCTCCTGCCCTCGCACTATATGGCCGACAGCCGCGGCTATGACTGGCTGATCGGCCCTGGCAAGGCGCTCGATCCCACGCGGGAGTTCCTGGTCGCCACGGAAATGTTCGGCAACGGCAAGTCCTCCTCGCCGAGCAATACGCCAGCGCCGTTCGACGGGCCGCGTTTCCCGCGGATCGCCATTCGCGACGATGTCGAGGCCAGCCGCCGGCTGCTCGTCGATCATCTGGGCGTCAAGCATCTCAAGGCCGTGATCGGCTTTTCCATGGGAGGGCAGCAGGCCTTCCAGTGGGCGGTGAGCCATCCCGACTTTGTCGACCGCGTGGTCGTCACTTCGGCCACGGCGCGGACCTGGCCGCACGGCGTGGTGCGGCTTGAGGGACAGATCGCCGCCCTCGAAACCGACCCGGACTTCGCCGGCGGCGACTACAAGACCGAGCCCAAAAGAGGCCTGTCCGCTTTCGGCATGGTCTGGGCGGGCTGGCTTTATTCTCAGCCCTGGTGGCGCCAGGAGCTTTGGAAGGTTACCCAGCCGGACGCCACTTTCGAGAGCGTCATGGCGAGGTTCCGCGACGCCTTCATCCCCGGCGCCGACGCCAACAACCTGATCTCCCAGATGCGGACCTGGGAGGCCCATGATGTGGGCCGGACGCCGGGATTCGACGGCGACACGGTCCGGGCGCTTCGGTCCATCCCGATCCCGGTGCTCTACATGCCCTCTGAAACCGACCTCTATTTCCCGATCACCGACGCCGAATACGAGGCCCAGTACATCCCTAAGGTGACCTTCACCCCGATCCCGTCGCTGTGGGGCCATACCGCAGGGGCCGCGAGCAACCCGGCCGACGCCCGGTTCCTCAACCTCCATATCGCCGCATTCCTCGCAGCGGCGCCCTGACCCTGGAGCCCCCATGAACGCCTCCGCCGTCGGTCTTCTCGCTTCTCTCGTGATTGGAGTCGCAAGCCCCGTGTTCGCCTACGATCCCACGGAAAAGTCGATCGCCCAGCTCCAAAGCGACCTCGCGGCGGGCAAGGTGACCTCGGTTCAACTGGTGGAGGCCTATGAGGCGCGGATCGCGAGCCTCAATCCGAGGCTGCGGGCGGTGATCGCGGTGAATCCCGAGGCGATGGTCGCGGCCAAGGCGGACGACGCCGCCCGAAAGGCGGGTGAGCCGCAGGGACCGCTCGCGGGTATTCCCATCCTGATCAAGGACAATATCGAGGCCTCCGGGCCCCTGCCGACGACGGCGGGGTCGCTCGCCCTTCGGAACAATGTCACCGGGCGTGACGCCCCGATGGTCGGGCGGCTTCGCGCCGCCGGGGCGATCATTCTTGGCAAGACCAACCTCTCAGAATGGGCCAATATCCGCTCGAACCGCTCGATCAGCGGCTGGAGCGGGGTCGGCGGATTGGTGCGCAATCCCTATGCCCTGGATCGCACGGCGTGCGGCTCAAGCTCGGGATCCGGCGCGGCGGCGGCGGCGAGTCTCGCGGCCGCGGCGATCGGCACGGAGACCGATGGCTCGGTCACCTGCCCCTCCGCCATATCCGGGCTGGTTGGCCTCAAACCCACGGTGGGCCTGGTTTCGCGCACCCACATCGTGCCGATCAGCCACACCCAGGACACCGCCGGTCCGATGACCCGAAATGTTCGCGACGCCGCGATCATGTTGAGCGCCATGGCCGGATCCGATCCCGCCGACCCGGCGACCGCGGAGGCCGACGCCCACAAGCGCGACTATGTCGCCGGGCTCGACGCCGGGGCGCTCAAGGGGGTGAGGATCGGGGTCATGCGCTTCGCCGCCGAGTTCAATCCGGAGACGGAGGCCGTGTTCGAAAGGGCGCTGGAAACGCTCAAGGCCCAGGGCGCCATCCTCGTGGACGTCGCAGAACCCCCGCACCGTAAGGAGATGGGCCTCGCGGAGCGCGCGGTGCTGATGACCGAACTCAAGGCCGACCTGAACGCCTATCTGGCCTCCACCTCGCCCGAGCGGGTCCCAACGAGAACCCTGGCGGACCTCATCGCCTTCGACACCGCCCATGCGCGCGAGGAGATGAGCCTCTTTGGGCAGGAGAACTTCGAGATGGCGCAAAAAACCAAGGGCCTGGACGACGCTGACTATCTCAAGGCCAAGGCCGAGGCCCACCGGTTGGCTGGCCCCGACGGCATCGACGCCATGCTCGCCGAAGGAAAGGTGGAGGCGCTGATCGCGCCCACCACCGGGCCGGCCTGGCTGATCGATCCGGTGCTGCGCGACCGGCCAGGCGGAGGAGGGGCGGGCAATTTCGCCGCCGTCGCCGGCTATCCCCACCTGACCGTGCCCATGGGGCAGGTCGACGGCCTTCCGGTCGGACTATCGTTCATCGGCCCCGCCTGGAGCGAGGCCCGTCTTCTGGCCCTGGGTTACGCCTATGAGCAGGCGAGCCATGCGCGCACGCCGCCGAAATATCTGGCGGCGGCGGAGCCCAACGATCCGCAGCCCTGGATCGAGTCCGGAGTTCTGGCCAAGCCGTAAGCCAGGCCGGAGACGCCGCCGATCTCCCGCCCCGGGCCGGCCGGATCGCGCCTGAGCTCTGTGATTGGGTCCCAGAGACCGCGCGGGGCGATGGGGGCCGCGGCCCCGGCGAGATTGCGCGAGGCGCGTCGCGCGCTCGCGGACTGGAAAACCTGCTATAGCGCCGCATCCGAGTAGGGCCATGCCGGCCCATGCGTGAGCTCATGTCGTCGTCCCAGATCCTCTCCTCTTCCGCCATACGCGGTCCGCGCACGCTGCTTCGGCAGATACGCGAGACCATGGGCGCGGGCGGGCCGACCCAGGAAAAGCTTGGGTCCGTCGTGCGCACCATCGCCGCTTCGATGGTGGCGGAAGTCTGCTCGATCTATCTGCGCCGGGCGAGCGGCGAAATGGAGCTGTTCGCCACCGAGGGTCTCGCCGCCGACGCTGTGCATGTGACGCGGATGAAGCCCGGCGAAGGCCTGGTGGGCGAGATCATGCGTCAGGGCCGTCCCCTGAACCTTATGGATGCGGCCAGCCATCCCGCCTTCTCGTTCCGTCCGGAGACGGGCGAGGCGCCTTTTCACGCCTTTCTCGGGGTGCCCCTCCTTCGCGGCGGCCGGGCCATTGGCGTGCTGGTGGTGCAGAACCGGGCGACGCGGGTCTATGCCGAGGACGATGTCGAGGATCTGCAGATCGTCGCCATGGTGCTGGCCGAGATGGTGGCCGGCGGCGACCTCCTCGACCGCGAGGAGCTCAAGGATATCGAACTCGCGCCGCACCGTTCGGAGCGACTGAAGGGGGCCAAGTTCTCCGACGGCCTGGCCCTGGGCGTGGCGGTTCTGCATGAGGCGCCGGTGCAGGCGGGGCGGCTCTTGGCTGACGATGTCGGCGCGGAGGAGGCCCGGCTGGGCAGGGCGGTGGATAGTCTGCGCGCCCAGATCGACGGCATGATCGAAGGTCACGAGGGACTGGTCGGACCTACGTTCGATGTCCTTGAAACCTACCGCATGCTGGCTCATAGCCGAAGCTGGACCCGCTCGCTTCAGGATGCCGTGCACTCCGGCCTGACCGCCGAGGCGGCGGTGGGGCGGGTGCGGTCAGAGCACCGGGCCGGCCTGGGGCAAGCGCGGGACCCCTATCTGCGCGAACGCCTGCACGACCTGGAGGACCTGAACGATCGGCTGTTGCGTCACCTCTCCGGCGACGGCGCCAAGGCGCGGGTCCTGCCGCCAGACGCGATCCTGATCGCGCGCAATCTGGGCCCTGCGGACCTGCTTGAATACGACCGCTCGCGGCTGCGGGGTCTGCTTCTGGAGGAAGGCTCGCCCGCCAGCCATGCGGCGATTGTCGCCAGGGCCATGGACATTCCCTGCGTCGGCCGCCTTGAGGGCCTGAGGGATCGGGTCAGCGAGGGCGATTCCGTGATCGTGGATGCGGAGTCCGCCGAAGCCTATCTGCGTCCGCGTCCAGACGTGGTGAAGGCGTTCACCACGCGGATGGTCGTGCGCGCCCAGCGGCGCGCGGCCTTCGCCAGGCTGCGCGACACCCCAGCCATCACCCGCGATGGCGGCGCGGTTTCGCTGCTGATGAATGCGGGCCTTGCTGTGGACCTGGACATTCTGCCCGAGACAGGCGCCCAGGGCATCGGTCTGTTCCGCACGGAATTCCAGTTCATGGTGTCCGATGCGCTGCCCAAGTTCCAGGCCCAGCGGGAACTCTATGATCGGGTCCTCTCCGGCGCAGGGCCGCTTGGCGCGACCTTCCGCACCCTCGACCTCGGAGGGGACAAGGTCCTGCCCTATATGCACGCCGAACGGGAGGAAAACCCCGCGCTCGGCTGGAGGGCTGTGCGAATGGGCCTCGATCGGCCGGCTCTGCTGCGCCTGCAGTTGCGCGCCCTGATCGCCGCTGCTGACGGCCGTTCGCTGCGGGTCATGTTTCCGTTGGTGACCTCGGTGGACGAGTTCCGGGCCGCAAGAGCGTTGGTGGATCGTGAAATCGCCTGGGCCGTGCGCCGGGGCCGTTCGCCGCCGGCGCGACTTGAGGTCGGGGCGATGATCGAAGCGCCGGCCCTGATCTGGCACCTCGACGCCCTGTTGCCCCTGACGGATTTCGTCTCGGTCGGCACCAACGATCTCAATCAATATCTCTTCGCTGCGGATCGCGGAAATCCGCGTGTGGCCGACCGCTACGATACCCTGTCGCCGCCGTTCCTGAGGGTCCTGCGCGACATCCGCGATGCCTGCGCCGCGAGCGGGACGCCGGTGTCTGTGTGCGGCGAAATGGCCGGACGGCCGCTCGAGGCCCTGGCCCTTATCGCGCTCGGCTATGACCGGCTGTCCATGCCGCCCACCGGGATCGGGCCGGTGAAGCAGATGATTCTCTCCATCGACCGTGATGCGGTCCGTCGCGGACTCGCCCCCATGCTGGCGAGCACGGCCGGATCGGTTCGCGGCGAGATCGAGACCCTGGCGCGAAAGACGGCGGTGGACCTTTAGGGGGGCCGACGTCATGCGTCGCCTCGGAGCCGCGCAGACGGGTCCGCATCTCTACATGAACCTGGCCCCGACGAATCACCGAAGTTGATCTGCCGCTCAGGCCCTGTTACGGAGAGAGCGTGGTCGCTGACCCGGCCATCAGCTTAAATTTTATGAACTTTTTTAGACATCCGGCTCCACGGCGAAGGCGGACGCGGTGACCCTGGACATTTCAGACTCGGATCGAACGATTCTCGCGGACGACGGCGACTCGCCTGCGCATCCTATGATTCGAGCCGACCCTGTGTCGCGCCGACGGCGCAGCCCGCGCCCGTCCCATCGTCCGGCGCCGCCGCTCTCGCGCAGGACACCTGAGCCTCTCGCCCCCCTCCACGACGCGCCGCCGATGGGGTCTTCCGGCCCGGCGAATCCGTCCGAGGGCCCGCTGTCCGTGGGGGAAATCCTGAGGGCGGGGCGCGTGGCCGCCGGTCTCAGCCTCGAGGAGCTTTCCGGCGTCACGCGAATTCGCGCTCAGTATCTCGACGCTCTGGAGCGGTTCGACCTCGAGGGCCTGCCGTCGCGACCCTTCACCCTCGGTTTCGTGCGCAATTGCGCCCGGGCTCTCGATCTGGACGCCGAGGCGATCGTCGCCCGGTTTCGCGAAGAGGCGCCGCCGGTCTGCACCGATCTGCAGGCTCCGGTGAAGGTCGAGAGGTCCGCGCCGGTGCTTCCGCGATTGGCCGCGATCCTCGCCGGGATCGTGGTGCTCTCGGTGATCGGCTGGAACATATGGCGCAGAACCGAGACCCGTCCTCAGTCACCGCCTGAAATCCCCGTCAGCCCGTCCACCGCCGCCCCGCCCCCTGGAGCGACGGTGGCTGTGGGGCCTCCTCCCCCGACAGTGGCCGGCCCGCCCCCCAGCTATCAGACCCCGGGCCTCGCCGCCGCGGACTCAGAGGCCGGCGCCGCAGCCCAGGCGGGAACAACGTCGAGTCAGGGGCCGGCCGCTCGCGCCGGCGCCCCTTTCGTCGCCAACGGCCGGATCTATGGCGCGACCGATGGCGTGGACGGTCTTGTGCTCCAGGCCAAGGCTCCCGTGACGGTGATCGTGCGCGACGCGTCCGGCGGCATTGTCTTCGCCCAGGAACTCCAGCCGGGCGAGGCGTGGCGGGCGCCAAAGGCCGAAGGCTTGAGCGTCGATGTGGATTCGCCCGGCGCGGTGGAGGCCTTTGTCGGAGGCTACGCCAAGGGCGCCCTTCCCGAGGGGCGGTCGCCGCTCGCACGCCTGATGCAATAATGCCGCCTCTGATTGAGGAGAGACCCGGGTAAGCCGTCGCCGAGACGCGGACGCTTTGTCAGCCCAAATGCAACAGGGTCTTGGGACTGCGGGAAAGAGGCCTTATTCTGATAGTCATGACCGAACGCGATCACACCCATGTCCGGCCCTGGCGCATGATCCAGCGTCGGCGCTCTCGACAGATTCATGTCGGCGCCGTGCCTGTCGGCGGCGACGCCCCTATCACCGTGCAGTCCATGACCAATACGGTGACCGGCGACGCCAAGGCCACCATCGATCAGATTCGTCGCCTCGAGGAGGCGGGCGCCGACATCGTGCGGGTGTCGTGTCCTGACGAGGACGCCACGGCGGCCTTCAAGACCATCGCCAAGGCGGCCAAGGTTCCGCTCGTGGCCGATATCCATTTTCACTACAAGCGCGGGATCGAGGCGGCCAAGGCGGGCGCGGCGTGCCTGCGGATCAACCCAGGCAATATCGGCTCGGCGGCGCGGGTCAGGGATGTCATCCAGGCGGCGCGCGATCACGGCTGTTCCATGCGGATCGGCGTCAATGCCGGCTCGCTGGAGCGGGAGCTGCTGGAAAAATACGGCGAACCTTGTCCCGACGCCATGGTCGAGAGCGCGCTGAACCATGCGCGCATTCTGCAGGACCACGACTTTCATGAGTTCAAGATCAGCGTGAAGGCCTCGGACGTGTTCATGACCGTGGCCGCCTATCAGATGCTGGCGGAAGCCATCGATTGCCCGCTGCACTTGGGCGTCACCGAGGCCGGACCGACCCGCACGGGAACGATCAAGTCATCCATCGGCCTGGGCAGCCTGCTCTGGGCCGGGATCGGAGACACCATCCGCGTTTCGCTGGCGGCCGATCCTGTGGAGGAGATCAAGGTCGGGTTCGATATCCTCAAGTCGCTGGGGCTTCGCCATCGCGGCGTCAATATCATCGCCTGTCCGTCCTGCGCGCGGCAGGGCTTCAATGTCATCGACACGGTGGCGGCTCTGGAGGAGCGCCTGAAGCACATCTCCACGCCCATGAGCCTCTCGATCATCGGCTGCGTGGTCAACGGACCGGGCGAGGCGCTGATGACCGATCTCGGCTTCACCGGCGGCGGCAAGGGCGCGGGCATGGTCTATATGGCCGGCAAACCCGACCATAAGCAGGACAACGAGGGCATGATCGACCATATCGTCGGGTTGGTCGAGGCGCGGGCTGCCGAACTCGATGCGGAGCGCGGCCCCAAGGCGCCGAGCGCCCCGCTTCAAGCGGCGGAATAGTCATCCCCACTCTGGTCACGGCCTGGAGCGAGGCGCGTCGACGACTCCAGGATGCGGGCGTCGATAGCCCGGCGATAGATGCGCGCCTCCTTGTGGAGGCGGCCACGGGAGCCACGCGGACGGATATCCTCACCGATCCGCACCGCGACATCAGCCCCGCTCAGGCCGAACTCCTCGAGGCCTATCTCGCCCGTCGCCTCCGACGTGAACCGGTGAGCCAGATCCTGGGGCGCAAGGGCTTCTGGAAGATCATGCTGGGCGTCACCCCTGACGTCCTGACCCCCAGGCCC
>JAKBBV010000099.1 GCA_021808285.1 Pseudomonadota bacterium | reverse complement strand
GATGGCGCCCGTCGCCGCCTCCCGATTGACTTCGCCGCCGGCCGCCCGGAAAGCTCGATCCATGCACGAGGTCGATACCGCCCCCACCGCCCTGCATCGGGTCCTGAGCCCCCTGGGCGTGGCCTTCCTGGCCTTTTCGGCCCTGTCGCCGGCCTTCTCGGTCTATGTGGGCGGGGATGTGGTGCTGCACATCGCCGGGACGGGCGCGGCCATCGCCTTTCTGCTGGGCGGCGTGGCGGCGGCGATTCTGGGTCTGCTCTATGCCGAGGTGGGGGCGGCCTTCCCTGGCGCCGGCGGGGTCTATCCCAGCCTCACGGCCCTGCTGGGGCCCCAGACGGCCTTTCCCTATGTGGTGCTGATGCTGCCCATCGCCGTGGGGCAGGTGGCCATCGCCGCGCTCGGCCTGGCGGATTTCGTCCGCGTGCTGATCCCTGGCGCCCCCTATCTGGCCGTGGCCTTCGCCGGGCTCGTGGGAGGGGCGGTCATCTCGATCCTGGATATCAAGCGCGGGGCCCTGGTCACCGGGGTCTTCCTGGCGATCGAGGTCGTGTCCCTGCTCGTCGTCACGGGATATGCCCTCGCCCACCCTGTGCGCTCGCTGCCGCAACTTCTCGCCCACCCGGTGATGCTGAGCGGCGGCGCCCTGACCGTCCCTAGTCTCTTCGTCATCGGCCTGGCCACGGTCTCGGGCATGTGGGCCTGTGGCGGGGCGAGCTGGGCGCTCTATTTCGCCGAGGAGATGCATGAAGCGCGGCGCAAGATCGGCCGCCTGATCGCGCGGATCGCGGCCCTGGCGGCCATCAGCATCGCCACGCCCATGATCCTCATGCTGATGAGCCTGGACGACCCGGCGCGGGTTCTTGGAGCCGAGGCGCCCTTCGCCGCCTTTCTCGCCCAGAGGGCCGGGCCGACCGTGACCGCCGTGGTCAGCTTCGGCGTGAGTCTGGCCATCTTCAACAGCCTGGCGGCGGCGCTCATGGCCTATAGCCGCTATCTCTACGCCACGGGGCGCGATGGGTTGTGGCCGGCCCCGGTGAGCCGTCTCCTCGGCCAGCTCACCCCGCGCCTGCGCAGCCCCATGCTTGCCTGTCTCATCCTCACCGCCGCCTCGGCCGCCATGTGCCTGGCGGGCGAGCGTGCGGTTCTGATCCTGATCTCCGGCAATGTGGCGGACTATCTCTTGATCTCTCTGGCCATCTTCGTGGGCCGGCGCACGGGCCGCACCGGCAAGGACTATCGCGCGCCTCTGCACCCCGCCGTGCCGATCTTCGGCGTCGCGGTGACGGTGCTGGCGGTGATCGCCGACCTCTTGGACCCGGCCGCGGGACGCCCCTCGATCCTCATCCTGGCGGCCCTGTTCGTCGGCGCCCTGGTGTATTTCCGCTTCCGCCTGCGACAGGGAGGCGCGGCCTGGCGCGTGGGGGTGGTCGAGGCCGAATAGCCCCCGAGGCGCCGCTCA
This sequence comes from Pseudomonadota bacterium, assembly GCA_021808285.1. GTDB lineage: Bacteria > Pseudomonadota > Alphaproteobacteria > Caulobacterales > Caulobacteraceae > Acaudatibacter. The sequence goes on along the minus strand of JAKBBV010000099.1, from coordinate 2,581 downwards.
GGCGTTGAAGTTCAGCCTCAGCCCCGGACGCGGCCAGCGGCATTTGAAGAGCTTGCCCGTGGCCGAGCAGGTGACCCAGGCGTCGCGCATGTCGGCGCCGCCGAAGCAGATATTGGTGGTCACCAGATCGGGGAAGGGGAAGTGCTCTGTGGATCCGTCGGGATCGAAGGCGGTGATCCCGCCATTGATGATGGTGGCCACGCACACCTTGCCGCCGGCCTCCACCGCCAGGCTGTCGAGGAGTTGGTAGCCCGGCAGATTGCAGATCACCCGTCCTGGCGCGAAGCCCTCCGGCGGGGCCAGTTCCCCCGGCGCGGCGACATCGAAGGCCCAGAGCCGGCCCATCTGGGTGTCGGCCAGATAGACCACCTTTTCGTCCGGCGAGAGGCCGACCCCGTTGGGCGAGATCAGATGATCGCGGGCGCGGCGGATCAGGCTGCCATCCGTGCGGGCGTAATAGAGGCCGCCGAACTTGCGGCCCTCGGGCGTGGAGCAGCCATGGTCGCTGAACCAGAAGCCGCCTTGCCTGTCGAAGACGATGTCGTTGGGCCCGACCAGGCGCCGGCCCTCGCAGGCCTCATAGACCGTCTCCACCTTGCCGGTGGCGATATCCACCCGCTGGATCGAACCGCCGGTGTGGGCGGCCGGTGTGGGGCCCGGAATGTTGAGGCCGTTGACCTTCTGGAACTCGAAGGAGGCGCCGTTATTGGTGACCCAGACGGCGCCGTCCGGCCCGATGGCCGCGCCGTTGGGGCCGCCGCCGGTGTGGGCCACGGTGGTCTTCTTGCCGTCGGGCGTGACGCGGGTCAGGACCCCCGCCTCGATCTCGGTCAGGATCACCGAGCCATCGGCCATGGCGATGGGGCCTTCAGGAAAGGCGAAGCCTTCGGCGACGAGGTGGATGTCCATGGCGCGTTCTCCCGGGTTTAACGCTATTGCCCGTGATCATAGCGGCGAGGACGCGGCGCGGAAGGCCCTTCGGCGACGCGCTCAGGATCGGATTCGGCGACTTAGGCGGCGCCGGGCATTCTGGAGGCTGCCGGGAGCTCTGAAGACGGCACAAGCAGCGCGCAGGCGAGGGCGAACAGGCAGGCGATGGCGCCTTCACGGATCGGATAATCGACGCTGGAATGCACCAGGATCATGAGCACGACGAGCGTCCCGGCCCGGGCGAGGGGGCTGGAACGCGCATCGCTGGCGCCGCGCCAGACGCTCCACGCCTCCCGCGCGAACCAGACAAGGAAGGCGATGAGAATGAGCAGGGACGCCACACCGCCCTCGACCAGAATTTCGAGAAAATCATCGTGCGCCCGATTGAAATAGACGCCATCGACGAGGCTCGCCGGTTCGAACATCTGGAATACGGGCACAAAGGATCCAAAGCCGGCGCCCGCCGGCCAGAAGCGCCGGATTGCGGCAAAGGTGTAGGGCAGCGAGGTGAACCGCAGGTCGGCGCCTTGGTCGTGGAAACGGGCGAGGGCCGGTATCCGGTCCGCGAGCAAGGCGACGACGATCAGCGCTCCGACCGCAGCCACCAGCACGACGGCGCGAGGCTCGAGGCTCGTCGTTCGCCTTCGTCGCGCAGGCCGCAGCGCCAATGCCCCAGCAAGACCCATGGCGGCCAGGATCAGGCCGGCGCGGGATCTGGTGATGAAGACGCCCATGACCAGGGCAGGGACGATGAGCCAGGCCGGCTCAAGCTGGACGCTTGCGCCGCCTCTATGGCGTGCTGAACGTGAGTGACTTACGGCGATGGCGAGGGGTATGGCGCAAGCCAGAAAGTCGGCCTCATGGTCGGGATTGGCGAACAGGCCCAGGGTCGAACCGACGAGGTCGCGGTTGTAGAACTCCAGAGGGCTGAACGGCCCCCCGGCGGTCTGCAGCAGCGAGATGGCGATGTTGATGCCCCCAAAGGCGATGATCAGCCAGGCGAGACGGGTGCGCGCGCCTATCGACAGGCCCAAACTGGCGACAAACACCGCCGCTGCGGGAATGAGAGCCAGAAGGCTATGAAGCGTGGCGTCCGGAGTGAGGCTTAGCGGCATCGGTCCGGGCTGGACGCCTGCGGCCTTGAGAATAGCCAGCTCGACCGCGCGTCCTGGAAGACTCGCCCACACCTCAACAGGCAGGGGCACGAGCTGAATAAGGGGCAGAACGGCTGCAGCCGCCAATATGAACAGGGCGAATTTGCGCGTTCCAGCCGCGCGGCCTTCCCAAAGGCCCCAAAGACCTAAGCCCAAAGCTGGCAGGCCTGACGACTCGACAAGCGTGAGAGCAAGGGGGCTGGCGCGGGAGCTTCCGAGCAGGCTGAAGGCGAGCACCAAACAAAAGCCGACCGCGACCTCCGTCGCAGCCGGCAAAGATCGCGGGTTGAACGCGAAAGGCTTCAAAATATTCGGAATAGATCTGGATCAGCCGCCTGACGCTGGCTTGGAGCTGAATCCGCCTGCGGCCGCAGTGGCTCCCAGGGCAGCTCCCGCGGCTCCTGCAACGCCCCCTGCAACCGCCCCCAAGGTTCCCAGTCCCGCCCCAGCCGCACCTGCAGCCCCAGCCGCCCCTGCAGCGCCAGCCGCACCTGCAG
>JAKBBV010000098.1 GCA_021808285.1 Pseudomonadota bacterium | reverse complement strand
TGCCGGCCGAGGTCCAGATTGGCCCGTCGTTGATGAAGATGCGGTCCTCGTCCAACTGCGCCTTCGGGTAGGTCTTCTGGAGTTGGCGGGCATACATCCAGTGCGTGGTGGCGCGTCGCCCATCCAGCAGGCCCGCCTCGGCCAAGACAAAGGCGCCGGTGCACACCGCCGCAATCCGCCGGTGGCGCTTGGGGGCGTCGCGCATGAATTCGAGGACGCCGGGGGTGGACGGCTGGATAACCCCGCCGCCGACCACCTGAGCGCCTCAAACGGCGTGCAGGTCACCGCGCTGGCCGCAGACCTCAGCGATTCCGCCGGTATGGCCAAGGTCGAGGCCGTGCTCCGCAGCGATCCGAGCATCACCATGCTGGTCAACAACGCCGGCGTCGGTTCGGTCGCCTCGATCCTTCAGGCCGACGTCGACAAGATGGAAGCGATGATCGATGTGAACATCACTGCCCTGACCCGCCTGACCTACGCCGCCGCCCCCGCCTTCGTGGCCCGCGGCAAGGGCGCCATCATCAACATCTCCTCGGCGGTGGCCATCGCGGTGGAAAACCTGAACGGCGTCTACAGCGCGTCCAAGTCCTACGTTCTGAGCTTCGGCCATTCGCTGCAGAAGGACCTGGCGGAGAAGGGCGTGCGCATCCAGACCGTGCTTCCCGCCGCCACCGCGACGGAGTTCTGGGACGTCGCCGGCTACGCGCCGCAGAAGACCTCCGACACCACCATGCGGGCGGAAGACCTGGTTGACGCGGCCCTGGCCGGCTTCGATGCCGGCGAGCTGGTGACCATCCCGGCCCTCCACGAAGCGGAGGCCTGGACCCGCTGGGAACAGGAGCGTCGTGAGATGGGCGCCAAGTTCCGCAACCCGAAACCCGCCCCGCGCTACCACGTCGCGTGACCGGTGACTAAAGGCGCCGCCTGACCGGCGGCGTCCTTCATCCGAAAGAAAATCCCATGTTCTTCAGCAAGATCGGCGGCGCGATAGCGCACGCCCTAGGAAAGGTGACTCCCATGTCCAAAGGTAAAGTTCTCGTCGTGATGTCCAGCGCCACCGCGCTCGACTTGAAGGACGGCAAGACCTACTCGACCGGCTACTATCTGAACGAGTTCGTCGTCCCCTATCGCAAGCTGGTCGAGGCCGGCTTCGAACCCGTGCTCGCCAACCCCAAGGGCGACCGTCCGGTGATGGACGTGAACTCCAACAACGCCATGTTCTTCGGCGGCGACGATGCGGCCCGCGCCGATGCGCTCAAATTCGCCGAAGGCCTGGCGGCGTTGGATCATCCCAGGACCCTGGCGTCGGTCGTCGCCGAAGGCACGGACGCCTACGTCGGCCTGTTCATTCCGGGCGGCCACGCTCCAATGGCCGACCTGCTGAAGGACAAGAACCTCGGCAAGATCCTGACCAGCTTTCACGATACCGCCCGCCCGACCGGCATCGTCTGCCACGGCCCGATCGTGCTGCTCTCCGCCCTGCCGGACCCTGACGCCTTCATCGCCTCGATGATCGCCGGCGATGGCAAGGCGAGCTCGCTCAATGCCGGCTGGCCCTACGCGGGCTACCGCCTGACGGTCTTCGCGACGGGCGAGGAGCAGGCGCTGGAAGGCCCCAGCGGCCTGGGCGGCAACGTCCAATACTACCCCGTCAATGCCCTGGCGGAGGCCGGCGCCCGCGTCGAGACCATCGCCAACTGGCACCCCAACGTGGTGGTTGACCGCGAGCTGATCACCGGCCAACAGCCGATGTCCGCCCCAGCCTTCGGCGACGCCCTGGTCGCCAAGCTGAACGAGCACGTCCAGCACTAGCCCCGAGCAAGTCCCCTGGCCCCAGCCAGGGGACACCGGCGCGTCTGGATATTCCCAATCCAATCATGGCGGTTTGTCGCCGCCGCCGTCTTTCAGGAGGCTTCCATGTGGGAGCATCAGTACGAGCCGCGCCGCACGGCGCTGCTTCTGGTCGATCCCTACAACGATTTCCTGTCCGAAGGCGGAAAGATCTGGCCGATGGTGCAGGGCGTCGCCGAGGAGGTCGGCTTGCTCGATCACCTTCGCACGGCCGCGGCCGGCGCCCGGTCGGCCGGCATCAAGGTGTTCTTCGTACCGCATCGCCGTTGGGAACCGGGCGACTACGAAGGCTGGGACCATGTGAACCCCAGCCAGCGCCAGGTGCAACAACTCCAGCCCTTCGCGAAGGACACCTGGGGCGGCGAATGGCACCCCGACTTCACGCCGCAACCGGGCGACATCATCATCAAGGAACACTGGGCCCAGAGCGGCTTCGCCAACACGGACCTCGACTTCCAGCTCAAGCAGCACGGCGTGACCCACGTCATCGTCATCGGCCTGCTCGCCAACACGTGCATCGAGTCGACCGGGCGTTTCGCTATGGAGTTCGGCTACCATGTGACCCTGGTTCGCGACGCGACAGCCGCCTTCAGCGATGAGCACATGCACGCGGCCCACCAGCTCAACGGACCGACCTTCGCCCACGCGATCCTGACCACCTCGGACTTCCTCGCGGCCCTGCCGTCGGCGGGCCGCTAGCCGGTTTGGCCTCGGTCACCCGGGCCGGCCGCGCCGCGGTGATCCGATCGAGGAGCGGCTGAACTGCCGCCTGCGCGCGGTTGCCCCCCGAGCCTGAGGGCGCTACAGCAAAGTCTATGTCCTAAATAACCGTATATATAACATTTGAGACGATCGGTTGGCCGAGTAGAGTTTGATCCGTGAACACGGCCCCAAACGTTGCGGCCGCCAGCCTTCCACCCACTCAAACCTTATAGGAGCTTATGATGAAGCAAGACCGCATCGACCAACACGACGGCTCTCAAGTGCAATCCCAAGACCCGATCGGCGTCATGGGCGGTCAGAGCACGCTCGCCACCGACGGACGGCCGCAGCGCGACGTGGCGTCCCAGAGCAGCTTCGAGGCCGCCTGGGACCTGGCGCACTGACACCATCTACCCCGCCGTAGGCTGGATCCCGGTCTGGGCCTGCGGCGGAGGTCCGCGCATGCATTTGCTCCGCGGCCCACACACGTTGGCTCGCTCACTTTTCGACCTGGACTTGAGCCACGCTACGTCTGAAATCGCCGCCTATTCGACATTTCAGGCGCTCTACCTTCCCGGTAGCCTCCCCTTGGTAGCGACGGGAATAGCTCACCAGACCCCGCCGCTCGAGCAACTCGCCTGCCCCGGTGCGGCGCGCTCGTTTTGAGGATCGTTCGATTTGGCACGCGCGGTGACATCATCCTTCGACGAGAAGCGGACCGCGCGGCGGCGTCTGTTCAGGCGCCTGGCTGCCGGGGCGGTCGCCCTGGGACTGGCTGGTCTTGCGGGCTTCGCCGCCTTCGCCTGGCAGCCCGCGCTTCCAGAGGTAGCAACTCCCGCGCCGTCGAGTTTCGCGCCGGATGTCGTTGCGCGGGGCGCGACGTTGGCAGCGGCCGGATACTGCTCCACCTGTCACACCGTGCCGGGCGGCCAGCCCCTCGGGGGCGGCTACGCCATGAAGTCGGCTTTCGGGACGATCTACTCCACCAATATCTCGCCAGACCGGGAGACGGGTATCGGCGCCTGGTCGAAGGATGCATTCCGGCGGGCGATGCATGAGGGCGTCGCACGCGACGGCTCACACCTCTTTCCGGCCTTCCCCTACGACCATTTCACCAAGATAAGCGACGATGACGTCGACGCGATCTACGCCTTCATCATGTCGCAGAAGCCGGTCCACGCGCCGGCCCAGCCCAACGCGCTGATCCCGCCGCTGGGCATCCGGGCGCTGCAGGCGGGATGGAAGCTGCTGTTCTTCCGGCCCGGGCGCTTCGAGCCCTCGCCCGCCCATGACGCGCAATGGAACCGTGGGGCGTATTTGGCTGAGGCGCTCGACCACTGCTCGGCCTGTCACTCACCTCGCAACCTTCTGGGCGCAGAGCGGGGCGGCGCCGCACGCTACAGCGGCGCCTCTGTCGACGGCTGGTTTGCGCCGCCGCTCACTGCAGCCAACCCCTCGCCCTCGCCTTGGACCTCGGACGAGCTGCACGCCTACCTGTTCCAGGGGATCAGCCAGTTTCATGGCACGCCGGCCGGCCCTATGACGCCGGCGGCCCAC
>JAKBBV010000048.1 GCA_021808285.1 Pseudomonadota bacterium | reverse complement strand
CGCTGAAATCCGGAATCCTAAGAGTCCACAGCTCCTAGTCGGGATCAGCAGAACGCCCGAACAATCAGGTCCACATAGGCCTCGCTCCTGGCCCAGGGGTATTCGCTCACTGTGACGAGCATGTGCACGATGCCTGTGAGAGCGCACAGCAGAGCCTCGCCTTCGCGCAGATAATCCCCGTCAGGGTCCCCGCGGGCCGCCGCGATCAGGGGCGCGAAGCGTGAATACTCCGCCACTACATCCGTCTCCTCGATGAACCAAGCATCGCCTTCGCGCTCCCGGCGATCCTTGATGAGGAAGACGATTCGGTACCGATCGGGGAATCTGACCCAGTAGTCGACGAGGGCCTGGGCGACCCTCTTCAGACGCGCCTTCGGATCGGCCTCGGCGGACTCGGCGGCCTCCATCTCCAAGAACAGAGGCGCGAAGGCGTGCGACCAGAGCGCCCGCACCAGGGCCGTCTTGCTCGGGAAATAACCATAGAGCGTCATCGCGGGCATGCCCGCGCGCGCCGTTATGGCGCGAATACTGAGCGCCGGGACGCCGCCGGCTTCGAACAACTCTTGAGCAGCCGCCAGGATGCGAGAGCGACCCTCCTCAGGCGTCAGTCGCGTGCGGCGTTTTGCGATTCTGGTCATGCGGCAACGTTTTCCGTACTTGTACGATTTTGCCTGACGCATCTCTTCGTACAAGTACGAATGATGCGCGTCGTACATGTACGGTAGGTAGGGGAGTTCCGGCTGATGAGCAATCGTGGAGACCAGTCGGGCGATGGACCCTCGCGCCGGGCGGCGCCCGCCCTGGGCGCCGGAATCGCGGGATTGGCGGCTTTGCCGGCGGCGGCCCAACGCGCCTCTCCGAATGTGGATGTGGTGATCGTCGGAGCGGGATTCGCCGGTCTGACCGCGGCGCGACGACTGCGAGCGGCAGGCCGCAGCGTCATCGTTCTGGAGGCCGATGATCGGGTCGGCGGCCGCACCAAGGCCGGACGGATCGCCGGCGAGGTCGTCGATCTGGGAGGGCAATGGGTCGGACCAAGCCAGAGCCGGCTCCTGACCCTTTCCCGGGGGCTCGGCGTCGACACCTATCCCCAATTCGCCACCGGCCTCAACATTGCCGACATCGCCGGGCGCCGCGTGACCTATCAGGGCGAAACGCCAGGTCTGGATCCCGAGGCCCTGGCCGAGTTCGCCGCCACCGTCGGCAGGATCGATGCCTTGGCCGCAACCATCTCCGTGCTGCGCCCCTGGGAGTCGGTCCATGCTGACGAATTGGACGCCCAGACCCTGGAATCCTGGATCGTCGCCAACACGCGGACTCCAGCGGTGCGCTCAGCCATGCGACTGCTCTCCCGCGCCCTGCTCTCCGCCGAGGCGAGCCAGGCCTCGGCGCTCTGCTTCATGGCCTATGCCAGCGCGGCGGGCGGGTTCGAACCCTTGATCTCCACTCGAGGCGGCGCGCAGGACGCCTTGTTCGATGACGGCGTCTGGCGCCTGGCGGCCAGGATGGCGGCCGAGCTCGGCCCGGCGGTTGTTCTGAACGCTCCGGTCGCGTCAATCGCTCAGAACGAAACCGGCGTCACGGTCGCCGCCTCGAACGGCCTCTGGCGCGGACGCTATGCCCTGGTCACCGCGCCCCCGCCCTGGCAGGCCGCATCCAATACAGCCCACCCGTGCCGGCCCTGCGTGACGGCCTAACCCAGCGAATGCCGCTGGGCTGTGTGATCAAGGTCCACATCGCTTATGCGCGTCCCTTCTGGCGCGACCAGGGGTTTACCGGTCTCGTCCTGTCCGACCTCACCGAGTTTGGTCCGTTGTTTCACCATTCTCCCCGCGACGCCTCGCATGGCGGGCTGGTCGGCTTTTTCGACGGCGGGCCGGCGCAACGCTGGGCGGATCGCCCCGCGAGCGAACGTCGGGCCAAAGTCCTGCAGGATATCGCCGCGTATTTCGGCGACACCGCGCGGACTCCAGTCGACTATCTGGAGGAGGTGTGGACGCGCGCGCCCCTCCATCGCGGCGGCTACGTTTCGGTTTCAGGGCCCGGCGTCATGACCGCGTTTGGCCCGGCCTTGCGCGATCCCGTTGGCCGCATCTACTGGGCTGGGACCGAGACCGCCGAGGCGTGGGTCGGATATATTGACGGGGCTATCCGCTCCGGCGAACGTGCGGCGAGGGACCTGTCCGCGCTGACCTAGAACACGATGCTTTTTGCCGCGATCGGCAAAAGGCTGAATCGTGCTCGCCACCCTCAAGTATAGAGCCTGCCTCCGAAGCGTGCGGACGAACGGGGGTGAGCCCGCCTATTCCGCCGGTTCGCCCACCGGAGCGCCAAGGGCGGGTTGGGCCGCGGGAGCGGGCGGGGACGACCTCGCGACGGCGCCGGTTGGAGCGGGCGCCTCGGCCGGGGTAATGAGGCGCGCCAGGCGCGGCGTCAGCCAAGCCTCGAAGTCATCTATGATTTCATAGACGACCGGCACCAGGATCAAGGACAGCACGGTCGAGGTCATCAGCCCGCCGATCACAGCCACAGCCATCGGCTGACGGAAGGCCGAGCCGGTGCCGAGCGCCAAGGCAGTCGGCAGCATGCCCGCGCCCATGGCAAGGGTAGTCATGACGATCGGCCGGGCCCGCTCACGACAAGCTTCCCAAAGGGCTGCGCGCTGGCTCGCGCCCTCGCGTTCGCGCTCGATGGCGAACTCCACCAGCAGGATCGAGTTCTTCGCCGCCAACCCCATGAGCATGAGGAATCCGATTAGTGAGGGGATGGACAACGACATGTCGAGCACCAGCAGGCCAAACAGAGCGCCGCCGATGGCGGTGGGTAGGGCCGAGAGGATGATCAGCGGTTTGAAGAAGCTGCCGAACAACAGGACCATGACCGCATAGACGAGGCCGATCGCCGAAAAGATCGCCACGGCGAAGCCGGTGAAAAGCTCAGCATAGGCCTGCTCCTGGCCCTCGGTGGCCAGGGCGACCCCTGGAGGCAGGTGCTTGAGGATCGGCAGTTTGTAGATGGTGTTGAGCGCGTCCCCGACCTGGGTGTCGCCAGTCACGTCAGCCAGCACGCTAAGGTTACGCTTGCGATCGAAACGATCGATCTCCGCCGGTCCGGCCTGAAAGGAGAGTTCCGCGACACTGTCCAGGGTCGTTGACCCGCCGCCCAGTGTAGGGATGCGCATGTTGCGCAGGACCGAGAGATTGGAGCGATCCTGGACGGGGAAGCGCACGCGCACCGGGATCCGCCTCTCGCCCTCGTCGAGCTTGGACACGTTGGCGTCGATATCGCCCAGGGTGGCGATGCGAACGGCGTCAGCTATCGCAGTCGAGGAAACCCCAAGACGCGCGGCCTCGTCAGCCTTGGGCCGCACCACCAACTCGGGGGCGCTGGGCGGGTTGCCCGGCCTCGGGTCAGCCACGCCGGGGACGCTGCGCATCTCGCGTTGCAGTTCGCGAGCGGCGCCTTCAAGGCCCTCGCCCGACTCGCTCGTCAGCACGATCTGTACACCGCTTGATCCGAAACCGGAGATGTCGAAGGACAGACGCGCGTCGGGAATGGCGCGCAGGGCGTCGCGCAGTCGATCGCGAATCTGCCCCACACTCGGGCGCGGCCCCGGTTTGAGCACCGCCACCACGGCGCCGTTATTGACCCCGTTGGAATTGGTGATCCCCTGGGGGCCGCTGGATATGCCCCCCCCACCCACCTGAGCGAAGACGTGCGCCGTCTCGGGCTGCCTCGCCAGCAGAGCATCCACCTGCGCCACGGTGCGACGCATATCGGTAAGGGTCGCGCCGGGCGGGCCCTCGATATTCACATAGTAGTAGTCGGGGTTGTCGTCGGGTTGCACGCCCTTCTTCAACGGAATGAAGAGGGCCATAGAGGCAAGGAAGACCACGAGGCCGATCACGGCGGCCTTCCACTTGTGGTCCAGAGCCCAGCCCAGCGGAACCGTATAGAAGCGCGGCAGGGCGAGAGGCGGCTTGGCCGGCTTGGGCTGCAGGAAGTAGGCCGCCATCAGGGGCGTGAGAAGGCGCGCCGTAACCAGCGAGAACAGCACCGCGATCGATACTGTGATGCCGAACTCGCGGAAGAACTGCCCGGGAATTCCAGGCATGAATGCGACGGGCAGGAACACCGCAACGATGGAGAAGGTGGTGGCCACGACCGCCAATCCGATCTGATCGGCGCCTTCCACGGCGGCCTGAAACGGCCGAAGACCGAGGTGAACGCGCTTTTCGATATTCTCAATCTCAACGATGGCGTCATCGACCAGGATGCCGATGACCAGCGTCAAGCCCAGGAGAGTGACCACGTTGAGGCTGAAGCCCAGGAGACTCATCAGGGCGAAGGTCGGGACTAGGGAAACCGGCATGGCCACGGCAGTGACCACAGTGGCGCGCCAGTCGCGCAGGAACAGCCACACCACCAGGGCGGCCAGCAACATGCCCTCGAGCAGGGTATGGGCGGTGGCCAGGAAGGCGGCCCGGGTATAGGCGACCCGCGAGACGATCTTGTGCACATGGACGCCCGGATAGGTCGCCTCAAGATGCACGATCTCCTTGTCGACATTGTCTTCAGTTGAGACCTCGCTGGCGTTCTTGGTCTTGCTTACCTCGAACCCCACCACCGGTTTGCCGTCGAGGAGAGCAAAGCCGCGCGGTTCGGCTGTCCCGTCGCCCACATCAGCCACGTCAGACAGGCGGACGAACTGGCCGGTTCCGGTGGGAATGACGAGATTGCGGATCTTCTCCACGTTCGGAGCAGCGCCGAGAACCCGCAGCGTCTGCTCGCGCCCGCCGATGCTGACCCTGCCGCCGGGAATGTCCACGTCGGCCGTGGCCAGAGCCGCCTGGACCTGAGCGGCGGTGAGATTGTGCGCCGCCAGCCGGTCCGGATCGACGAGGACATTGATCTCTCGGTCGACGCCGCCAAGGCGATTGATCTTGGAGACCCCCGGTTCGGCCTGGAGATCGCGCGAGATGGTGTTGTCGATGAACCAGGAGAGCTGGCTCTCGGACATGGAGGGAGCGGACACAGCATAGGTGACGATCGGCTGGGAATCGACGTCCAGGCGCTGAATGATCGGCGGATCGATGTCGCGCGGCAGGGTATTGCGCACCTGGTCGATTTTGGAGCGGACGTCGTCCGTGATCTTCTGGATATTTGTTCCCAGGTGGAACTGGATGATCGTGGTTGAGTCGCCCTGGGTTACCGTCGAGCCAAGGGTCTCCACGTCAGAGAGGCCCGACAGGGCGTTCTCCACCGGCCGGGTGACCTGCGTCTCCATCTCCGCCGGGGCCGCGCCGCTGCGCGTCACATCGATCAGGACCGCTGGAAACTCGATGTTCGGATAGTTTTTGATCGGCAGGGTGAAATAGGCGATGAGGCCCGCCAGCACCGCCGCGATAAAGATCACCGAGACCGGAATCGGGTTGCGGATCGCCCATTCGGAGACCCGGAAGCCGCCGCGCGAGGATGTGGGGGGCGTCAAAGGCCCGTTCATGACCCGCTCACCGGCTTGACCATGTCGCCCGCCGACAGCATGGCCGCCGCCCGTTCCACCACGCGAGCCCCGGCAGGCGGACCGCTCAACAGCTCGACATAGCCTTGAGCCCGCTGTCCGGTGGTGACCGGGACCCGGGCCAGGCGGTCGTCAGGCCCCACCACCATGACCGAGGCGCCGTCCGCATCATAGCGAACCGCCGTCTCAGGAACCGCGAGGGTCGTGCGCGCCATTCCCATAAATCTGCCCTTGGCGAAGCCTCCGGCGCGAATATCGGCCCGAACAGGCAGACTGACGCGCACGCGGCCCAGGCGAGTATTGGGATCGACGCCCGGACTCACCAGCCGGACAGAGCCCTCAACCGTTGTCCCGTCGGCCAGGGTGACGTCCACTTTATCGCCGGCGTGGATCTTGTCCAATGACTCGGAGCTGACATCGGCGGCCAATTCGATCTTGCCATCCCGGGCGATACGGAACCAGGGCGTGGCGCCTCCGCCCAGATCGCCCACATTGACGTTGCGCTCGTAGATAAGGCCGGCATAGGGAGTGCGCACGGCCATCATCGCCTCACGATTGCGCATGTCCGCCGCGGCCGCCTGCTGCGCCTTCGCCTGAGCCCGCGCCGACTGGGCGGAGAACCGGCGCTCGTCAATCTGTTCCTGAGCCAGGATACCGGCCTTATCCAGGCCCTTGACGCGGTTCGCCTCCTCCTCCGCGCGTTGCGCCAGAACATCCTGCTGTTTGGCCAGGGCCTCGGCCTGGGCGACCTGCTCGCGCAGCAGGGTGTCGTCGAGCTCGGCGACGGCCTGTCCGGATTTCACCTGATCGCCTTCGTCAGCAAGAATCCTGATCACCCGGTAGGTCGTCAGCTGCGGGAAGATATCCACTTCTTGCCAGGGCACGAGAGGGCCTGAGGCTGTAAGTCCCCCTTCCATCTGGTGAGGCCCGACCACGACGACGCTCTCCGTCCGGGCTTGAGCCTGGGCGGAATCGGACTTGGCCTTGGGTTGGCAAGCGGCAAGGCCCAGACCCGCGATCAGCAGGGTTGCGATGGACATAGCCAGGTCCTTGGGGGATCGGGCGCAGGTCATGAGGATCTCCGGGGGCTCGTCGCCGTGTAGGTCCAGCCACCCCCCATGGCCTTATAGGCGTCCACGGCGCGCTCCAGGGACTGTACGCGCTCGGTGGTCAAGGCAAGGCGGGTCGCACGCCAGCTCTGCTGGGCCGTCAGTGCGGAGGTGAGGTCGTCCAGGCCCATGCTGTAACGGCGCTCGGCTGCGTCATAAGCGAACCGCGCCTTGGCTTCGCCGGCGGTTAGCACGACCACGGCGCGATGGGCGGAGTCGAGGCTGACGAGCGCATTCTCTGCCTCACCATAGGCGGTCTGAACGGTCTTCTCGTAAGCGATAAGGTCTTCCCGCGTGCGGGCATCCTCGGCATGAGCGGCGAACATCAGACGAGGAATATCGAGGACCGGCTGGGATATGCCGCCGGCGAGGGTCCAGAACCCGATGGTCGACGCCAGAGATTCCGGGAACAGCGTGGCCGGCGGGATGAAGCCCACGCTGGGCGTGACCGTGCGTGTGATGCCAGCGTTCGGCTGCAGGGTGAAGGTCGGGAATATCGCCAGATGGGCGAGCCGGGCGTTGAAGCGCTGGGCGCGAAACCGCGCCTCCGCCTCACGCACGTCAGGGCGGCGCTCAAGGAGTTCTCCAGGCGCCGCAGTGGGTGCGGCGGGCGCCTCATCAGTCTTGTCGCTCACGGGTACCTCGGTCACGGGATCTGTTCCCTTGCCGATCAAGACCAAAAGTTGGCGTCGGACCGTGTGTAGCTGGGCCTTAAGATCCGCCACCCGAGCTTCGGCTTGAGCTTCGTCACCTGCGACGCGATCGGCGTCGGAAAGGGCCCCCAAACCGCGATCTGCCTTCTCTTGGGCGATCTGGGTCAACCCCTTGTCGATCCGCACCGTATCCTGCGCGTCCTCGATCTGGATTTGCAGTCCTGTGGCCTGGAAGTAGTCGGAGGCGACATTGGCGGCTAGGCTGGCCAGTGCGCCCTCCACATTAAAGCGGTCGGCGGCGGCGGTGGCGGAGGCGATCTTTCGCTGCAGAGCCAGTCGTCCGAACAGGTCCAATTCCCAGGAGACATTCAGGCTCGCGGTTTGGGTAATAAAGTCGCCGCCGATGGGAAAGAGGCTGTTGGGCGCCGGTCCCACACCGAACTCGTGCTCCTTGCTCACCGTCCCACCAATACCTCCGGACGGAAGCGTCTTGGCGATAGACTGCCGTTTGACGGCGCCGATCTCCACCAAGCGTTCATAGGCCGTGCGCGCGTCGGGCGCGCTCGCCAAGGCCTCGCTTTCGAGGCGGTTAAGGGCGGGATCGTTGAAAACGAGCCACCAGTGATCAAGTTGAGCCGCGCTAAGCGTCGGCCCCAAAGCGGGCGCGTCGTAGCGGGCGGGAAGGCCCGCCTTCGGTTCGAGGGGGCCTGGCCCGGCGCAAGCGCAAAGGCTGACGACCGCAAGAACGGCCGGCGCCGTGGCAAGACGGCGCGTCAAAATGGAACTCGGCGGCCTGCTCATTCGGCGAACGTGGAGTCCTTCCCTCCGGCGCACGCTGCAGCCGGCGCCCTCTTCCCAAACACTGTTAAGATAGGCTTCGGACGAACGCCATCCGTTTACGAACCCTTTGTCCGACTTTCTCGTTCCCGGCCCGCATGTCGAGCTCACCTTTCATTGCGCGGCATTCCTCTGGCAGGCTCAAGTTAATATTCGTTCACCTGACTGGAAAAGGACGGCGCCATGAGCGGCAAACTGGGTGTGGGGATCGGCGGCTGGACCTATGCGCCCTGGCGCGGCGACTTCTATCCCAAGGGACTGCGACAGGCCGATGAACTGCGCCATGCCGCCTCGGTTCTGACGGCCATCGAGATCAACGCGACCTATCATTCGCTTCAAAAGCCGGAGTCGTTCGCGCGGTGGGCAAGGGAAACCCCGCCGGGCTTCGTCTTTTCCGTCAAGGCTTCGCGTCTCTGCACCAATCGCCGGGTGCTGTCTGACGCCGGCCCGTCCATGGCGCGTTTCCTCGGGCAAGGCTTGAGTGAGCTCGGTGATCGGCTGGGCCCGATCTTGTGGCAGTTCATGCCTAACAAGCGCTTCGAGCGTGACGACATGGCGCGGTTCCTGGACCTCCTGCCGGTAGAATTTGCGGGCCGGCCGCTGCGCCACGTTCTGGAGCCCCGGCATGACAGCTTCGCCGCTCCCGAATTCATCGACCTCTGCCGCGAGCGCGGCGTGGCCATCTGCGCCTCCGACCATGAGAGTTATCCCCTGATCAGAACCTCCACCTCGGATTTCGTCTATGCGCGCCTCATGCGTCTGAGGGAGGATGAGCTCACCGGCTATCCGCCCAATGCCTTGGCGATCTGGGCCGATCGGTTGTCGGACGCAGCGGCGGGCCGGGACCTCTTCGTCTTTTTCATCGGCGCAGGCGAGGTCGGCAAAGTCCGCGCCCCTGCAGCAGCACAGGCCTTTCTGGATATCCTCGGCTGCGCGCCTCCCGTGTCGCCTTCCGCCGGGTGAGGCTTGACGAAGCGCCGGCGCCTCGGCGCAACCTTGGCGGCGGACCACAAGCTGCTAAGGCAAACGCATGACCCCGGATGATCTGATGTTCAAACCCGGCATCCTCGCAGGCGAGCGGATTCTCGTGACCGGGGGCGGCACAGGTCTGGGCAAAGCTATGAGCGAGGCGTTCCTCATGCTGGGCGCCGAGGTCTATATCTGCGGGCGTCGGGGCGGGGTGCTGGAGGAAACTGCAGACGGGTTGATGAGCGCCCATGGCGGCCGGGTCATCCCGATCGCCTGCGATATCCGCGTTCCAGAGGCCATCAGCGACATGTGCGACCGGATCTGGGCCGACGGCGGAGCCCTGACCGGCCTAGTCAACAACGCCGCAGGCAATTTCATTAGCCGCACCGAGGATCTCTCCACCCGTGCCTTCGACGCCATCGCCAACATCGTCTTCCGTGGCTCGTTCTTCGTCACGCTGGACTGCGGCAAGCGCTGGATCGCCGAGGGCCGCAAAGCCTCGGTTCTGTCGATACTCACCACCTGGGTGTGGAGTGGGGGACCGTTCACCGTGCCCTCGGCCATGTCCAAGGCTGGGCTGAACGTGATGACCCAGTCCCTGGCCGTGGAGTGGGCGCCAAAGGGCATCCGCTTCAACGCCATCGCACCCGGCCCTTTTTACACCGAAGGCATGAGCGCCCGGCTCAACCCGGGTGCGACGGCCTCGAACTACGGGGAGATGCGAGGCAACCCTATGGGGCGGGCAGGCGAGCTCCGCGAACTGGCCAATATGGCGGTGTGGCTGATGCATCCCTTCTCCGCCTATGTGAACGGCCAGACGATCGCGATCGACGGAGGCTCGTGGAATGCTGGGGGTGGGGCGTTCACGACCCTTCGCGACTGGGACGACGCCCAGTGGGAGACAGCGCGCGAGATGATTCGCGGAGCCAACAGTCAGGACCGGGCGAAGCGCACGGTGTGAGACCAAGGCTTACCCCGGTGAAGTAGGACAGTCGGCTTCCTCCATAGAGGAAACGTGGTTCAGCGCGATTACCCAGGCGCCGCCGCGCTTACGCATCAGGCGCGTATTAATCCCGTCTTGCGGATCCCTAGCGCGGACCAGGCGATAGTGACTGATGAGTTGTGCGGCGTCCGGGGCCAGACGTTGAATCTGGATGCTTGAGAAGCCCAGTACGCCGCGACGAGCCGGATCGCCGCCATAATCGCGACGATAATGGTCGAGCACGTCGCGCCAACCGGTCCGGATCTGGCCGCGTGACACAAAGATCACATCGGGATTGGCAAAGCCCGCCATGTAGCCGGCGAAGTCGCCCCTGTTCCAGGCATCCTGCATGCTCCTGATCAGAGCGCGGATCGCCGCATCCTCGACACCCCAGTCATCGGGCGGCGAAGCGACGGCGATACGTGGCGCGGGGGCCCCTCCCAGACTTAGGGCGAGACCGGCGATGGAGAGTTGGGCCAGAGCTTGGCGACGCGGTGTGGGGATCATCGGGCATCTCTACGCGAGGGGAGCGACGGGGCAACTGCCGGGGAGATCTCGGGCCTTGGGTGGCGGAGGCTGTCAAGGCGCGATCCCTTGAAGCCCGGAACCGCCAAATGCCGCGGCGCCGCTGGACTTCGTCGTGCCGGCGCCTGATCCTGACTCGGTGAGCGACAGATACGCCAAACTCTCAGATGTGGTTGAGCTAGCCCCCGGCAAGCGGGCTCTCACAAAAGCCGCCAACCGCTCCGCCATTCTGGATGCCGCGCGCGAGGTGTTCAGCGAGATGGGGTTCGAGGCGGCCACGGTGCGCGACATCATCCGTCGCACCGGGCTCAGCGTCGGCGCCTTCTACAACTATTATCGCTCCAAGGAGGAAGTGTTCGATGCTTTGGCCGATGACGGCGCACGGCGCTTCCGGCCGATCCTCCAGGCCCAATCGGCCCAGGCGACCGACTTTCCCTCCTATCTGCGCGCCGCAGTCGGAGCCTATTTCAATTTTCTCGCCACTGAACACGAACTCTGGACGCGCGGTCTCGAGGCCGAGACCTCGCCTATCCATGTGCGCAATACGCCCGAACTGGCAGCCGTGTTCGAGGAGGTGCGCAGGGCCTTCGCCGCCACGCTCGACCGCACCATGGCCGCCGAGGTTGATCTCGACTTCCTGGCCGCGAGCGCCATCGCCGTGGCGCGCGAGGTCGGCGATCTCATGTTGCGCCGCCGCCCGATGGATGTGACCGCCGCGACCGAATTCGTTGTCTCCCTGATTAGCGGGGGCGTCACCGCCCTGCCTGGCCCGGAGCACTGAGCCGGCGGATGCGCGCCCTTCTCGTCGAGCGCCTGGAGCCCGACTATGGCGGATGTCGCCTGGCGGAGGTCGAGACTCCGGCGCCGGGCCCGGGCGAGGTTTTGATCAGGGTGCGCGCCGCAGCCGTGAACTTCCCTGACCTTCTGCAGACCCGCGGCGAATACCAACATAAGCCCGTCCTTCCCTTCATCCCAGGGCTGGAGCTCTCCGGAGAGGTCGCGGCGCTGGGCGAAGGCGTTACGGCCCTGGCGCGGGGAGATGAGGTCGTGGGCGGCGCGCGGATCGGCGGCTTTTCTGAATACGCCGTGGCCCCGGCAGCGGCTCTGCAACCCAAGCCCAAAGGCCTGTCCTTCGCTCAGGCCTCGGCCTGTGGCGCGGCCTACCTCACCGCCCATGTGGCCTTGGCCCGTCGCGCCAGGGCCCAGCCCGGGGAATGGGTTCTCGTCCATGGCGCCGCTGGGGGGGTCGGATTGGCCTGTGTCGATCTGGCCAAACTGATAGGTTGCCGCGTGATCGCCGCCTCGGCCTCGCCGGAAAAGCTGGCGATCGTCCAGCGCGAATATGCACCGGACGCTATCATCGATGTGCGCCAAGGCTTTCGCGACCAAGTCAAGGCGCTGACCGAGGGTCGAGGCGCGGACATCATTTATGATCCAGTCGGCGGCGATGTGTTCGACGAAAGCGTGCGTTGCATCGCCTTTGACGGACGGCTGCTGGTAATCGGATTTACCTCGGGGCGCATCCCCTCGGTGTCTGTCAACATGCCGTTGATCAAAGGTTTTTCGGTGATGGGCGTGCGAGCCGGCGAATACGGTCGTCGCTTCCCCGAGCGCGGACGCGAAAATATCGAGCATGTGTGGCGGCTGGCGAACATCGGGGCGATTCGTCCCCGGGTGCACGCCGAACTGCCTCTGGCCGATTGGCGCGAAGCTTTCGACCTGCTCGCTTACCGTCGCGTCGTGGGGAAAGCCGTCCTTCGCCCTGACCTTTGAAGCCCCATCAGGCCAAGACCAGGGAAACCAGAAAGGCCAGTATCACCAAGGCAAAAGCGGCGATAAGGCCACGAGGACGTTGCTTGGAAGGTGCAGCGGGCGCACTCGTTTCAGCGGGATCGGTCCGCTGCATGGCGCCGCGCATCGCCCCTCTCGCTCTCGAGCCCGCAGCCTTGATCGCCTTTTCGACCTTCTCACGCATCAGGGCTTCCTGGGCCTGAACCTCGACCTTCCGAACCCTCTGCGCCGCCGTCTTGAGCGCCGCGTCAGCCTTGGCCCGGGCCCTCCGCGCCGCCGTCCTCACCGGCTTTGCCTGGAAGGGCTCCTTTGTCGCCCCCTCGACGGACTCGATCACCTCGCGCGCGATTCGGCGAGCGCGCGCCGGCGCGACATCAGGCGGCCCTGCGGACTTACCAGCAGGTCGGCGGGACTTTGCCCCCGCTCTCGACTTGGTCGTGTCTTTCACCCGCCTCCTCCGAAGCGATAAGGTCTCGAAACTCAAAGCCCACGTCGTCCTAGATCGGGCTCAGACCCGATGGCAACTGTCTGGGCGACTCGACCGCACACAGAGGTTTGACGCTAGAGCATTGGCAAGTCCGCAGGGGGCTCCGCCCGTTCACGTCTGGCCTTGCACCGGCCAAGGCCTCGAAGCGGGGAATGACCGTCCCCCCTCGCTATTGTTGCGCGCCCGGGATCCAACCATTCGGCCCCACCGTCCGCGAGAGTCGGAGGTCTCGGTTGAGATTATCCCACCAAGAACTTGTTTCCACGATCAGTAGCGTGAAAAAATCGTGACTTGGCCGTTTGGCGGCATAAGCTCCCTGGTGCAAACGAGGCTGGGCTGAGTCTGGGGGAGTGGTTGAGCCGTTACGAGCTTAGATTGCTGGGTCCGTTTTGCATGACGGCCCCGAGCGGAGAGCGTGTGACGTTGACCAGCAAGCGTGGCATGGCGCTGGTTGCTATGTTGGCTATGTCCCTTGGAGGCGAGCGCTCGCGCGGCTGGCTGCAGGAGAAACTCTGGAGCGCCCGGCAGGATGCCCAGGCCCGAGGAAGTTTGAGGCGGGAGCTGTCCGAACTCCGGAAGGCCCTCAATCGCGACGGCGCCGAGGTTCTGATCACCGAACGGGATCGGGTCAGGCTCGACCTCTCAGGGGTAGCCGTGGATGCTCTTGCTGCTGAGGAGGCGGCGGATCAGGGCCACGGGGCCGGCCGCTCCGCAGACGACTTTCTTGAAGGCCTTCGAATCGCCGGAGAGGACGGTTTTGAGGACTGGCGGCGAGAGCGCCGCTTAGCTCTTCGAACTCGCCTCCGTAGCGGTTATGCGCGGGAGCCTGCCGCCTCCGTTCCCAATGTCGCCAGCGGACCTGGTCGCGCCCACCAGATCGCCTCTCGCCACCGACCGGTGGTCGCAGTGGTTCCCTTCGACACGGCACGGTCCCTCCCGGAAGAGGAGACTTTTGCGATCAGTATTGCCCGGGAGCTGGCGACGGCCTTGGCGCGTTCGCGGCTCCTCATGGTGCGCTCGACTGGCGCCGCCATTCCGACGGATCGCACCGCCATCGCGCAGCTCTGCGCACAGCTTGGGGCGGACTACCTCGTCCAGGGACACATACGTAGCGAAGAGAACCAGATGACGATTCTCGTCACTCTGGGCTGCGCGCACGAAGATCGGGCGGTTTGGTCGACGCGACACGCTCAGACAGCGGGTGAGAACGGGCCCGCACGCGAAAGGCTTATCGCCGCCGTGGCAGGACAAATCGAGCCAGCGCTGCTTGATCATGAGGCGACGCGCTCACACAGTCAGGGCCGCGGCGCAGGAGATCACTGGAGCCTCTTCCTTCAGGGGCGCTGGCGATTTTGGCGAGCCAAGGCCGAGGATTTCGAGTCTGCCCTTGAACTCCTGCGCGCCGCACAAGGCATGGATCCAGAGGACGTCCCCACACTCACTCTGATTGCCCTTTGCCATCTGGGTCAAGTGTGGACCGGCATTGTCCGCGATCCTCGAGTTCATATCGCTCAGGCACACGAGGTCGCCACCAGGGCAGTCATGCTCGATCAGGCCGACGCCTACGCCCACAGCGTGCTGGGCGTCGTGCTCTCCATGATGGGTCGCCTCGATCAGGCTCTCGCGGAGCAGCGTTTGGCTCTCGACCTCAACCCCTATCTTCCCGCCGCCGCAGGCGAGATGGGCCGCCTCAGCCTCTATAAGGGCCAGATCGAAGAGGCCATCTCCTGGTCCGATGCCGCCATCGCCGAGGGACCCAACGATCCCCACGCCTTCCTTTGGTTCCGGACCAAGGCCCTCGCACGTTTCATCACCGCACACTACGACGAGGCGGCCGCCCATGCGGCGGACGCCTGCGCCCGTAGCCCACACCAGTTTTTTCTTCATTACATGCTGGCCGCCTGCCGAGCCGCCGCAGGTGACCTGGATGAAGCCCGCACGGCCCTGACCGAGGGCCGGCGACTTCTCCCGCAATATACTTTTGAGATGATGAAACTGGGTCTGCCCATAAGTGAAGCGGAAGTGATCGAACGCTATGCCAGAGCGTTACGCCGCGTTGGCTGGAACGGGTAGGACGGGGCGCCCGACCCGTCCGAAGACAGATCGTCGCGACACCCATTCGCATCGCCCTTCAGGGCGTGCTCTTGCTCCATGCTATTGGAAGCGCTGAGCCCTTGGCGAGAGGCTAAGTGCGAGCTCATCGCCTCTCAGGTCACGGAGTGGGGACCCGATGTCAAAAGAAAAGCCGAAGGTCGCCATTCTGGGCGGCGGTATCGCCGGCCTGACCACGGCGTTCGCCTTGACTCGCTCAAGCGATTGGCGAGAGCGCCTCGACAGCGTGACCCTCTACCAGATGGGCTGGCGTCTGGGCGGAAAGTGCGCCTCGTCGCGGGGGCCGCACGGCCGGATCCAGGAACACGGCATCCATGGGTTTCTCGGCAGCTACTGGAACGCGCTACCGCTCTTTGCAGAGGTCTATGCAGAGTTAGCCCGCTCTCCTGCATCGCCGTTGGCGACCTTCGAAGAGGCGTTCCGGAGGGACGATTTCGGCATCCTGTGGGAATCCATTGACGGTCGACCGCTCGCCTGGCCGCAGCGCTTTCCCTCCAACATCCAAACGCCAAGCCGGGCCTCGCACCCCCCCGCCTTCGAGCGCGCCGTTGCCGGACTTCTGGATGGCCTCGCCTCAGCGGCGCTTCACCTTGACATGGCCGGTGGTGTGGACCGGACGCAGAAGACCGGGCTGGTCGCACTTGTTCGGCGCGTCGCGGAGTTTCTGGCGGCGGATCTGGCCCGAGGGGGCGCCCACCCCGCGGCAGATCTCATCACGCGCGCCTGGCGCCCGTTGCGAGACGCAGTGTTCGATCTCGCCTCAGAAGTGACGGAGGTTCGGCGAGCCCTGATCACGGCGGATTTCACCCTGACCCTGATCAAGGGGGCTCTGGACGACGAGGTGCAACGCCTCGGCTACGACCGATTAGATGGCGAGAACTACAGCGACTGGCTCGCCCGCCATGGCGCCCACGTCGAGACGATCCGCTCTCCTCTGGCGCTTAACTATATCAACATGACCTATCAGTACCCCGGCGCAGACACCTCGCGCCCGCCGCAAATGGCTGCAGGCGTCTATCTGCACTGGGCGCTGCAGGCCTTTGGCTATGTCGGCGACTTCATCTGGAGATTCTCGGCGGGCTCGGGCGAGACCCTGATCGCACCTCTCTATGAGGTGCTGAAGCGCCGGGGCGTTAGAT
The DNA here is from genome assembly GCA_021808285.1 of Pseudomonadota bacterium. GTDB lineage: Bacteria > Pseudomonadota > Alphaproteobacteria > Caulobacterales > Caulobacteraceae > Acaudatibacter. The sequence continues at coordinate 5,083 of JAKBBV010000048.1, read as the reverse complement.
TCGAGTTTTTCCACAAGGTCGAACGCCTGACGCTTGATCCGCCAGGGAAGGGGATCCAGACCGTCGACATCGCCATCCAAGCCAGATTGAAGCCTGACTTGGAGACCTACTCTCCTCTTATTGAGGTCAAAGGGTTGCCCTCGTGGCCGGGCGAGCCAGTCTACGACCAGCTTCTCGAAGGCGAGACGATGCGCCGCTCCAAGCCTGATCTGGAGTCCTGGTGGACGCCTTGGCCAACCCAGGGGCGCCGGACCCTAAGAGCCGGAGAAGACTTTGATCACCTGGTCTTCGCCATATCGGTGGGCGCGATCCCGCATCTCTGCCAAGAGCTCCTCGCAGCTGATCCACGCTGGCGCGCCATGGTGGAGGCGCTTCCGGCGCTGCAGACGCAGGCGATGCAGATCTGGATCGACAAAACCGTCGAGGAGTTGGGATGGCCGGGGTCGCTTCGGGCGGGTGAAAGCGTCCTGACGACGACCTTCATCAACCCACTCAACGGCCATGGCGAGTTTTCGGACCTCATCACTTTCGAGGACTGGCCGATCGAAGCCACTCCGCGCGGACTCTGGTATTTCTGCGGCCTTATGAGCCCCGATGAGGCGCCGCCGCCTTTCGCCGATCATGACTACCCGGCGCGGCAGTCCGCTCGGGTGAAGGCGCAATCCATCCAGTATCTTCAGGCGACCATGGGGACTCTCGTTCCCAAATCGACGGTTCAGGCCCAAACCGGGACGGGCGATCCCTTCGGCTTCGACTTACATCTTCTGGTCGCACCGACAGACCCCGCCGCGTCGGGCGTCACCCGCTTCGACTCCCAGTTCTGGCGGGCCAATATCGATCCGACCGAGCGGTATGTCGCATCGCCGCCCGGCAGTACGTGCCACAGGCTCAAGGCATGGGAGAGTGGATTCGCCAATCTCACCTTGGCGGGCGACTGGATCTATACTGGTCTGAATGTCGGCAGCGTCGAGGCCACCGTGATGAGCGGGCTCCTTGCCTCCTTCGCGGTTTCCGGCTCTCCGCCATTGGAGACGATCGCGGGCTACCCAACGAGAGAGCACCCTGCCGGCGCCTGACCAGGCTCAGTCATACCCGCGCACCAGGGCCAGTAGCGCATCACCGTAGCGATCGAGTTTGGTCTGGCCGACGCCGTCGACGCTCGCGAGATCGGAGCGATTTCGAGGGCGATCACGGGCGATCGCCGCCAGGGCCGCGTTCCCCAGAACAAAGAATGGCGGCAGTCCGAGGCGGTGAGCCTCATCGCGACGCCAATCTCGCAGGACCTCATAGAGAGCCAGATCGGGCCCCTCGGGCGCCTCGACGGCGGTGCGGCGGCGTCGACCCATCGCCGGCTTGTCCCGCCCCGGCGCGGACAGGGCGGTCAGGCGACGTTCGCCGCGATACACCGCGAGGACCGCCTCCGCATCCGCGAGGTCCAGGGTTGGACGTCCGTCGTTCGGCGTCTCCGCAATCAGACCTTCGAATAGAAGCTGGTCGAGCAGGGCCCGCCATGCACCGGCGCTGACCTCGGAGCCGATGCCAAAAGTCGAGAGCGCCTGTTCGCGCCCAGGGTCGCCGCGACCCAGAAGGTGATCGATGATGCGACCGCGTCCGTAACGTCCGCCAAGGCGATGGATGGCCGATAGCGCCTTTTGCGCCGCCTTTGTGACATCGGTTCCCACCGGTGGGGCGAGGCATCGGTCACAGCGACCGCAAGGGCTCACCTCAGTCTCGCCGAAATACCGGCGAACCGCCGCGGGGCGACACCCAGCCCCTTCGAGGAGCGCGTAGAGCTGCCTTAGCTTACGGACCTGGAGAAGCGCCTGATCCTCGGGTAGGTCGGCGCGTCTGATCCGCTCGGCGGCCCAGGCAAAGTCTGAGGACCCGTAGAGCGTTACGCCTTCCGCCGCTTGGCCATCGCGGCCCGCTCGGCCGACCTCCTGCCAATAGGCTTCGATGGATGACGGGGGATCGGCGTGGATGACGAAGCGAACGTCGGGCTTGTCGATGCCCATGCCGAAGGCAATCGTCGCCACCATGACCGAGTCGTCTGTGTCTAGAAACCAGGCCAGACGGTCGCGGCGCGTGTCGCGATCGAGCCCGGCGTGATAGGCCTTGGCGGCGAGCCCTTCGGCCCCCAGACGTTCGGCCAGTTCCTCCACGCCGGACCGGGAGCCGGCATAGACGATGCCTGACCGTCCCTTCCTGGCCTTAACCATCGACAGGACCCGGTCCCGCCCTCGCCCGGACTTTCGCTCCGCGAAAAGCGCCAACTCCGGACGCGAGAAACTGGCGACGAACTCAGCGGCATCTCCAAGCTGGAGCTGACGGCGGATATCTTCCCGCGTTCGAGCATCCGCCGTCGCTGTCAGCGCGAGCCGTGGAACATCCGCAAAGGTCTCCGCCAACCGGCCGAGCGCCCGGTATTCGGGTCGGAAATCATGTCCCCATTGACTGACGCAGTGGGCTTCGTCGACAGCAATGAGGGACAGCGGAACACGGCGCAGACGCTCCAGGACCCAGCCCTGCATTAGGCCCTCAGGCGACACATAGAGGAGGTCAAGTTCACCTCTCTGCAATCGCGCCCAGGTTTCCTCGCGCGCATCGGTGGGGAGACCCGAGTCAAGGCGCCCGGCCGCAACGCCCAGCTGGCTTAGTGCGGCGACCTGATCGGCCATCAGCGCGATGAGCGGCGAGACCACCACCCCAACACCTGGCCGAAGCATGGCCGGCGCCTGATAGCAGAGACTCTTGCCGCCGCCGGTGGGAAGCACCGCCAGGGCCGAACGCCCGGCCAGGAGCTCGGCGATCACAGGCGCCTGCAGGCCGCGGAAATCGACATGGCCGAACACGCGTCGCAGCAGCGATCGCGCCGCCTCCAGAGTCACGGCGCTGGGCGCGGCGGCCTCCCGAAAATCAAGTGTGCGAATCGGAGCCACGAACGGTTTATCGCAAGCTCGCAGCAGCGTCGGAAGACATTCCGAAGACCGCGCGCCATGTCCGGCGTCTGATGGCATTGCGCCGGCGGTGTCTATCGGCGATGAGGGCGAGGGCGAGGCTCCCTTAGACGGCCTGCGACTCACCGAAGAGGATGGACAGCCAGAGCCATGTCGGGTCCCAGGCGCCCGGAGCGCCGATCCTTCCTCGGCGCGCTCACCTACTGGGCGGTCGTTCTCATGATCTGGGTGATGATCGCCGTTGTCACGCTGTTCGCGGCATGCGCGACAGACCTTCCCGATACCTCAAGGCTGTATGAGATCAAACGCCAGCCCTCGATCAGCTATCTGGATCGCTCCGGCGCCCTTATCGCCGTTCGCGGCAGTCAGGTGGCCCCGCCGGTCGATCTGGATACGCTACCGACCTACGTCCCGGCGGCTTTCGTCGCCATTGAGGACAAACAGTTCTACCACCATTTCGGCTTCAACCCCTGGGGGATGGTACGCTCCGAGATCTACAATCTAAGGCATCCCGGCGGTCCGCTCCGGGGCGGGTCGACCATCACCCAGCAATTGGCTCGGAATCTCTTTCTTAACCCGGCTCAGACCTATCGCCGGAAAGTCCAGGAGCTCATTCTCGCGGTCTGGCTTGAGGCGCATTTCTCCAAAAAGCAGATTCTTGCGCTGTATCTGAACCGCGTGAACTTCGGCGGAGGCGCCTATGGCATCGAGGCGGCGTCCCAGCGCTATTTCGAGAAGCCCGCGGCCGAGCTCACTGTCGGTGAGGCGGCCCTGCTTGCGGCGACCATGAAGGGCCCCTCGCGCTATAACCCCGCCGCAAATAGCTCCCGCGCGGCCAGACGAGCCACCCTGGTCATCGACGCCATGTACGAGACCGGTGCGATCACCGCCGCACAGCGCGATAAGGCCTTCGCTCAGCCGGTTCATGTTTCAACCCATCTCGCCGACCAGAGGGCGCAGTATTTCGTCGACTGGCTGGATGGTCAGATCCGCGCCAGATTTGGAGAACCCACCCAGGATCTGGTGGTGCAGACCACGCTCGATCTTCCGATTCAGGCGGCAGCGGAGGAGGCGATCCACACCGGCGTTCAGGGACACGCCGCCCAAGGCGTACAGGAGGGAGCGCTGGTTGCGCTCGACGGCGACGGCCGCATTCGCGCCTATGTCGGAGGTGCGGACTATACCGAGAGCCAGTACGATCGGGGCGACGTACCTGAGCGTCAGGCCGGGTCAGCGTTCAAGCCGTTCGTTTATCTGACCGCCATGCGGCAGGGTCATACGCCGAGCGAATCCGTGGTCGACGAGCCGGTGACCATCCACGGCTGGACGCCAAGAAACTATACCGGCCGATATCTTGGCCCGATTACGCTTGAAACGGCCTTGGCCCAGTCCATCAACACCGTGGCCGCTCGGCTCGCCGACCAAGTCGGTACGGTCAACGTGGCGCGCACTGCCCACGACCTGGGCATCACCTCGCCAATTCAGACCGATCCCTCCATGGCTCTGGGCGCGGTCAGCGTCAGCCCCCTCGACATGGCCGGGGCCTATGACGCTTTCGCCAATGGCGGACTACGGGTCTATCCCTACGGCATCCAGAGCATCCGGACCGCGGACGGACGGACGCTCTATGATCATGGCCCGCCGCAGAGGACCGCCGTGATCGACGAACCGGCGCTTGGCGAAATGAATCAGATGATGCGGACGGTCATCGCCTCCGGAACTGGCGCGCGCGCGGCGATCAGTGGTTATGATCTCGCGGGGAAGACCGGGACGACCAGCGATTATCGGGACGCGTGGTTCATTGGCTTCACCGGGGGCTTCGTCAGCGCCGTCTGGCTCGGTCGCGACGACAACCGACCGATGAAGCGAGTCACCGGCGGCGCCGCGCCGGCGGAAATCTGGCGCGCCTTCATGGTGTCAATCCTGCCCCGGCTAGCGGCCCAGCCTATACCCGCGGCGCCAGGCGCCGCTCAGACGCCGGCGGCGGCGCCCGCTAACCCCGGCGGTGAGCCGCCCGCACGTCCGGGCGCTCCCGGTCCCGCGAATTCGGCTGGCGCTCGCGCCCCTACCCCTAGCCCCACCCCGGTCCCCTTCTAGACACCGCCACGCCCCGCCTCACTGTGCCT
>JAKBBV010000047.1 GCA_021808285.1 Pseudomonadota bacterium | reverse complement strand
GGGCCATAGGGCGGGGGAGCCGGGTAGCCATAATAGACGGGCCTCGGCCAGCGCACGCGTTCACCGTACGATCTCATGCACTGGGCATAGACCACATTGTATCGGTGCTGGACCTGCGCCGCCGCCGCGCCGCCGGAATTGCCGCCCATGAGCGCGCCGAGCAGGAGCCCGGATCCGGCTCCAAAGGCGGCGCCGGAGCCGGCCGCGCCGCCTGCAGCGCCGATGAGAGCGCCGGCCGCCGCACCGGTGGCCGCACCCACGGCCGCGCCGCCCACGGCGTTATTGGCCGCCGCCTGCCCCGGCGTCGTCGGCGAGGCGTGGACGGCCTGGTCGCGGCAATAGGCGTCATGTTGCTGAAACACGGGATAGGGCTCGCCGGGAGCCGGCATGGCCACGAGGCTCGGGCCCGTGGGCATGTCCGTGGCGCAACCGGCCAGGCCCGCGAGGCCGAGCGCCGCGGCGCCAAGGCCGAGGCGTCGACCCAGTGTCGGCATTCGCGGAACTCGGCTCTGATTTGGCGAAATCTCAAGGGTCATGTCTCACCTGATCTGTCGTGGGCCTCGCGAACAACGCGCCGCGAAGCCGTTTGATCCTTCAGTCTTGGGAGGGCGGCCTGAACGCCTCATGAATGCCCATGGCCGGTTCGCTCCGGCCCTTCACGCGCGACGGGGCCGACTCCGTCGGCGAGGAGGCCCCGCCGCAAATTCCGTCGCGAACTGCAACGGATTGTGGCGGAGCGCCGTTTAAGGGACATCGGCCCCGGCTTTCGGGGCCGCCTATGACAACCCATGGTGAGACCCTCATGAAACCTCATTTTCTGATCGCGTCGCTCCTGGGGGGGACCCTGCTGGCCGCATCGGCGGCCCAGGCCGCCCAGGGCTGCGGCCCAGGCTTCCATCGCGGCCCTTGGGGCTATTGCCGGCCCAACAGGGTTGTCGTCGCTCCGGGCCCCGTGGTGGTGGGCGGGCCCGCCGTCGGCGTCTTCTATCCGGGACGCGGCTATTGGAACGGCTTTGCCTATGTTCCCGCCCTGCGCGTCGGCGTCTTCTATCCGGGCCACGGCTACTGGTGGCATGGCCGCTATTGGGCGCACCGCTATTGGGGCGGCTGGGGCTGGCGCTATCGTTGAGCGGCCGGCCGGCCAAAGGGCGCCGCCCCTGAAGTCCAAGACGGGATGGGCGTCGCGCGCGTCCATCCCTGCGGCCATGGCGCGGTCATAACCCTTGACGCCCCTCAGGGGTATTTGCATAATGTAATAATGTCAGGGCCGGCATCGGGAGGCGAAGGGCTTTGGGCGGCCCAGGCCGGCCCGCAGGAAGCGTTCATCAATTCCCGGGAGTTCGAGGTCGTCTATGGCGGCGCGCGCGGCGGCGGCAAGACCGATGCGGCGCTCGGGGATTTCGCCCTGCATGCGCGCACCTGGGGCAAGGCCGCCCAGGGCCTGATGGTGCGCCGCACGCGCCGGGCTCTGGACCCGACCATCGCCCGCGCCCACGAAATCTATTCCCGGGAGGGGGCCAGATGGTGCGCCTCCCGATCGGCCTTCGAATGGACCTCTGGTGCGCGGCTGGTGTTTCGACACCTAGGACGAGACACTGACGCCGATGGTTATCAGGGCCATTCCTACAGCCGGGTCTATGTGGAGGAGCTGACGCAGTTCGCATCCCCCGCCCCGGTCAACAAGCTCAAAGCCACGGTGCGCAGCCCCGCCGGGGCGCCGTGCGGCTTTCGCGCCACCTGCAACCCCGGCGGCGTCGGCCACCATTGGGTCAAGGCCCGCTATGTGGATCATGGCGACGGCGTGCCGGTGATCGAGGAGATCCGCAATCCGTTCGACGGTTCGGTCATTCTGCTGACGCGCAAGTTCATCGCCGCCCGGTTGAAGGACAATCCGGCCTTGCTGGGCTCCGATCCGGACTATGTGGCGCGCCTGGCTCTCTCCGGCTCGCGGCCCCTGGTTCAGGCCTGGCTGGAAGGGGACTGGAGCGTGATCGAAGGCGCCTTTTTCGACGGCTGGGGGTCGCGCAACGTCCTGGCGCCCTTCCCCATTCCCGAGGACTGGACCCGTTTCCGCTCGCTTGACTGGGGCTTTTCGGCGCCCTTCTCCGTGGGTTGGTGGGCGGTGGCCTCCGACTCCCTAGAGATCCAGGGGCGGACGGTGCGGCGCGGGGCCCTGATCCGCTATCGCGAATGGTATGGTCGCGGCGCCCGCTCCGGCGGCGGCGCCGGCCTCACCGCCACGCGGGTCGCCGAGGGCATAGTTGAGCGCGAGCGCGAGGCCGGTGAAACGGTGCGCGACGGCGTCGCCGATCCAGCCATCTTCGCCCATACCAGCGGACCGACCGTGCAGGAGGAGATGCGCAAGGCCGGCGTGTTTTTCAGGGCGGCCGACAATACCCGGGTGGGAAGGCTTGGCGCCCTTTCCGGCTGGGATCAGATGCGCGCCCGGATCGAGGGCCGCGACGGCGAACCGGACCTCTTCGTCTTCTCCACCTGCACCGATTTCATCCGCACCGTGCCCTCGCTTCAGCACGATCCCATGCGCCCCGAAGACCTGGACACACGCGCGGAAGACCACATCGCCGACGAGACCCGCTATGCCTGCATGTCCCGCCCCCTGATCTCCCGGCCCCCCCGCCCTCCCGGCGTTCCCGACGACATCTGGCGCCGCAACTGGGGCGAAGGAAGGCTCAGCCGGATTTGATGGGGCGTGGCGGCGGATTGCTCCCCCTCCGGGCGCGCGACGTGAAGGCCGTTCAGGCTTCGCCTCCGGGTCAGCGCGTCAGCCTCGGAATTGTTGAGGTTCAGAGTCATGGTCCTGCGCTTGTGGACATCGATTGATCCGCCATGATCCGATGGACCACATAGACAAATCCCCTCTCGCCTCACCCCTTCATCCTCAGCGCCTCGATGACGACGGCGAAGGCCGGCGATTGCTGGCGGCGGCTGGGATAATAGAGGTGATAGCCGGGAAAGGGCGGGCTCCAGTCCTCCAGGACGCGGCGCAGGCGCCCTGCAGCCAGGTCGGCCTGGACATAGGAGTCCGGCAGATAGGCGACGCCCGCGCCGTCGCGCGCCGCCTGAAGGGCGAGGCCGATCTCATTGACGATCACCTGGCCCTCCACGCGCGCATTGACGGCGCGACCGTCGCGCTCGAACTCCCACGCATAGAGCCCGCCATAGGTGGGAAAGCGCAGATTGATGCAGCGGTGATCGGCCAGGTCGTGCGGCGTCACCGGCGCCGGCCGGGCGGCCAGGTAGTCGGGCGAAGCGACCGCGGCCATGGACATGTCCGGACCGATGCGCAGGGCGATCATGTCCTGCTCGACCGTTTCGCCAAGGCGCACCCCGGCGTCGAAGCGGGCCGCGACAATGTCCACAAAGCCGCTCTCCACCGCCAGCTCGACGCTGATATCGGGATAATCCGGCAGCAGACGGGCCAGGGCGGGCCAGAGGAGGGTCTGGGCCGCGTGCAAGCCCGTGGTGATGCGCACGGTTCCTGAGGGCCGCTCGCGCAGGGCGCCAAGCGCTGTGAGCGCCGCCTCGATGCCGTCCAGATGGGCCCCGATGGCGCCCAGCAGCCGCTCCCCCGCCTCGGTGGGCGCGACGCTGCGGGTGGTGCGGGTCAACAGCCGGACGCCGACCCGCGTCTCCAGGGCGCGGATCGCATGACTGAGAGCGGAGGGCGAGAGACCCAACTGCGCCGCGGCGCGGGTGAAGCTGCGCTCGCGGACGATGGCGCGCAGGGCCGAGAGGTCGTGGATCGGCGGTCGCGCCATTGATGAATATTCCTCATGAACTCATGCCGATTATATGGGCTTATTCCTCTAGAGACAGAGGCCTAGATCACCTCCACCGACATTGAACGCCCCCGAAAGGACCCCGCCATGCAAACGCGCGAACTCGGCCGCAGCGGCCTCAAGGTCTCCGCCCTCGGCCTCGGCTGCATGGGCATCAGTTTCAGCTACGCCACCGCCCTGTCGAAGGACGAGGGCGTCGCCCTGATCCGCCAGGCGGTCGATCGCGGCGTGACCTTCTTCGACACGGCCGAGATCTATGGCCCGTTCGTTAATGAGGAGGTGGTGGGCGAGGCCCTGCGCCCGGTGCGCGAGCGCGTCGTCATCGCCACCAAGTTCGGTTTCGACATCGATCCGGCGGCGCGCGCGGCCCGGGGCGTCTCCAGCCGGCCAGACAACATCCGCCGCGCCGTGGAGGGTTCGCTCAAGCGCCTGGGGATCGAGACCATCGACCTTCTCTACCAGCACCGGGTCGATCCCGACGTGCCGATCGAGGATGTGGCCGGCGTCGTGCGCGACCTGATCGCCGAGGGCAAGGCGCGGCATTTCGGCATGTCCGAGCCCGGTCTGGCCACCCTGCGCCGGGCTCACGCCGTGCAGCCGGTGACCGCGCTGCAGAATGAGTACTCCTTGTGGTGGCGTGCGCCGGAGACCAACGGCATCCTGGCGGCCTGCGACGAACTTGGCATCGGGTTTGTGCCCTACAGCCCGTTGGGCAAGGGCTTCCTCACCGGAGCCATGGATAAGAACGCCGGGTTCGCGGACAACGATTTCCGCAAGAGCGTGCCGCGTTTCGCGCCAGAGGCTCTGGCCGCGAACCAGGCCTTTGTCGACCTTCTGAACGAGGTGGCGAACGACAAGGGCGCCACGCCGGCCCAGATCGCACTCGCCTGGCTGCTCGCCCAGCGGCCATCCATCGTTCCCATCCCCGGCACGACCAAGCTCACACGCCTGGAGGAGAACATCGGCGCCGCCGAGGTCGTCCTGACGGCCGCCGATCTCGCCCGCATCGAGTCCGTCGCCTCCGGGCTGAAGGTTGCGGGCGACCGCTACGCCCCCTCGCACATGGCCATGGTCGGCCGCGAGGCGCGGGAGAAGACCACCTGATCGGCGCGGCGGGCTACCCCGCCGCCTCCAGCCGCCCGGCGCGCATCCAAAGGATCACCGGGACGAACACGGCGGCGCACGCAGCGAGGCTGAGCCCCGCATCCATCAGGAACGAACCTGTCACGCCGTGGGCCAGTCTGTAGCCGAACCCGTCCAGGCCCTGCATGTAGGCGTAAGGAAGCACCGCCGCCGTGCCCAGGAGGCCATATTGGCTCGCCGCCAGGGGACTGCCTTGGCGGATGGAGCGAAAGACGATGGCGTTCTGGGAGACTTGCGCGGCGGTCTGCGCGGCGTTCTCCCCCAGCACCGCCAGCAGATAGACCAGGGGCGTCTTGGGCAGGACCACGAGAAGGAGGGTGAAGGCCGCGCCGACGCAGCCCGTAGCCAGGTAGAGGTAAGGGGCCGGCGCATGCTTGAGCCCCTGGCGGGCGATCAGGGCCGTGGCCAGCCCCACCAGCACCGCGCCGGCGCCGTTGGCCGCGCCCACCAGACCGTCCGAGGCCCGAAAATCCCTGCCCAGCCCGCCAAAGGCGTTGGTCAGGGTGAAGGCGGCGCACGGCAGGGCGAACAGCAGGACGATGCGCACCACCGCGCCCTGACGCACCAGACCGGCGAGGTCGCGGGCCAGATTTCCGAAGCTCTCATGTACCGCCCTGCGGCCGCTGTCAGAGGCCGGAATGACCGGAAGAACCGCCAAGGGAATGAGCACCCCCACCGCGATCGCGACCGGGCCCAGAACGCCAGGCAGATGCTTCAGAAGCCAGAACTGCGTGATCGCCCCGACGCCGAAGCCGAAGGCGTTGCCGATGTTGAACCAGGCGCCGAGGGTCTGGTCGCAGGATTTGGGCAGGGCGGCGCCCAGCCAGCCGCCCACTGCGGCATTGTAGAGCGACAAGGTCAGGGCCGCCGCGCAAAGGACCGTCGGGATCAGAGGGCTGGACGCCGGCAGGGAAAGCAGCCATCCCGCCAGGGCCGCCGAGACGAGGGCGAGGATCAGCGCCCAGGCCCGCCGGCTCATCAGGGTGTCGAGGATCGGGGCCAGGGCGAAGGTGGCCAGGGCGATGCCCAGAGCCAGGGCGGTGAGGCCCGCGATGGCCGGCTCGCCCATGCCCTCGGCGGCCAGCTTCTGCGGCGTGGTCACCAGCACCGCGGCATAGCCGAAGCCGTAGACGGTGTTGGAAAAACCCATCAGCCAGACCCATCTGGGTCGCTCGCCCTCGACGTCCGCCATCATCCCTCCCTGCCGGTTCAGTCTTCGCCCCCCGCATGGCGGGATCGCGCCTCACCCTTAGACCGCAGGACCGGGCCCCTCGCCAAGAGCGATGGCGCGTCAGGCGTCGACGCGCGCGGCGCCCGCCGTCGTGCAAGGCAATCGATCCCCCGCGACCCGCTCCCCAGATTGGGCGGCTTGACGGCGGCGATGGCGCCACGCTCCATGGACGGGTGAGCGCCCCGACCCCGGACCTGCCCGTCGCCCCGTCCCTTCGCCGCGAGATGCATGGCCTGGGCGCCCTGATGATCACCCTCTCGTGTCTCAGCCCCAGCCTCGGCGTCTTCGTGGTCGGCGGCGACGTGATCCGTCAGGCCGGGAGCGGGGCGATCCTCGCCTTCGTCGCGGCGGCCCTGCTGGGCGTGGCCATGGCCAGCGTCTATGCCGAGCTGATTTCCGCCTTTCCCGATACCGGGGCCGAATACACCCTGATCGGCCGCACTCTTGGGCCGTCCGGCGGGTTCGCAGCCCTCGGCCTCAATCTTTTGGGCGCACCTGTGGGCAGCGCCATCACCGCCCTGGGCGTAGCGAGCTATCTGCAGGTGGCCTTTCCCGCGCTCCCCGTGGTTCCCGTGGCCCTCGTCAACACCGCCGCCGTCTATCTGATCGCCATCCTCAACATCCGCTTCAACGCCCTGGTCACGGGCGCCTTCCTGGCTGTGGAGGTCCTCAGTCTGATCGTCCTGGCCATGCTGGGGCTCCTGCATCCCCATCGCGGCCCCATGAGCCTGCTGCAGCCTGCCCTTCCCACCGCCGGCGGCGCCCTCGTACCGGTGAGCCTCGCGGTGATGGGTACGGCCTTCTCCGGCGCCGTCTATGCCTTCAACGGCTATGCCAGCGTGGTCTCGGTGAGCGAGGAGATGCACGAGCCCCACGCCAAGGTCACAGGCGTGGTGTTCGGCGCGCTCGGTCTCGCCTGCCTCCTCGAAATCCTGCCCATGCTCGGGGTGTGGCTGGGGGCGCCCGACCTCGTCTCCCTGGTGCGCGCGCCGGCGCCCATCGCCGCCTTCGCGCGACAGGCCGGCGGCCCGGCTTTCGCCTATGCCCTGGGCCTCAGCGTCGCCCTGGCCCTTTTCAACGCCAATATCGCCAATAGCCTGATCTTCGGGCGCCAACTCTACAGCACCGGACGCGACGGGGTCTGGCCAACTCCGATCAGCCGCGCCCTGGCGACCATCCATCCGCGCCTGCACACCCCCTGGGTGGCTACCCTCACCGTGGGGGCGCTCTCGCTCATCGCCTGCCTCGTCCCCCTGCACATCCTGGTTATCCTGATCGGCAGCGGCACGAGCCTCGTCTATGGCGGCATCTGCCTGGCCGTCGTCTTCGGACGCCGCAACGGGGCGACGCGGGGCAGCCTGCACCGCACGCCGCTCTATCCCCTGGCCCCGGCCCTGGCCCTGCTGGTGCTGGCTTTCATGCTCTTCGAGAGCCTGGACGATGGCGACGGCCGGGCCGGCATCGTCATCTCGCTCTTTGTCATCCTCGCCTGGGTGGCCTTCTACCATTTGCGCCTCAGGCCGAGCGGCCGCTGGGCGCATCGCGGACCGGACGCGCCGGGCGCCCCTTTTTAAGCAACGCGCTTCGAACGCCCTCCTCCCGGCCCGGTCCAGAGCCGAGGACAAGGCGCCCGTGCGGAATCGATCGTCCGACAGCGTCCGGCGATCCGTCGCCTCGCCCTCGCATGCAAGGGTCATGACGCGGGCCGCCTCGCTCGGCAGAGACCACGCCGACCCGATCCGTTGATGTTTACGAACCCTCAGGCATTCAGGCGCGATCGCGGCGCCGGGACGCCGCCGGCCTGATTCACGACACGTTTCGGACGATACAATATAAATAAGTAATATTTCCGCACAATTATGTCATACTATCGTCAAATATCGGTTTCCTCGCCATATTCGGTGCGTGCCGTGTTCGCCACACATCTGTTTTCTTGCACATTTTATTTCAATATGGCCGTTGAATAGCCTTTATGAGCTCCATAACTCCGCCGCGACTTGATCCGGGTAAGGATCAAGAAAAGTAACCCGACCGTCGCACCGACGGTCATCGTGAGTGGAGAGTCAATACATGTTGCGCACCGCGCTTCTCGGAACGGCGGCCCTGATGGGTCTTGCCCTTGCCGCCCCGGCCTTCGCCCAGGGTTCGGCCCCCGACGCCGGCCCCTGGAACGGCTTCTATGCCGGTCTGAACGTCGGCTATGGCGGCGGCCACTTCAACTATCCTTTTTCCAACACCGGGGCGGTCACGGGTTCGGGCACTATTTCCCAGGCCTCGACGGGCGTCCTCGGCGGGGTGCAGGCCGGCTATAACTACGCCGTGCCCAGCACGGGCCTGGTGATCGGTCTCGAGACCGATTTCGACGGCGCCAACATCAACGGCTCGACCAGTGAGGCTCTCACGACGTCGGCGACGACGACCAATGGCAACCTGACTTCGCGCATCAACTATCTGGGCACCGTGCGCGGCCGGGTCGGCATCCCGATCATGGGCGGGCGCTTGATGCCCTACGTGACGGGCGGCTTCGCCTATGCCGGCGTGAACCCCCTGACCGGCAACCTGGTCAACGGCGTGCAGTCGTCCAATACCGTCCAGACCGGCTGGACCGTCGGCGGCGGCGCGGAAATGGCGTTGAAGCGCAATATCACCGTGAAGGTCGAATATCTCCACGTCGCGCTGGGCGACAGCCCGGTCTACAGCGCGACCTCCTCCGGCGGAGCGGTGACCGCAGTCTCCAATATCTCCGAACAGGCCAACGCCAACGTCATCCGCGTGGGCCTCAACTACCACTTCTGATCGGCCCGGTAGCGATTCGCGACCAAGGAGGGGGGTCCGGCGCTCGCCGGGCCCCTTTTTCGCGCCCAGCGGGTGCACAGCGGACCGAGGCTTTACGCCCTCACTCGCGCCTCAACCGCGCCCTCGCTCAGTCGACCCACGCGCCGCGCGCCCTCCAGGCCATGGGCCAGCGCCTCCGCCAGAATGGCGTCCGCCGCCTCGGCGGCGACGGCGATCAACAGGCCGCCGCTGGTCTGCGGATCGGTCAGGAGGTCGCGCCGCCAGGCTTCGAGGTCCGGCGCAAGGCGCACAGCCTCGCCATAGCTTTCCCAGTTGCGGACGGCCGCGCCGGTCTTAAGGCCCTCCCGCGCCAGCGCCTCCACACCGGGCAGGATCGAGGGGGCCGAGGCCTCGATCTCCACCGTCAGTCCGGCGCCGCGCGCCATCTCCAGAGCGTGACCCAGAAGGCCAAAGCCGGTCACATCGGTCAGGGCATGGACGCCTTCGCGTCCGGCGAGTCTCGCGCCGAAATCGTTCAGCCGCGTGGTCGCGGCGATCAGGGCGTCGTAGCCCGCTTGGTCGAGCCGCCCCTGCTTGAAGGCGGCGCTCAGCACCCCCACCCCCAGCGGCTTGGTCAGGATCAGCGCATCCCCGGCCCGGCCGCCGCTGTTCTTCAAGACCTTGTCAGGCGACACCAGACCCAGGGCCACGAGGCCGTAAAACGGCTCCACGGCATCGATGGAGTGGCCGCCAGCCACGGGAATCCCGGCCCGGGCGCAGACCTCGCGCCCCCCCTCGAGGATCGCGGCGATCGTCTCGACCGGGAGCGTATTCACCGGCATGCCGACGATCGCCAGGGCCAGGATCGGCCGCCCCCCCATGGCGTAGATATCCGACAGGGCGTTGGTCGCGGCGATGGCCCCGAAATCGCGCGGGTCGTCGACCACAGGCATGAAGAAATCGGTGGTGGCGATCAGAGCCTGATCCGCATTCAGGCGCCACACCGCGGCGTCGTCCGAGGTCTCCGTTCCCACCAGAAGGTCGGGATACAGACCGGCGAGCCGCGAGACGCCTACGATCTGGCGCAGCACGGCGGGCGAAATCTTGCAGCCGCAGCCGCCGCCATGGGCGAGGCTGGTCAGGCGCGGCGCCGGGCCGATCTCGGTCACACCGAACTCTCCTGCAGCAATCTCAAGCAAACCCCCGCCGCCGCCTCGCGGCTCTCGACCGAAAGATCAGTGAGAACATGGCGGGCCAGGATGGGGCGTCCATCCGTCTGACCGGCGCGGGCATAGCCGGGGTCGTAATGAAAAGCGATGAGGCTCTCCACCAACTCCAACCAGCGGTCCTGGGCCGCCATCTCTCGCCAGGCGTCGCGGCGGTCCTTGCCGTGGTGAGGCGGCAGGCGGGCCAAAATGGCGTCTACCCTGACCGGATCGGCCACGGCATCGCCATAGGCCTCGAGCAGGTAGCCCGCTCTCGCCCCCATCGGCGCCTCGATGAGGATCCGGGGCGCGGCGCGCATGGCCGCGAACAGGCCGGGCGGCAGGTTGATCTCACCCACCTTGCTGGATTCCGCCTCAACAAGCGTCGGTCGCGCGGGATCGAGCCCGCGCATCTGGGCCATCAGCGCGCTCTCGAACGCCTTCTGGCTCGGTTGAGGCTGGTCCGGCAGAGCTCCGAACAGCGACCCGCGATGGGCCGCCAGCCCTTCCAGATCCAGCGCCTGGGCGCCGCGCGCGGCGGCCCGCGCGAGAATGTCGGTCTTGGCCACACCGGTGGGACCGTCCAGCAGCACCAGCCGGCCGGGCCACGGCGACTCATAGAGCGCCTCGGTGACGGCGCGGCGATAGGTGCGATAGCCGCCCTTGAGCACACTGACCCGCCAGCCGACCTGGTCCATGACCGTCGCCATGGCGCCCGAACGCTGGCCCCCTCGCCAGCAATAGACCAGGGGATGAAACGCGCCGTCCCGCTCGGCCAAGGCCGTCTCCAGATGGCGCGCGATGTTGCGCGCCGTGATCGCGGCGCCGATGCGCCGGGCCAGGAACCGGCTCTCCTGGACGTAGATCGTCCCCACCCGGGCCCGCTCCGCGTCATCCAGCACGGGCAGGTTGATCGCGCCTGGGATGTGATCCTCGGCATATTCCGCCGGGCTGCGCACATCGATCAGCGCATCGAAGCGGGCGAGAACATCGGCTGTCGGGTTCTCCACGCTCGAGATCACGCCGCCGCTCCGCTCAGGGGCGGGCCCAAGATCCGCCAGCCTTCATATTTCAAAACAGTCATGATCGCCTTCATCCTGTGCGCATTTCCGCGCCAAGCAGCCATATTGACGATCTAGGCTTTAGAGTGGGCCTGGGGAGGCTTCCGGTCACGGCGCGCATTCCCCTGCTCATCCTGTGCCCCCTGCGGGCGAGTCTCATCTGGAGGATCCCTCATGGTCCGCAAGCTGCTTCTTGGCGCGGCGCTCAGCGGCGTTCTGGCCGCCGCCGCCCCCGCCCTGGCCCAGACCGGCCAAGCCTGGACCTGGACCGGCCCCTATGCCGGGGTCAATATCGGCTACTCCTTCGGCACCCAGACCTACAACTATGCCGGGACCGATGACGCAGCGGGAACCATCCCCGACTATGGCGGTTTCTATCATGACCTCGGCGGTGTCATCGGCGGCGGACAGCTGGGGTACAATTATGAGACCTCGGGCGGTCTGGTTCTGGGGATCGAGACCGATTTCGACGCCACCAGCCAGAGCTTCAGCGACGGCTATTCCGGGACCGACGGCAACGGCAACGCCTATAGCGGCAACATCGCCTCGCGCCTCGACTGGCTGGGCACGGTGCGCGCGCGCCTGGGTCAGGCCAGCTTCGATGGACGCTTCTTTCCCTACGTCACCGGCGGTCTGGCCTATGGCCGCGTGACTGGAGCGGGAACCTTCTCCTGCCCGACCTGCGCGGCGGGTGAGGGCGGCGGGTTCAATGCGTCGGAGATCCAGGCGGGATGGACCGTGGGCGTAGGCGCCGAATACGCCGTCAATCGGCGTCTCTCGGCAAAGGTCGAGTATCTCTATGTCCAGATGCCCACGGAGGCGTTCAACCTGCCCAATGGCGGGTTCGGCGGTCCCGGCGTCGCCGTCTATAACGCTCAGGCCAATCAGCAGCTTGACACCAACATCATCCGCGTCGGCCTGAACTATCACTTCTGACGTCGCGTCAACGCTCCCGTCCCCTCGCCACTCTCCTGGCCATCGCCTAGAGTTCGCGACAACCGGCCTCAGGGCGGCGCAGGGAGACGGACGAAGATGGGCAAGCTGACGGGCAGGGTCGCCCTGGTGACCGGCGGGGCCAGCGGCATCGGCGCCGCTTGCGCGGTAAAACTGGCCGCCGAGGGCGCGGCGGTGGCCGTGACCGATCTGCAGGACGCGCGCGGAGCCGAGGTCGTCGCCGGGATCTCAGAGGCGGGGGGCCGGGCGCGTTACTGGCGTCATGACGTCACCTCCGAGGAGGCCTGGGTCGCCGTGACGGCCGAGGTGGTGGGGGCCTTTGGCGGGCTTCACATCCTCGTCAACAATGCCGGCATCGGACTCGGCGCCGCCTCCATCACTCAGATGAGCCTGGAGGATTTCCGCCGGCAGCAGGCCGTCAATGTCGAAGGCGTGTTCCTGGGCGTGAAGCATGCCCTGCCCCACATGCGCGCGGGCGGCCAGGGCGGTTCGATCATCAACATGTCCTCGGTGGCCGGGCTCAAGGGCTCGGCGCTGCTGGCGGCCTATTGCGCCACCAAGGGCGCGGTGAGGCTGTTCAGCAAGGCCGTGGCCCTGGAATGCGCGGCGGCCAAAGACGGTGTGCGGGTCAATTCGGTTCATCCGGGCATCATCGAGACGCCGATCTGGCTGGGCATCGCCGGCGCCGGCGGCCCGGCGGGCGTCAACGCGCCGCCCGATCTCGACGCCATGTCCGCCATGGCCGTGCCGCTCGGCGTCAAGGGCTTGCCCGAAGACATCGCGCAGGGCGTGCTCTGGCTGGCCAGCGACGAGTCCCGCTACGTCACCGGGGCGGAGCTGGTCATCGACGGCGGCCTGTCGGTGCGGTGATCCGGGCTCAGGGCCCTCTCAGGACGAGGCGCCCAAGCTATCGAGAGCGCTCGCTGCCACGGCGGGAAGCTGATCCTCGGGAATCCTCGCCAATTCAGTAAAGCTCCGGCCCTGATCAAGCAGGCGGCCAACCGCCAGCCAACCCGCGATATAGGCTTCGCGCTCACGCCCCGTGGCGCCCTGCCCCATGGTGTATTTGAGGACTGTGTCGGCGTCGCTGCGCTCGAGCTTCGGGCGAAGCGCCGCCAGGATCGCCGCGCGGTCGGCCATGGCCGCGTCGAACCAGTTCCGATCGCCGACATAACGGTAGTCCTGCAGCCCGGGGACAAGTCGCTGCGTCGCCCGCATGGCCAGGCCTTCCTCAAAAACGACACGGCCCAGAGTCCGCTCATAACCGGGGGCCAGATGCGCGGTCAGCATGTGCGCCGCGTGGGTCATCTCGTGAGGAAGGAGCAGGCCGCGAACCTCGTCGGGAATCTCCAAGGGAACCGCAACCACAGGGCCGCCCGGCGTGTCATTGGTGAAGGCGTTGGTTTCAAACGTCCCCACATAGGTCGTGAGGCCGATGCGGACCGGTCTTTCCGCCTGCAACAGATTCGCCACGGCCACCGCCACGCCGAGCGGTGGCGGGCGCATTCCGCCTGCGCCCCGACTGATCCGGGCGAGCGCGGTCGGGTAGCGGGGCCAGGCGGCGTCGAGCATCTTGCGCGCCATGCGATCGCCCTCCGGAGTCGGGGGCACGGCGGCGAAGTCATAGCGCGCCTTCCACACCGCGAAACGAGCGTCAGGCGCCAGGCCCTTGGCCGCCCGGTAGAAATCGAGAAAGCGCGGCGTGAGGTCCTTGACCGTCAAGGTCACCCCATCACGCGTCTCGCTCACAGGCGGTGAAGTCGGCGGATCGGCGCGCGCCAGGCCGCTGGCCAGGCCAAGGGCGCCGGAGAGAATAAGCCGACGGCTGAGGGAACCGTGTCCAATGTGATCGTTCGCAATGTGATCGTTCCAAGACTCCAAAGTCGACCCCATCATGACATCACGGCCTTAAGGGTTCCGCGCTCAGTCCGGCGGGGTCAAGACCGGCCGACGGAGAATTCCGCGCGCCTCCTCGCCAGTCCCCGGGCCCATCCTCGCCGATCGCCTTGCCCGTCGCCTTGCCTTGCATCAGCCGCCTTTCGCCCTTAGTTTTCTGTCCCCGCTCGCGGCTCTGACGCGACGTGAGCCCCACGATTTGGGGCGTGAAACCCTCCAAGCGAGACTGCCCGGACTGACATGGAAAAAGTACCGATGACGGCCGAGGGTTTTCAGACCCTCGACGAGGAGCTCCGGCGTTTGAAGCTGCGCGAGCGTCCGGCGATCACGCAGGCGATCGGCGAGGCCCGTGAGCATGGCGATCTGTCCGAGAACGCCGAATATCATGCCGCCAAGGAGCGACAGGGCTGGATCGAGAGCCGGATCGCCGAGATCGAGGACCGCATGGCCCGCGCCCAGGTCATCGACGTCTCGCGCCTGTCCGGCTCGCAGGTGAAGTTCGGGGCCACGGTCAGCGTGCTCGATGAGGACACCGAGGAACAGGCTCGCTACCAGATCGTCGGCGAGCATGAGGCCGACGTGCGCTCGGGCAAGATCTCCATCGCCTCGCCCATCGCCAGGGCCATGATCGGCAAGGAGACCGGGGACGTGGTCGAGGTGAACACCCCCGGCGGCGTCAAGGCCTACGAGATTCTCAAGGTCGAGTGGGTCTGAACGGCCCGGCCACCCTCTTCCCTCCTCCCCTATTACCGCGTGAGCGCATGAGCCAACCTCAAGACGTCCGCTGTCTGGTGCTGGGCGCGGGGCCGGCGGGCTATACCGCCGCCATCTATGTGGCCCGGGCTCTGCTGGAGCCGGTGATGATACGTGGCCTCAGCCCCGGCGGTCAGCTCACCATCACCACGGATGTGGAGAACTATCCGGGCTTCGCTGAGGTCATCCAGGGCCCCTGGTTGATGGAGCAGATGGAGGCCCAGGCCGCCCATGTGGGCGTTCGCTTCGAAGACGATCTGGCGGTCAGCGCCGATCTGACGCAGCGGCCCTTCGTGGTGACCTGCGACTCCGGCAAGGTGTGGCGCGCCGAGACCCTGATCATCGCCACCGGCGCCCAGGCCAAATGGCTGGGCCTGGAGAGCGAGCAGAGGTTTCAGGGCTTCGGCGTCTCGGCCTGCGCCACCTGTGACGGGTTCTTCTACCGGGACCGGGAGGTGGTGGTCGTCGGCGGCGGCAATACGGCGGTGGAGGAGGCGCTCTTCCTCACCAAGTTCGCCAGCAAGGTGACGCTGGTCCATCGGCGCGATGACCTGCGGGCCGAGCAGATCCTGCGCGAGCGCCTGTTCGCTCACCCCAAGATCGAGGTGGTGTGGAACGCGGAGATCGCCGAGGTGGTCGGCAAGACCGAGCCTCTGGGCGTCACCGGCGTGGTCCTTCGGGACACGGTGTCGGGAGCCACGCGCCATATCTCCTGCGACGGGGTGTTCATCGCCATCGGCCATGCGCCAGCCTCCGAGCTCTTCGCCGGTCAGCTGCCGACCAAGGCGGGCGGCTATCTGGTGGTCGAGCCTGGCTCGACGCGCACGCCGATCCCTGGAGTCTTCGCCGCCGGCGACGTCACCGATGACGTCTATCGCCAGGCCGTGACCGCGGCGGGAATGGGCTGCATGGCGGCGCTCGAAGCCGTGCGTCTCCTGGCCGAGGAGGACCACGCCCACGCCAGGACGCCGGCGCGAGGCTGATCGTCTCCGCCGCCTTTTCACCCATCTTTCACGCCCAAACGGCGCGCAAACGACGCACAAGGCGCGCGGCGTGTCAGAAGCGACACACCTCGGCCGCATCGGACGTGGAATTCTCGCTCCCCTTTCTCCACGACGAAGGAGGCGCCTCTTCATGTCGAACCTCGACGCCGACGATCTGGGCCAGGGCGCCGCGTCACAGCTCGTCATCGCTGACGGCGAGTCGCCCCCGCTCCCACCCCGGCCGCGCCTCAGCTTCCGCTGTCCGGCCGAACTGGAGGGCGTCATCCCGCGGCCGATCCCCGCCGCACAGGGCCTGCCGGAGTGGCTAAGGTCCATGCCGGCCGAGGCCTTCAGCGCTCTGGTCGACGGCCCTGACGACACGGTCAAGCGGTGCCCGCCCTTTATCGACGCCATGAGCGAGGGGGTCCTCCTCCCCCTCGTCTGCGATCTGCATGTGCGTGACGGAGAATTCACCTGGGACGGCGAGATGCCGGCAGGGCGAAGCCTCGTCTATCCGCGCGGCCCCATAAGCCTTCACGACCCGGCCCAGACCGAGGGGACGCCGTTCTTCGATCGCAACGCCTACACCATCAAGTTTCATAACCTTTGGACCGTCGCGGCGCCGGAGGGCTGGGCGATCCTCTTCACCCATCCCGCCAATCGCGCCGACCTGCCCTTCACCACCCTGACGGGGCTCGTCGATTGCGACCGCTATCAGAGCGGCTTTATCCACTTCCCAGCTGTCTGGCGCGACCCCGGCTTTTGCGGGACCCTTCCGGCAGGGACCCCCATAGCCCAGGCCTTTCCCGTCCGGCGGGAGCGGTTCATCCTCGATATCGGGCCGATGGACGAAGACCAGACCCGGTCCGCTCACGACCTCGCCGCGGAGATGGCGCGCGATCGCGGGGTCTATCGCAGGCGTTTCCGACTTTAGGCGGCGGCGGGTTCCGGCGCGCCGTTGAGGAAGCGCGCGGCATCTGTCGGGCGCAGAAAGGCGCGGCCGTGGGCCGCGGCGGCCAGAGCCAGGATCAGCCGGCCCAAGGGGAGTGGCCCGTCTCTCGCCAGTCGACGAAGCTCGGCCTCCGCCGCGGCGCGCTCGCCGGCCTCCGCCAGAGCCCGGGCCCGCTCCATCCGGATCGTCGCCGCATCAGGTCGCTCGGTCAGAGCTTCCCCATAGAGCGTCGCGGCGACGGCGAAGTCGCCTTCGAGAAAGGCCAGCTGGGCCCTCGCGATCCGGGCGCCGAAACGCGTTCCGTCCAGATGCGCGATGGCCGCGCGGGCGCCGAGGCGATCATTGGCCGCCATGCGCACCGAGGCCAGGCCAAGCCAAAGAGCCTGAGCGTCAGGGGCCAGGCCGAGCCCCTGCTGAAACACCGTCTCCGCCCCCGCCAGATCGCCCCTCGCCTTGCGCATCTCCCCAAGGGCGATGAACGCCTCAAGCGCGGTCGGCCGCTGGTTGCAGGCGCGAGCGAGCGTCGCATCGGCCGCGTCCGCCTCACCCGAGGAGGCCTGGGCGCGCGCCAGGGTCAGGCGCGCCTGGACCAACATCTGCTGCGCCCGCGGCGACGCCGGATCCGCCGCCACGGCCTCCCCTGCCCGCACCTCGGCCTCGGCCCAACGCCCGGCGCGCAAGGCCTCCATGGCTGCGGAAATGGCGTCCTGGATCATGTTGTCTATCTGAGTCCCATTTCGCGATGATCAATAGGTTATGATGCAAAAGCCGCCCGGCCTTGACCCAGGGTCCGCCGATCACAATCGAGGCGCCGGTCGCATTCTCGCTTTGCACCCCTTGCCAGGCGGCCTATATCTTTCCCAGGACTTATGCTCAAAAGTAGCATAAACTGGACTTGAGGAGACGCCGGCCCGACCGCGACCGGCCTTTTTTCGGACCCTATTAATGCTCAGTTTGAGCATAACCAGGGTTCGGAATCTGCATTGACGAGGCGAGGCCCATGGCTGACGGCGCGTTCCCTTTTCCGGAATTCACCCCCGAGGTGGAGGCCCAGACGGCGGCGATCCGCGACAAGCTGCGCGACAAGATCACGCCCCTGGAATGGCGTCTCCAGGCACCCTTGATCGCGGAGATCCAGGCCCTGAAGCGCGAGCGCAACGCCGTCGTCCTGGCGCATAACTACATGACGCCGGAGATCTACCATGGGGTCGGCGACTTCGTCGGCGACAGTCTCGGTCTGGCCATCGCGGCGGCGCGCAGCGAGGCCAAGATCATCGTCCAGGCCGGGGTCATGTTCATGGCCGAGACATCCAAGGTGCTTTGCCCCGACAAGACCGTGCTGATGCCTGATCTGGAGGCCGGATGCTCTCTGGCCGCCTCGATCACGGCGGCTGATGTCCGCCTGATCCGCGCCCGCTTTCCAGGCCTTCCGGTGGTCACCTATGTCAACACCACCGCCGAGGTGAAGGCTGAGACGGATGTCTGCTGCACCAGCGCCAATGCCGTGGCCGTGGTCGAATGGGCGGCCAGGGAGTGGGGCGTCGACAGGGTCATCCTCCTGCCCGACGAATATCTGGCCCGCAATGTCGCCCGCCAGACCAATGTGGGCATCATCGCCTGGAAGGGCCGTTGCGAGGTGCATGAGCGGTTCGACGCCGCCGACATCGCCGAGATGCGCCGCGCCTGGCCCGACGCCGAGATTCTGGCCCATCCCGAGTGCCCGCCCGAGGTGCTGGCGGCTTCGGACTTCGCGGGCTCGACCGCCGCGATGACCGACTATGTGGCCACCCGAAGGCCGCGCCGGGTGGTGCTGATCACGGAATGCTCCATGGCGGACAATATCGCCTGCGAGGCGCCGGAGACCGAGTTCGTCCGTCCGTGCAATCTCTGTCCGCACATGAAGCGCATCAGCCTGACGGCGATCCGCGACGCCCTGCGCGAGGGCCGCCATGTGGTCGAGGTTGATGCGGATGTCGCGTCGCGCGCGCGCTTGGCCGTGCAGCGCATGATCGACCTGCCCCGGCCGGAGCGGCCGGCCCGCTATGACCTCGTGCGCGCCGGCCATGCGGTCGATGTGGAGCTGATCTGAATGACCGCCTCCGCCGGTGATGGGGCGCTCGTCCATGACGGGCCGCTGATCCTGGGGGCGGGTCTGGCGGGCCTGCTCGCGGCTCTGGCGGCGGCGCCGCGCCGTGTCCTTCTCGTCAGCCCGGCTCCTCTCGGCCAGGCCTGCGCCTCCGCCTGGGCCCAGGGCGGCATGGCCGCCGCGCTCGCGGCCGACGATGATCCCGACCTGCACGCCGCCGACACCCTCGCCGCTGGAGCCGGGCTGTGCAATCCAGAAGCGGTGGCGCTCCTGACCCGAGAAGGCCCCGCGGCCGTGCGCCGGTTGGCGGCGCTTGGCGCTCCTTTTGACCGGGACCGCGACGGCGGCTTTCGCCTCAGCCTGGAGGCCGCGCATCGCCGCGCCCGCGTGGCCCGGGTCGGCGGCGACGGGGCCGGAGCGGCGATCATGGCCGCCGTCATCGCCAGGGTGCGGGACGCCGCCCATATCCAGATCTGGGAGGGAGTGCGGGCCGCGGCCCTGCTCTCCGACTCGGAGGGCCGGGTGCGCGGCGCCGTCATCGCGCGCGGCTCCGAACTTACATCGGTGGTCGCTCCCGCCACCCTGCTCGCCACGGGGGGCGTGGGCGGCCTCTATGCCGTGACCACCGACCCGCCTGAGGTGGACGGATCGGGCCTCGCCCTGGCGGCGCAAGCCGGAGCGGTCATCCAGGACCCGGAGCTGGTGCAGTTCCACCCCACCGCCCTCGATCTTGGTCTCGATCCGGCCCCGCTCGCCACTGAAGCCTTGCGCGGCGAGGGCGCGAGACTGGTGGATCGCCTGGGCCGCCCGTTCATGACCGACCTCGATCCGCGCGGCGATCTGGCGCCCCGGGACATCGTCGCCCGAGGCGTGGCGGCGAAGGTTCTGACCGGCGGCGCCTTCCTCGACGCCCGGGAGGGGCGGATTGCGGACTTCGCGCGACATTTCCCCGCCGTCCACGCCGCATGCGTCCGGGCCGGACTCGACCCGGCGCGAGACCTCCTGCCTGTCTGTCCGGCGGCGCACTATCATATGGGGGGCGTCCGGACCGATCTCTGGGGCCATACCAGCCTTGAGGGCCTTCTGGCGGCGGGCGAGTGCGCGGCCAACGGCGTTCATGGCGCCAACCGCCTGGCCTCCAATTCCCTGCTGGAGGCCGCCGTCTTCGGAGCCCGGGCTGGCGAGGCGGCCCGGGAGGCCGGACCGGCCGCGACCCGCCCTCAAAGCCTTACGCCCGCCCCGTCCCTGCCGCCCGAGCTTCGAGGTGAGCTGCGCAGGCGCATGAGCCGCCAGGCCGGAGTCGTTCGCGATCGCGCCGGCTTGCTGGACCTGATGTCCTGGATCGAAACCGCGCGTGACCGCGTCGGTGGGTCAGGGCCCCTGATAACCGCAAGTCTTCTGGTCCGCGGCGCCCTGAGGCGTGAAGAGAGCCGCGGCGCTCATCAGCGGACGGACTTTCCCCGGACGGCCCCTGTCGCCCGCCACACCCATCTCAGCCAGGCGGATCAGACGCCGACCCGCCGCGCCGCCTGAACCGCGCCCCTCGCCACTGAGTCGACATGCCCAGCCCAGAGCCCCTGCCCGACCGCCTCATCGTTCCCGTTGTCGAGCTCGCCCTGGCCGAAGACCTGGGCCGCCTGGGCGACATCACCTCCGCGGCCTGTCTCGACCCTCGGGCCCGGATGAGCTGCGCCTTCGTCGCCCGGACGGCCGGCGTGCTCAGCGGCCTCGACTGCGCGCGCCTCGCCATGGCGGCCCTGGATCCGGACATTCACTACGACGCCAAGCTCTCGGACGGCTCGCCGATCGCGCCAGGCGAGGTGCTGGCGGTGGTGGAGGGGCGGGCCAGGACCATCCTCGCGGCCGAGCGCGTGGCGCTCAACCTGGTGAGCCGCCTCTCAGGCGTCGCCACCCTTACGGCGCGCTATGTCGCCGCCGTTGCGCAGAGCCGGGCCAGGATCATCGACACGCGCAAGACCACGCCCGGCCTGCGCGCTCTGGAAAAATACGCCGTGCGCTGCGGTGGCGGCGCCAACCATCGCTTCGGTCTCGATGACGCCATTCTGATCAAGGACAATCATGTGGCGGCCTGCGGCGGCGTCGGCGAGGCGGTGCGCCGGGCCCGCGCCCAGGCCGGTCACATGGTCAAGATCGAGGTCGAGGTCGACAACCTGACGCAGCTCGAGGAAGCCCTTAGCGTCGGCCCCGACATTATCATGCTGGATAACTTTTCGCTCTCCGATATGAGGAATGCGGTCGCGCGCGTCGCGGGGCGGGCGGTTGTCGAGGCCTCAGGCGGGGTGAGTCTCGACACTGTCGTCGCCATCGCCGCCACCGGAGTCGACCTGATCAGCGTCGGGGCCCTCACCCATGGGGCGGCCAGCCTGGATATCGGCCTCGACGCCGCCTGACGGGCGCGACGGCGGCAACCCGCTGAACCGTTACGGCTTTTCACACTCGGATCACGCTTCCGACACGATCTCGCCTAACATGTGGCTTGCCTCTGCGCCTGACCTTGCTAGAAGTTCGAGGCGCTACCGGCATCGGTTCCATTGCGAATCGTGAGCGGGGGAAAGACCGCCTTTCGGCCTTTCGGAAGCGGTGAAGTCGAGGAAAAAGACATATGTTCCTGCCATATCGGGTGTCGGCGTACGGATCGACCTTCCGGAGTGGACTTCTCACCTCATCGCTTTTGACCAGTGCGGCGTTTGGTTTGACGGCGGTTTCTGCGGTGGCGGCTCCGGTGCTGCCGACGG
>JAKBBV010000046.1 GCA_021808285.1 Pseudomonadota bacterium | reverse complement strand
CGGGATGGGATATTGACCTCCCGCGAGGAAATTGGCCGGCGCCCCGGAGATGGCCGTGAGGTTGGGTTCGGCCAGGACGGTGACCAGGTTCTCCGTCTCCAGGGCGTCGATCAGGAGGTTGAGGTCCACGACGCTGGAGTTGAACGCCAGAAGCAGGTTGTCGAGATTGCCGACGGCGTTGGCTGTGACCGTTCCGGTGGATGTGTTTGAGGCGCCGTTCAGCGTCTCGGAACCTGTGGTCATGCCGAACGAGAACGATCCCTTCTGGCCGACGGCGCCCCAGTTGAAGCCGAATTGCTTGATGATGTCGCGCGACACCTCCGCGACCCGGACCCGGAGGTTGACCTCGTTGGCGGCCTCCACATCGATGTTGTTGATGAGATGGGTCGGGTCCGGCGCGAACCGCAGCGCCACGGTCCTGGCCATGTCCGCGTCCGCCGCGGTCGCCGCCGTTCCTGAGAGGACGAGGGTCTGGTTCGAGGTCGTGACGTGAACCTGGGCGCCCGGCGCGAGCTTGGCGATGTCGCGTTCAATTTGCGCCGCGTCGTAGGTCGTCTTCACCTCGATATTGGCTTCGATGCGGTCCCGGGAATCCAAGGCGATCAGAGTCGTCACGCCCGGGGCCTTTCCCGAAAGGTAAACCAGGGTCGGCGACTTGACCTCGATATCCGCGATCGCGGGGTTGGCGAGAAACACGCTCCGTGCGGGCTCGCCGAGACGAATGAGCCGTCCCTGTCCGATGGTCAGGGCCAGACTGGCCGTCGCGCCGCCCAGGTCGGAGACTCGCGACCCTTCCTGCGCGAAGGCTGCGGGCGCCAGGATGGCCGTCGGCGCCAGTAGAGCGATAAACAGGGTGAGACGCCCGCGATGACCCATCACGGCGCCCCCTCCGCGCCCCCGCGCCCGCTGAAGGGGACGGGGGTCTGGGTGACAGAGCCGCCGCGAACCACCTCCACGGTCCAGATGGAAGGTCCGGTCGCCGAGTGATCGCCCTGAGCCGCCGGGCCGCCGGAAGGCTCAAGACGTGTGGCCTCGCTGCCCCAGGTGCGGGTGACGCGCGCATCGGCCTGCTCACTGTTCTGTCCGGCCAGGCTATTGAGCAGAAGCGTGAGGACGCCCATGTCATTGGCCACGGCGATGATTTCCGCCTGCTTCGGCGTCACCTCGAGCGTCGCCGTGCGCGGCGGCGAGAGAGCCGGAGCCTTGCGCCCATCGCCAGCGGCGGGCGGGCCGGCGGCGTTGAAGGTCTGGTCCAGTCCCACAATCCGGACTCCATGCAGGATCGTCTCGCTGACGTGGCGAGACTGGCCCCCTTCCTGCACCGTTTGGGTTAGCATCAGGTCAACGTGATCGCCCGGCTGGAGAAATCCCGCGACGCCGGTCGCAGGATTGACATTGATGGTGATGGCGCGGTCGCCGGGCTGAAGCACCGCGGCCATGAAGCCGCGATCCCCCGGTTTGACCACATGGCTGGCGATGATCGGATCGCCGGGCGCCAGGGGCACGCGAACGACCGCCCCCGAAAAGTCTGCCGGCCCCCCGGTCTTGGAGGTGATGTAGGTCGGGGGAAGCGGGCCATCGCCCCAGCTTTGCCAGGCGAGGTCGTTAGGCTGAACGAAGGCGCCGACCGGAAGTCCGTTGCGCGCGACCAGCACCTCCGGAGCCGGCTTAGGGGCCGCCGCCGCCGGCGCGGGACGCCCGCCACCCTTCGGCAGGAAGAGGGTGACCAGAACCACCCCGCCAATGGACAGGGCGAGGGCGAGCACGATCAGGAGCAGTCGGCGCGGCACAGCGGCGGTCTCCTCAAGATGTCAGTCCATGAATCTAGCATATCGCGCGAGCAGCCAAAGCCCGCCCGCCGCGATGGCCGCGCCATAGGGCACGGGATGGGCGGCGCTGTCCCTGGCGGCCTTTGGCGGAGACGGCGCCCAGCGCCGCAAGGGCGACAGCATGAAAATCGATACCGCGGCGCCGGCGATTGAGGTCGTCAGGGCGAGATCGAGGAGCCCCGAGGCCCCGGACCAGAGGGAGAGGGCCGCGAACATCTTCACGTCGCCGCCACCCATCCAGCGCAGGGCGAACAAGACCAGCCCGGCCCCGAGACCCAGACCAAGACCCATCAGGGCGTCCAAGGGTCGGAAATGTGACGAAACAAGGGCTGCGGGAATGAAGGCCAGGGCGACCGTCGCCGATACCCAGTTGGGAATGGTGTAGCTCCGAAGATCGCTCATCGCGCCCCACACCAAGGCGCCGCCGGCGGTGCAGAGCGCCAAAGCCAGGATTGCACCTTGCGACGACATGGTTCTGCGCCAGCCTTGATCGAAACGTTACAGCGAAAGGCGACGCAACCGAACGGTTCCGCCGCCTGAGGTTCGCCGGGCGCAGGAGGGCGGGTAGACCCACCTGCGCCGGAATGATCGTGGTCTTCAGAGACTCGTTGAGACGCTGTTGAACAGATTGCTGAGGCTGCCGCCCAGGGCGGTGAGCGCGCCGATAATGACCACGGCGATCAAGCCGGCGATCAGGCCATACTCGATCGCCGTCACGCCTTGGAGGTCGGAGATGAGCGACTTCACGTGAGCGCGAAGCGCGAGGTTGTTGAGCTTTTTCATGACACGTCCTTGAGATGAAATGGGTTCGACGAGATTTTCGTCCCGCTCCACTTAACCATGAGATGGAAATCTTGACGGGGCAACTCCCATACATGGCTAAATTCAATCTTATTGTTTGATTTGAGAAATAATGAGCTTTGTAATCCTATAAAATTTTATGAATCTCTGCGGACGCTGCTCTAGCGTCCTCCGGGCCCCCCGGAACCCGCACAGTCAGGTTAGGCCCTGAGGGTTAAGGCTTGGTGACCGCACCGGATCCTGTGGTCGGGCGCTTCTGTCCAACGGCCGTGCGGCGTCGCGGGACCGCGCGTCCGGTCATCCTGCGGAGGGCAGGTCCGTACTCCGGCCCCCAATCGGACAAGGCCCCCAATCGGACAAAGGCCCCAATCGGACAAGAGCCCAGGCGCTCGGTAAACTTGACCGGCGGCCCTATCGACCACCTGCAAGTCCTATATTTTGAGGGAATAGAGACATTCTCTCAATTTGTTCCTTTAGCGCCGAAGAGAATTACCTGACCCCTTCCGGTCATGTCTTCGCAGGGCAAGGGCGAACCCCCGGCCTCCGGGTTTTATAAAATTTTAAGATAAACGCTTGAAAAAAACTCCGACATCTCAGCCCCATCCGCTTGGGTTCACGTTTTTTGGACGTATAAAGGCGATCGTCTGGGGTGTAACAATTGGTAACCTTTCATCTCCTCATTCAACGGGATCGAGATGCGGACGGCGCCAGGCGCCTGTCCGGTCCGCTTCGCGCGGTGTTTGCGGCTCTGAGGTGGGGGGACTGAGTGACCTTCCGCGGCGAGGACAGCGTTCCCCCGACTGGGAAAACCGCTCCATCGCGGCTCTTCACCGGCCATGGCTTCTGGCGCTACGACCTGCCCACCGGCTCCCTCGTCTGGTGGGACAGCGGCAGCGACCAGGGCCGGGCGGCGGAGTTCGGCGAAGTCGATCAGACACTGATCTTCGACTCTATCCATCCTGAGGACCGGCCCGGCTTCGAGAACGCGGTCATGACGGCCGCTGTGCAGGGCGGCGAGTTCGCTCGGTCATTCCGGTTTCGCGGGCCGGCCGGCGAATGGCGGGTGATCTCCAATCTCTTCGCGGCCCAGCGCGACGCCAACGGAGCCGTGGCCTGTGTGACCGGCGTCGTCCTCGACGTCACGGAGATCGAGATCTGTCGCACCCTGTCGATCCGGGGCAGCGACATCATCACCCAGATCGACCGCGCGGGCGTCATCACCTACATCTCGCCCTCGGTGGAGCGGGTGCTGGGCTATCGACCGGAGGAGATGATCGGCGCCTGCATCGATGACTTCGTGCCTGGCGACGCTCTCGAGGCCATGCGGGAGGCGCTTCGGCGCGCCTCCGCGCCAGGCGGCCAGGATGGGCTCTCTCAGGCCCATCTCCCGCGACATGTCCAATACCGGATGAGGCGCAAGGACGGCCGTGAAGTCTGGCTGGAGTCGCAGCCGATTGCTCAGATCGACCCTTCCACAGGCGACACGGTCGGGACCACCGACGTGGCCCGCGACATTACCGCCGCCAAACTCGCCGACGCGCGGCTGGAACGGGCTCACAGCCTGCTCAAAACCCTGATCGCCGCCTCACCCATCGGCATCCTGATGGTGGACCAGGACCACCGACTGAGCGCACACAATGAGACCTTCTCGGAGATGTGGGCGATCCCGCGCGAGATCCTGGAATCGGGCGACTCCGGACGGGTGCTGGACGCCGCCTGCTCTCTGCTCGATGATCCTGAGGCGTTTCGGCGCGACGTCAACGAGGTGCTCACCCAGGACGGTCCTGTCTGGGACGAAGTCCTGACCCGTGATGGGCGCTGGATCGACCGTTACACCGTTCCCGTTCGCGCTCCGGACCGCGCCTATCTGGGCCGCGCCTGGTTTTTCCGCGATGTGACCGAACACAAGCGGGCCCTGGCCGCGGCGGTGCGCGCGGCCCGGACCGACGCCCTGACCGGCCTCGCCAATCGCACGGTGCTCATGGAGGCTCTGGAGAGAACGGTCGCCGCGACCCAGACCTCAGAACGGCGCGCCGCTCTTCTTCACCTGGATGTCGACGGGCTGAGGGATGTCAACGACACCCGCGGCCACAAGGTCGGCGACCTGCTCTTGAAGCTCCTGGCCCAGCGCCTTCGGGAGGTCTCCAAGCCGGACTGGACCTTGGCGCGTCTGGGCAGCGACGAATTCGCCGTCCTGGCCACCGATCTGGCGGGCCCCGAGGCGGCCTCCTCGCTCGCTCATCAGATCCTCGCCCGCATGGCGGCGCCTTTCGAGATCGAAGGCGAGCGGGTTCACATCACCGTCTGCATCGGCGTGGAGTTCATATCCGGCGAGGCCCCGGAAGCCGCTCTCCTGCTCTCCCACGCGGACATGGCGCTGCATCAGTCGAAGGCCGCAGGGCCCGGCGCCTGCCGCTTCTTCACCGATACGATGAAGACGGCGATCCAGCATCGCGTGTCCCTCGCCGGCGAACTTCGCGAGGCGATCCGTTCGGGCCAGCTGTTCCTTCTCTACCAGCCCGCCGTGTCCATCAACGGCGACCAGATCGTGGGCATGGAGGCCCTGGCCCGCTGGCGGCACCCGGAACGCGGGGTCGTCGGGCCCGACGTCTTCATTCCCGTGGCGGAAAAGATGGGACTGATCCGCGACCTTGGGCGTTGGGTGCTGGCGGAGGCCATGCGCCAGATGCGAGCCTGGGAGGAGGAGGGGCTGCCGAAGATTCGCATGGGCGTGAACGTCTCGGCCTTGCAGTTCAAGTCGCCCGAACTCCTGGAAACCGACGTCCATGAAGCCCTGGCGGCGGCCGACCTGCCCCCGTGGCGACTGGAGCTGGAGCTGACCGAGTCGGCCCTCATGACCGCCTCGGAGGGTGACCTGCTCTCACGCCTGCACCGATGCGGCGTGCGCATCGCCATCGACGATTTTGGCACGGGCTATTCTTCCCTCGACTATCTGCGCCGCCTCCCGGCGCAGCGGGTCAAGATCGCCCAGACCTTCGTGCGTCATCTGGAGTCGAGCCCGGGCGACGCCGCCATCGTCAAGGCCACGATCGGCCTCGCCCGCGACCTTGGAATGAGCGTCATCGCTGAGGGGGTCGAGACGGAATCGCAACTCAAGCGACTGAGGGCCTGGGGCTGCGGTGAATGTCAGGGCTATTTTTTCGATCGGCCGCTCAGCGCCGAGGATGCCGCTCTTCGCCTCCGTCGAGGCGGTTATGATGATCGGCGAAGGGTCCACGCCGCCTGATCCGCGCCGCCGGGACCGCGGCTCTGCGCCGGGGCGTCGCCCTCGGCCACCACTCTGTCTCTCCCCTCGCTCTTGGCCCTGAAGAGCGCCGCGTCGGCCGCAGCCAGAAGGGATTCCACCGACCCCGTCTCTTCGGCTCCGAGGACGGCCACACCGCCGCTGAGAGTCAGGAACGGCGCTCCGCCCTCGACCGCGCCGGAGTGGGGGGCGCCGGAGTGGGGTATGCGCAGGCGCGCAACGGCATCACGCGCCGCCTCGGCGATCCGTCGAGCGCTGGCCAGGTCGGTCTCGGGCAGGACGAGGGCGAATTCCTCGCCGCCATAGCGGGCGGCCATGTCTCCTGGCCGTCGGGCGCAGGTCTGGAGCACCGCGGCGATCCGGGCGAGGGTCTCGTCTCCGGCCTGATGGCCATGCCGGTCGTTATAGAGCTTGAAGTCGTCCAGATCGCAGAGAACGAGGGCGATGTCGCGCCGGTTGCGACGCGTCAGCGCCAGCTGGCGTTCAAGGTAGGCGTCGAAATAGCGTCGATTGGCCAGACCGGTCAGGCTGTCGTGCAGCGCCTCATGCTCCAGCGACTGATTGGAGGCCAAAAGGGCTTCCTGAGTCGCCTTCAAGCTCCGCAGCTGGTGCGCGGTTTCGGTCAGCAGCCCGACCATCACTGTCGCCGCCGCCGCCGCCCCGAAGGCCCCCGCCCCGTACCAGCCCAGATCGAAGGGCCCGTCGTCGAAAAATCCCAGAAGGGTCAGCTCGCAGAACGCGCAGAGAACCGTAAGGAACAGCCAGAGGTCGAACCTCGACCGCTCGCGGCGAGCAAGCAGGGCTCCAAGGGCGAGCAGGTCGAGCAGCGCCCCGATCCCGCTCCACTGGCGGCGCACCGCCTCCGCGTCCAGAGCGTGGGCCAGGTCGCCGACTTCGCCCTGCCATAAACCGAGGCCCAGGGGGATGAGGCCCCATGACAGGACCAGGCCCAGAGCGATGATCGCCAGCGCGCCATGAGGCCGGACCGACCGAGCCTTCGCATGCGTCCTCGCGCCACCGAAGGCCACGTAGCCAAGACTCGCCGGTGCGAGAGTGAAGCTCCGCAGGAGCGCGAGCCCATCGAGGCGGGGGCCCTCGATCGGGACGGCGGGGCCCGCCCCGGTCGCGCCCAAGACGTGAACGCCGGTCAGCAGGGCGAGGATCACGAAGCCCAGGGCCACGACGAGAAGGCCTCGTCTCCGGTCGATGCTGTCCTGGGAGAAGAGCAGATAGGCCGTGATGAGCGCGGCCAGACCCGTCCAGGCGAAGTCGACAGCGCCCAGGAGTGGGGCGCGCGGGCCGGGCCATCTGGCCGCCGCGACGAGGGCAAGGAGCAGGGTGAGCGCGACGCCGGCGCCCGCCCCGGCGCGAATCAGATCCGACCGATCCGCCCCGCCTTCGAGCGCGGAGTCCGGCGGCGCATGAGAGGAAGGTTCAGACACGCCGGCGTGAACCCGCCGCGTTCGGCGCATCCCGGTCAGAACGCAGACCGACGCCTTGATCCACCTCAATGCCCCCGTTGCAAGCGACCTCTCAGACCATCTCCGGCGGCCAAGATCAAAGGGGGGGAATGTGAACAATCGTTTCCTGATCGCCCCACTTTCGCAAATCGATGTGAATTTGAGATGACTCGAAGGAGAAATTTCTGCGCGCCGCGACAATCCCCACTATTTTCCCGAGCGCCGTGAGACCGACCCTGGGGCCGGCGCTCGCAAAATCGGGTCCGCATTGGCGGGGCGAGGGGATGCAGAGCCATTCGACAGGTCGCCGTGTGGCGGTTCTTGAGGTGTTCGGCGCGAGGGAGGGCCTGGCGGCCCTTGAGCTCGCGCTTCTTGCGCCCGTGGTCCTTATTCTGCTGATGGGAATGTTCGACGTCGGCCAGTTGGCCTTTACGATGATGCAGGTGAACTCGGCCGCGAACGCCGGAGCGCAGTACGTCTACGCGAATGGCTGCTCCAGCCCCTCGGCCATCGCCGCGGCGGTGACGGGCGCGTCCACGGACGGCGCGATCCAGGCTTCGCCCGCTCCGGCCTGCGGCGTCGCGGAATGTGTGGTCAACGACGCTCTGGTGGCGCCCACCCAGGGGAGCTGCGCCTCGGGTGATCTGCCCGGAGAATATGCGACGATCTCGGCCAAGGCGTCCTTTTCGCCGGTCGCCCCCTGGTCCGGCCTTGTCATGCCCACAACGCTGGTCTCCGCCACGACCATCCGTTACGGCACGAGTTCGGGGTCCGACTGATGAAGCCACGTCAGCGCGGAGGGTGGACGTTCCCTTGCCGGGTCGCCCTCGACCGGTCCGGGACCACGGCGATCGAGTTCGCCCTTCTGGCGCCGATCCTGTTCACGCTCGTCCTTGGCGGCATCGAGTTTGGGCGGTTCATCTGGACCCAGGCCGCGCTCGACTACGCGGTTCAGGAAGGGGCCCGGTGCGGCATCTACAACCCCGACAATCTCTGTTCCACGGGATCCGAGGTTCAGACCTTCGCGGCGGACGCGGCGCCGCAGCTCAAGTTTCCAGCCACGATCTTCACCGTGAACTCGGCGGCGTCCTGCGGCTATCAGGTCAGCGCCTCCTATCCCTACCCCTATCTGATTCAGGGCCTGGCGCCGGTGAGCCCGACATTGACGGCCTCGGCCTGCTTTCCGGCGGCGGCCACATGAACGGGGGCCGGCGAGCCTGGCGCTGGCCAGGAGTGATCGGGCGGGTCTTCGCCCGGCTGGCGCGAGATGAAAGCGGGGTCAGCGCCGTCGTGGTGGGCCTCAGCCTCTCGGCCATGCTGGGCGCGGCCGGCCTCGCGGTGGACGTGGGGCTCTGGTACACCGACCGCCGTCACGCCCAGGGCGCCGCGGACTCGGCCGCCTACAGCGCCGCGGTGGACTACGCGGCGAATGGCGTCGCCTCCGATGCCGAGAGTACAGCCTATGCGGTGGCGGCAAAATACGGCTTCGTGAATGGCTCTGGCGGGGTGTCTGTGGCGGTCAATACGCCCCCGCAAAGCGGCAACTATACCGCCTCGGGAGATCACGCCTTCGAAGTGATCATCTCCAAGAGCGAGCCCCTGTTTTTCTCCGCTCTGTTCACCAAGTCCGCCACCATCAAGGCGCGGGCCGTGGCTGAGCCCGCCGTGTCCAGCACCGGCGACTATTGCATGGAGATCCTCAACAACACGCCCGGCGCCAGCAACGTCAATTTCTCCATCACCAACGGGGCCAATGTCGACCTGTCCCAGTGCGGCATCGCCGACGACGGGCCGGGCTCCTGCGCCATTTCCGCCTCCGGCGGCGCCAAGATCACCGCCCAGAGTCTGATGGTCGTCGGCAACTATTGCACCAGCAACGGGGCGCGGGTGGTTGTGACGGGGACCAAGACCACCGGGGGAACGGCGGTCGCCGACCCCTATGCCAGCCTCTCGGTATCGTCGATCGAAGGCTCGACCAACATGTCGTGTCCCAACGGCAACGCCACCAATCTGTCGGGCGGAGGTCAGACCTACAACATCGCTCCGGGCGTGTTCTGCGGCGGTCTTTCGATCGCCAATGGCGTGACCGTGAACATGAGCCCGGGGGTCTATTACGTCGTCGGCGGGACCTTTTCGCTTCAGGGTGGCACGACCACCAACGCCAACGGCGTCACGATCGTGCTCACCGGGACCAGCACGGGAGGCTACGCCACGGCCAATATCGCCAATGGCGCACAGCTCAACCTCACCGCCCCGACGAGCGGGGATACCGCCGGGGTCGCGATCTGGGCCGACGCCGCGGGGCCCACCACCAACACCTCGACCATCGCCGGGGGCTCATCCATGAACGTCAATGGCGCGCTCTATTTTCCCACCCAGACGGTGAGCTTCTCCAATGGCACGTCGAACAGTTCAGCCTGCACCCAGCTTGTGGCCTATAATGTGACCTTCCAGGGCGGGGCGAAGTTCTCGAACAAATGCGCCAATGACGGGATCAAGTCGATCAACGGCACCAAGACCCAGATCGTCGAATAGGCGCCCGTCTGGCGGCGCTGCGAGGGCGGTTTTCGCACGGACCCATTCGTGATCGCGGTCGCCGTCCGCACGCGATTCAAGCGCTTCCGCGCCGTCTGACCGCCCAGACGGTTTCCATCTGGTCGGACGGCGCTCTAGCCGAAACGTGGGTCCATTCCCAGGCGGGCCGGCTGGATGGTGCGGCTCCAGAACTGCTGAAGGGTGCGCAAGGTGTGGCGGCAGGTTTCCAGGTCGTCGTCGCGGAAGTTGGCCTTGGCGAGGGCCTCAAGATGGCGCGCGTTCATCTTCTTGAGCAGGTTGCACAGCTCCAGGCCCTTTTCGGAATTGCGCACGATGACCACGCGCCTGTCGTGAGCGGAGCGCTCCTGCACGACGTAACCTGACTCGGTCAGTTTCTTGAGATTGTAGGAGACGTTGGAGCCGAGGTAGCAACCTCGCCACAGCAGCTCGCTGGCGGTCATCTCCGCATCGCCGATATTGAGCAGGATGAGCGCGCGGACGTTATTGATGTCCCGGACACCCAGCGTATCGAGTTCGAGCTGGATGACTTCCAGGAATTGCCGGTGAAGGCGCTCGGCCAGGACGAGAACCTCCAGATAGTGGCCATTGTTGATGGGGATGACGGACGTTTCGTCCGGCTGTCCGGCCATCGCCTTCGCCATTTCGACTTCGTGACTCATGGCGACACGCGCCTCCGCCAATATCTTGAGAAGGTCCGTCCGCCCACGTCGCGTCTTCTCCCCAACCTTCGGCCCCCAACCTTCGGCCCCCAACCTTCGGCCCTCGAACGATCCGCTCTCCAGGGACGTTCCGGACGGGGCCGCCGCAGTGGCGAAAACCTCTCGCACAAGGACGCCAGCTTGACCTTATGTCCAACCGCACTCGCTAAAAGTAACTTAATTTGCGCCATATCTCGCGAAAAATCTCATGAAAGCCCATGAGTTGATTTGTCCCAGCGCCGACGGTTCGGGACGATCGCCGCCAGCGCGGCCGCGCCGGTCCCGTCGCCCGACGGCGAAGGATGCGGCCCTATACAGCGCGCGACGCGGGTTTTAAGGGTTCCGGCGCGGCCGCGCGGTCTCTACGGTGCGCCAAAAGAACTCCAGGGAGGTTCGCTGAAACCCATGAAGACCCGCATCACCGAGCTTTTCGGCATCGCCCATCCGATCATCCAGGGCGGGATGCACTTCGTCGGCCTGGCCGAGCTGGCCGCCGCGGTGTCGAACGCCGGCGGTCTGGGGATCATCACCGGACTGACCCAGCGCACGCCAGCGGACCTGGCTAAGGAAATCGCCCGCTGCCGGACCATGACCTCCAAGCCGTTCGGCGTGAATCTCACCTTCCTCCCCTCGGTCAACCCGCCCGACTATCCCGGCTATGTCCAGGCGATCATCGAGGGCGGGGTCAAGATCGTCGAGACGGCGGGCAACAACCCGCAGCGCTGGATGCCTCAGCTTAAGGAAGCGGGGATCAAGGTGATCCATAAATGCACCTCGGTGCGTCACGCCCTCAAGGCCCAGTCCATCGGCTGCGACGCCATCAGCGTCGACGGGTTCGAATGCGGCGGGCATCCGGGCGAGGACGATGTGCCTAACTTCATCCTGCTGCCCCGCGCGGCGGAGGAGCTTGACGTGCCCTTTGTCGCCTCTGGCGGCATGGCCGATGGACGCTCCCTCGTCGCCGCCCTGGCGCTCGGCGCGGAGGGGATGAACATGGGAACGCGCTTCATGGCCACGAAGGAAGCCCCGATCCACGAGCGGGTGAAACAGGCCCTGGTGGCGGCCAGCGAACTCGACACCCGCCTGATCATGCGGCCGCTGCGCAATACGGAGCGGGTGCTGAACAACGCCGGGGTGGAGCGGCTGCTCGAAAAGGAGCGGACCTTGGGCGCGGCGATCAAGTTCGAGGACATCATCGGCGAGGTGGCGGGCGTCTACCCGGCGGTGATGCAGCAGGGCGAGATGGATGCCGGGGCCTGGTCCTGCGGCATGGTCGCCGGCCTGATCCGCGACGTGCCGACCTGCCAGGAGCTGATCGACCGGATCATGGGCGAGGCCCACGCCATCATCCGCAGCCGTCTCGAAGGCTTTCTGGAGCCGGCCCACAGCTGACCCCTTTTTGCGGCTCGCGTCGCGGCCCTTTGAGCCTCGGATCGCCTCGCGCCAGCATCCCGCCCTGATTGCGCCGGTTTCAGGGGTGAAACTTCGGTTTGACGGTCCTATCTAGGCCCCGAGCGCCGTTCGCCACCCGCCGCCGGCCCAACCGGAGTTGAAAGTGAGTCTGCTGGACGCCGTCCTCGCCCTGCCGCTTGGGGCTCTGGTCCTGGCTGGGCTCGGCTACACCCTGGCGGCGGCGGAGATGACCCGAAGGGCCCTGCGGGCGGGGTCGAGGGGGAGCCGCGCGGCGCCTTCGGTGAGCCTCCTCAAACCCCTGCACGGCGCGGACCCGGGTCTTTTCGAGGCGCTGGAGAGCTTCTGTCTCCAGGATTATCCGGGTGAGGTTGAGATCGTCTTTGGGGTCCACCAGATCTCGGACCCGGCGGTCAGGGTGGTCGAGGCCCTGCGGGCGGCGCACCCTCAAATGTCGATCAAGCTGGTCGCCGACGAGGCCGACCACGGGGCCAACCGCAAGGTCTCGAACCTCATCAATATCGCCCGCGAGGCGACGAACGCGATCCTTGTCATCTCTGACGCCGACATCGTCGTTCCGCGACATTATCTGCGCCGCCTGCTGGACGCCCTGAACCAACCCGGGGCGGGGGCCGTGAGCTGCCTCTATGTGGGGAGGGTCCACGACGGCGCCGGGGCTCGACTTCCGGCGACTCTTTCGGCCATGGGCATAGACTATCAGTTTCTGCCTGGCGTCGCGGTGGGGCGGGCGCTGGGCCTGGCCGAGCCATGCTTTGGATCGACCATCGCCCTCGACCGGCGGATTCTGGATCAGATCGGCGGGTTCGAAGCGATCGCCGACCATCTGGCCGACGACTATGAGATCGGACGCCGCGTCCGCGCCTTGGGACTGCGTCTCGCCATCCCGCCCATGGTCGTGGAACATATCTGCGCCGAGGCCAGCCTCGGCGAATGGTTCTCCCATGAACTGCGCTGGGCGCGCACCGTCCGACAGATCGACCCGGTGGGACACGCCGGCAGCGTCCTCACCCACGTCCTTCCTCTGGCGCTCCTCAGCGCCCTCGCCGCGGGATTTCCGCTCTGGTCGCTCGGCCTCGTTCTTGCTAGTCTTCTGGTCCGGATAATTCTGAAAATCAGGGTGGACGCATCGACCGGAGGGCGGGCTGGGCCGCTCTGGCTTCTGCCCTTGCGGGATATCCTGTCTTTTGGGGTGTTCCTCGGCAGCTTCGCGGTCAATACCGTGGGCTGGAGGGGGCAACGCTTCAAGGTCGACGCCCACGGCGCGTTACGCGAAGACTAGTTTCACGCCGCCGCCGCCCTACTTTGCTATCGTTCAGACCAAGACGAGTATCGTTCATGCTTCGCACCCTTTTCCTTCAGGCGCCTTCCTTCGACGGGTTCGATGGCGGCGCGGGCTCGCGCTATCAGGCGCGCCGGGAGATCAAATCCTTCTGGTACCCCACCTGGCTGGCTCAGCCCGCGGCCCTGGTGGAAAAGAGCAAGCTGATCGACGCCCCGCCGCACCGCCAGTCTCTGGCGGACGTGCTTCCTCATGCGCGGGAGAGCGATCTCGTCGTCCTGCACACCTCGACCCCGTCCTTCGCGTCGGACGTCAAGGTGATTGAGGCGCTGAAAGCGGAGAACCCCAACCTCAAGGCCGGGCTCATCGGCGCCAAGGTTGCGGTGGACAGTCAGCAGAGCCTGGAGCGCGCGCCCTGCGTGGACTTCGTGGCGCGCAACGAATTCGACTTCACCATCAAGGATGTGGCCGACGACAAGCCGTGGGCGGAGATCGAGGGCCTGAGCTGGCGCAATCCCCAGGGCGTCATCGTGCACAACGCCGATCGTCCGATGATCGAGAACATGGACAGCCTGCCCTTCGTCTCACCGGTCTATCAGCGCGACCTGACCATCGAGAATTATTTCATCGGCTATCTGAAGCATCCCTACATCTCGATCTATACGGGGCGGGGCTGCAAAAGCCGCTGCACCTTCTGCCTGTGGCCCCAGACCGTGGGCGGGCATCGCTATCGCACACGCAGCGTCGGCCATGTGATCGAGGAGATCGCCTGGGCCAAGAAAGCCTTCCCTCAGGTCAAGGAGTTCTTTTTCGACGACGACACCTTCACCGACGATCTTCCCCGGGCCGAGGCCATCGCCCGCGAGCTGGGCAAGCTTGGCGTCACCTGGTCGTGCAACGCCAAGGCCAATGTGCCCTACGAGACCCTCAAGGTGCTCAAGAACAACGGCCTTCGTCTGCTCCTGGTTGGCTATGAGAGCGGCGATCAGCAGATCCTTCACAATATCAAGAAGGGCATGCGCGTCGAGGTGGCGGAAAAGTTCACCAGGGACTGCCACGAACTGGGCATCGCCATTCACGGCACCTTTATCGTCGGCCTGCCGGGCGAGACCAAGGAGACCCTCGACAAGACGATGAAGTGGGCGGCGAAGATCAACCCGCACACCATCCAGGTCTCCCTTGCGGCGCCCTATCCCGGCACCTTCCTCTATGACCAGGCGCTGAAGAACGGCTGGCTCGATGCCGACAACGCCGAACTGGTGGACGAACACGGCATTCAGATCGCGCCTCTGCACTATCCGCACCTGTCCCACGGCGAGATCTTCAACAGCGTCGAAGAGTTCTACAAGTCGTTCTATTTCAGGCCGAGCAAGATCGGCGCGATCGTGGCGGAGATGATCCGCAGCCCCGAAATGATGAAGCGGCGACTGCGCGAGGGGGTGGAGTTCTTCGACTTCCTGAAGGAGCGCCGCGCCATCGCCGCATGAGCGGGCATGTGGAGCGCCATCTGGTCGTCACCGCGGACGATTTCGGCGCCGATCTGGCGGTCAATGACGCGGTGGAGGTCGCGCACCGCGAAGGCGTCCTGACCGCGGCCAGCCTGATGGTGTCCGCGCCCGCGGCGGCTGACGCCGTGGCCAGGGCGCGGCGGCTGCCCTCCCTCAGGGTCGGACTGCACCTGGTGCTGACCGAAGGCGTCCCCACGTCGCCAGCGCGGGACCTCGACCGCCTGACCGGCGCAGATGGGCGGTTTGCATCGAATATGGCCGCTGCCGGGGCGGTGATGTTCCTCTCGCCCCGGGCCCGGCGCCAGCTGGCTGACGAGATCACGGCGCAGTTCGAGGCGTTCGCCGCGACGGGGCTGGCGCTCGATCATGTCAATGCGCACAAGCATTTTCACCTTCATCCCACCATTGGCGGACTGATGCTCAGGATCGGCCGCCGGTTCGGAATGAAGGCGGCGCGCCTGCCCAGGGAGCCCGCCGCGATCCTGCGCAAGGTCGAGCCTGGGACCCCTTGGCGATCCGATCCGGTGGTGGACGCCATGATCGCCTTGACGCGCCGCCGCTTCGCCCGGGCCGGCGTCGTCACGCCCGATCAGGTCTTCGGCCTGGCCTGGAGTGGAGCCATGACCGCCCCCCGTTTGGAGGGGTTGATCGCCGCGCTTCCGCCCGGACTCTCGGAAATCTATCTGCATCCGGCCGCGGCCGACCTGTTCGCGGGGTCCGCAACGGGTTATCGCTATGTCGACGAGTTGGCCGCCCTGGTGGATTCCGGGGTTAAGGCCGCCGCGACGCGAACGGGTCTAAGACGTGGGGGCTTTGGCGATTTCCTCTGACGGGGGAGATCGCGGCGTTGGGAGTCTGTATGAGCGAAGTCACGGCTGAACCCCTGGATCTGGCGAGCGTCAGCGCCCCGGCCTTCGACCTGTCGCGACTGCCCGGACCCCGCGTCATGCGCACCGGGGCGGTTCTGGCCATCATCCTGGGGCTGGCGGCGGCCACCGGGGTCATGGGCGCCGTCGGGCTCGCCGACATTGCCCGCGCCACGCGCGCCATCGGCGTTCGCGGTCTGGCCGCCCTGGTCATCTGGACCCCGGGGCCCCTCCTGCTGCTGGCCGCCGCCTGGTTCCTGTTCGGCGGGGCCGGTCCGGGGCCACGGCCGGGATTCTCCGTCTTTGTCTGGGCGCGTCTCATTCGCGACGCCTCCGGCGAGCTATTGCCGTTCTCCCATGTCGGCGGCTTTTTCATCGGCGCCCGCGCGGCGATCCTGAGGGGGCTCGCGCCCCGGGCCGCCTTCGCCACGTCCGTGGCGGATGTCTCCGCCGAACTGCTGGCCCAGCTCGTCTTCACCGGAGCCGCCCTGGCCTGGCTTGCCCAGCGACT
This sequence comes from Pseudomonadota bacterium, assembly GCA_021808285.1. Lineage (GTDB taxonomy): Bacteria > Pseudomonadota > Alphaproteobacteria > Caulobacterales > Caulobacteraceae > Acaudatibacter. Next base: position 5,811 of record JAKBBV010000046.1, on the reverse strand, counting down.
GGGCGCCGGCGCTCAATCTCTTGTGAGCAGCGCGCTCCTCGGTCTGGTCGGCGGGGCCGTGGCGGTCGGCCTTTTCATGCTCCTGCAGGGCAAGGGGGGGCGGATGGTGGATCGGCTGGCGGGACAGCTGTTTCCGGCGCTGGCCAAGCGCTCGCCCGGTCTGGGGGCGGCGGTGCAGGACCTCTACTCTCATCCCTGGCGGGTGATGGGCGCCACGGCTCTGCATCTGGCGGCCTGGGTGGCGAGTGCGCTCGGCTGCTGGGCGGCTCTGAGGACGGCGGGGATCCGCGTCGAGCCTGAGGACATTCTCGCCCTTGAGGCCGTCGTCGCGGCGGCGCGCAGCGCTCTGGTGGTGGCGCCCATGGGCATCGGCGTCCAGGAGGCGACCTACGCCTTCGCCGGCCCGCTTCTGGGCGTGAGTCCGGACCTGGCCCTGGCCTTGTCCCTGGTCAAGCGGGCCCGGGACCTGGCGGTGGGGATTCCGGCCTTGGCGGCGTGGCAGGCGATGGAGGGCGCGCGCGCCCTTCAGCGTCCGCGGCCGGGGATGTTCCGGGGTCCGTCGGCTCCGAAGCCCTCGCCGGAGGCGACGCGATAGACGGGGATCCGCCCGACGGGGCGGGCAGGGCGGTCGCCTGGGCCGCCCCAGGCGTCGCCGGGTCCTGGGCGGTCGCCGGCGCTTCGTCGCCGTCATCCATGTCAGGCAAGACCGGCAGGGCGACCGAACCGCGGATCTGCGCGTCCCGCGATTGGCTATAGGCGGACCGGATCGTGGCGTAGGGATCGGCGGAGCTATCCAGAAGGGCCTGGAGCTTGGGCCCATCCTCCGCCCGCTCCTCCAGGCCAAAGACGGTGCCCAAGGTCACCTCCACGGGCGTGCGATAGGGATAGCGAACGAAAAACAGCGGCGTGGACACCTGATCGACCACCGCGCCCGCCAGATCGCGGAAATTGGAGGGACCAAGCAGGGGGATAAAGATGTAGGGGCCAGGGCCGATGTGGTAGCGGCCCAGAGTGTCGCCAAATCCGTTGGGCTCATAGGGAAGGCCGGCCGCGCGGGCCACATCGACCGCGCCGGCCAACCCGATCGTGCTATTGACCGCAAGCCGCGTCACGGCTTTGACCACCCCTTGGGGGCGGCCCTGCAGGAAACAGTTCAGAATCACCTGCGGCTCTGAGAGATTGACGATGATGTTATGGATCGCCTTCTCAAGCGGGGCGGGAATGAGACTGACCGAGACGCGGGCGATGGGCCCGACCAGAGCCGTGTCCAGGCCGATGCTCAGCCGGAAGCTGCGGCGGTTGAGGGACTCGAAGGGATCGCGGACCGACCCCGCCGGTTCGGGCGATGGCGCGATCTTCGCCCTGACCGCAGGGGCGTGCTGCGACGGGGCGGCCAGGGCGGGCCATGAGGCGGCCGCGGCCAAGGTGACGAGAACGAGGTATCGCGACACGTGGGTCTCCTGCGCCGGCGTCCTTAGCTTGCTTTCGTCCGGCCGGGGAGCGGCTTCCCGCCAGATCCCGTCCGAAATGGCCCCAACGCCTGCCATGGAGCGAAGGTCCTGAGCGCCCCGCCCGACAACGCCTCGAAGGGGCCAGGGGTTGCGCGCTTTCCCCTGGCGCATCTGACGGCCTTCTGCATTCGCCATGCCGTCGTCGTGGTCCTGTTGGCGCTGGCCGCGGCGGCGGGCGGGGCGAGCTTCGCCGTCACCCACTTCTCCATGTCCAGCGACACCGAGGGCCTGATCTCCCCCAAATTGCCCTGGCGCCAACGCGAGGCGGCATTCAACCGGCTCTTCCAGGCCGACAGCGGACGCATCGTCGTCGTGATTGACGGGGCGACGCCTGAGCTGGCCGAGGCGGCGGCGGCCGAACTCGCCGAAAAGCTCACGGCGCGGACGGATCTGTTCCATAAGGTCGAGCGTCCCGGCGCCTTCTTCGCCCGGGAAGGGCTGCTCTACGAGCCCTATGACAAGATGAGCGGGCAGCTCGATCAGCTGATCAAGGCCCAGCCCTTCCTCGGGCCGCTGGCCGCCGACCCCACCCTGCGCGGCCTCGCCGGCGCCCTGGATACCTCGCTCACCGGCATCGACTCGGGGCAGGCGAAGCTCGCCGATCTCGACCGACCGCTCGGGGCCCTGGCTCAGGCCCTGGACGCGCGGCGATCCGGAAAGCCGGCCTTCTTCTCCTGGCGTCGCTTGATTTCGGGCCAGGCGCCAGGCCCGTCTGAAACGCGCCAGATTATCCTCGTGAATCCCGTTCTCGACTATTCGCGCCTGATGTCGGGGGCCAAGGCCAGCGATTTCATTCGACAGACCGTCCGCGATATGGGCGAGACCCCCCAGGCCGGCGTCACGGTCCGTCTGACCGGCGATGTGCCCCTGCAGGACGAGGAGTTCGCCAGCCTCGGCGAAGGCGCCGGGCTGATCGCATCCCTGGCTTCGGGCGCGATCCTCCTGATGCTGTTCTTCGCCGTGCGCTCGCCGCGCATCATCCTGGCCATTGTGGCGACGACTCTCCTGGGCCTCATCTGCGCCGCCGCCGCCGGTCTGGTGGTGTTCCACACCTTCAACGTCATCTCGGTGGCCTTCATCCCGCTGTTCGTGGGGCTGGGCATCGATTTCGGCATCCAGTTCTCCGTCCGCTTCCGCACCGAGCACGCGCCCGGCGTGGGGCTCGCACAGGCGCTCATCGGCGCCGCCGAAGGCATGGGGCGCCAGCTCACCCTGGCGGCGGCGGCCATCGCCAGCGGCTTCCTCGCCTTCGCCCCGACCAATTATGTGGGCGTGTCCCAGCTCGGCGTGATCGCGGGCCTGGGCATGATCATCGCCCTACTGCTCAACCTCACCGTCCTGCCGGCTCTGTTGAGACTTCTGCGGCCGCCGCCCGGTCGGGTGAGCGAAGGCCCCGACCCGCTTGAGGCGGTCGATGGGTTTGTCCTTGGCCACCGTCGTCTGGTGGTCGGCGGCGCGGCGCTCCTCGCCCTCGTCTGCGCGGCGTCGCTGCCGATGCTGCATTTCGACTTCAACGCCCTGCACCTCAAGAACGCGAGAAGCGAGTCGGTCTCGACGCTGCTGTCCTTGATGTCCGATCCGGACGAGAACCCCAACACCATGGAGGTGGTGACGCCGAACCTGGCGGCGGCTGACGCGCTCGCCCCGCGGCTCGCGCGTCTCCCGGAGGTCCGCGCGACCCGGACCCTGTCGAGCTTCATTCCCGACGATCAGACCCGCAAGCTGGCGGCCATCGCCGACGCCGCGCAGCTCCTCGACCTCAGCCTCGACCCCCTGGTGACCGCGCCGCCCCCGACCGACGCGGAGACGGTCGCGGCTCTGAAGGGGACGGCGGCGAAGCTTCGCGCGGCGGCTCAGAAGGACCCGGTCCACCGCGGCGCGGCCGATCGGCTGGCGGCGGACTTTGAGGCCCTGGCCGCCGGTCCGGCGTCCGAGCGTGCGGCGGTGCAGGGGACCTTGATGCGCCCCTTCGCGACGCTTCTCGCCCAGACCGAGCTCGCCCTTGGGGCCGAGCCCGTGACTCTGGCGAGCCTCCCCAGATCCCTGGTCTCCGACTGGCTGGCGCCTGACGGCGAGGCCCGGGTCTCGATCGTTCCCAAGGGCGACTCCAACAACAACCAGGTGCTCCTGAGGTTCATCAATGCGGTCAAGGCCGCCGCGCCCGACGCCACCGGCGCTGCGCTCGATATCGACGAGGCCGGACGCACGGTGTCGGGGGCGTTCGCCGAAGCGGGGCTGCTGTCGTTCCTGGTCATTACAGCCCTGCTCTTCGGCGTGCTGCGAAAGGTCCGGGACGTGGCCATCACCATGGCGCCCATCGTGCTCACGGGCCTCCTGACGCTCGGCTCCTGCGTGGCCATCGGCCAGCCGCTCAACTTCGCCAATATCATCGCCTTGCCGCTTCTTTTCGGCATCGGCGTCGCCTTCCATATCTATTTCGTCATGGCCTGGCGGTCGGGCGGCGAGCATCTGCTGCAATCCAGTCTCAGCCGCGCGGTGTTTTTCAGCGCCCTGGCCACCGCGACGGGATTTGGCAGCCTGTGGGCTTCAAGCCATCCGGGCACAGCCAGCATGGGCAAGCTCTTGATGATCTCTCTGGTCTGGACCCTGGTCTCGGCCCTGCTGTTCCAGCCGGCCCTGATGGGGCCGCCGCCTAAGGACAGGGCGAGGACGTCGTGAGGCCTTGCACGCCGCTCAGCTGATCGACGCCGGCTTGGGCTCGGTGATCGGGGCAGGGGCGATGTGGCCCTCGATCAGGGCGCCGGCCATGGCGAAGCCCAGGAAAATGAAGATCGAATAGGAGCCGATCAGAGGCAGGCCCGCGAACACCAGCCCCCAGAAGGCGCCGATGGCGAGGAGCTGGGCCCTCGCCGTCGGGGCGGTGACGATGGCCGCGACCGCGCCAGGCAGGAGCAGGGCCATCTCGTAGTTCATGGCATAGGGGGTGGCCAGGACGCTGGCGGCGAAGACGGCCGTCAGGCGGGGCCACAGCGCCGTGGTGCGGCTGAAGACCAGGAGCGTGGCGCCCGCCCCGCCGAGCGCGAACAGAGTCCGCCAGAGGAACAGGGGCTCCCCCGAGAGGCCTATGCGGGCGGCGAGGCCCGCCGGGGCGACGATGCCCTGCACATAGGCGCGGTTCGCGGTGATCGTGGCCAGATATTTCGGGGCATAGGCGAACCAGGCGAGCCAGGGTTCAATGCCCCAGATCAGGGCGGAGAGCGCCATCATGGCCAGACCCGCCAGACCGGCGGCGATCAGGGCGCGCCAGTGGCCGCCGGCGATGAGGGCCACCGGCGCCATGAGCAGGACCGTCGGCTTGATCGCCGCCGCCAGGCCCAGGAGAACGCCGGCCAGGACCGGACGTCGGTTCAGAAGGCGCACGCCGTTGAGCGCCAGGGCTCCGGTGAGGAAGACGCATTGACCGGAGATCGCCGCCCAGATCGTGGCCGGGGCCAGGAGGATGAGGCCCGCGGCCAGCCAGCGATGGCGCGGCGAGATCGTGACCGCCGTCACGGCGAAGGCCAGGAAGGTGGGGATCATCCATATCGCGCTGGCCAGCCAGAAGGGCAGGGCGCCCAGAGGCGCGAAGATCAGGAGGGTGGAGGGCGGATAGGGGAAGGGCCGGTCATGAGCTCCGGCGCCCAGCAGCCAGGCCTGGGCATGGTCCACCACGCTCATGTCGTAGATGTGGGCGATGTCGGTCCAGGACATCCGCCCGCCCGTCCACATGGTGAAGAAATCGATGAACAGGGGCTGGCCCGCCAACTTGATCAGCACGATCAGGAAGGCGCCGGGGCCGAGGATCATCAGAGACGATCCCGCCAGCCGATTGGGGTCAAAGAGGGGAGCCAAGCCGGAGTTCGGCGCACGCACGAATGGCGAAGTCAAAGGTCCCCCGCGATCACTCACCAAAGCATGAAGCGTTTACGCGGAATCGCGGACGCCTAGAACCCACTCAGGTCCTCAAACCCCTCAGGCGCGCCGCGCCGCCCCCTTGCTCGGGCCGGATGTGGGCTCCCTGAGGTTGTGGAAACGTCCCATTGGCCCAAGCGGTTGCATCTGTCGAGAGGCGTCATCCTCCCCCGCCGCCCCATCCTCCCCTGCGAAGCGGGGGAGGGGGTCCGCTGAAAGCGGTGGAGGGGGCCTGTCTCGGTCCCGCGCCCGCCGCCCCATCCTCCCCTGCGAAGCGGGGGAGGGGGACCGCTGAAAGCGGTGGAGGGGGCCTGTCTCGGTCGCGGGGCCGGCCGCCCCATCTTCCCCTGCGAAGCGGGGGAGGGGGACCGCTGAAAGCGGTGGCGGG
>JAKBBV010000097.1 GCA_021808285.1 Pseudomonadota bacterium | reverse complement strand
CCTCCGGCGCGCGGGCGAATCCGTCGAGTACGGTCTCCTGATACTTGATCTGACCGGACTTGAGCCAGCCCGTCATGTCGGCGACGAACCGGGCGTTCAGGTGTCCGAAATCGCTGGCCACGAAGCCCTGAAGGATGACCCGCCGATAGATGATGTTCGAGAGGCCCCGGACCGGATCGCCGCCGCCGTTATAGGTGGAGATCATGCCGCAGACGGGGATGCGTCCGTGCAGGTTCATCAGCGTCAGAGCGGCGTCCAGATGGGCGCCTCCGACATTCTCGAAATACACGTCGATCCCCTTGGGCATGGCTTCGGCGAGGGCCTGGCGCAGGGGCCGCGCCTTGTAATTGATCGCCGCGTCCAGTCTCGCCTCATCGAGCAGCCAGCGGACCTTGTCATCCGAGCCGGTTGAGCCCACCACGCGGCAACCCTTGATCCTGGCGATCTGGGCGGCGACCGAGCCCACGGCGCCGGCGGCCGTGGAGACAAAGACCTGCTCGCCCTCCTTGAGACGACCGATCTCCAGCAGTCCGCCATAGGCGGTGATGCCCGTTCCGCCCAGCGCGTGCAGATAGACGCTGAGCGGCAGATCCGGATCGGGATCGAGGACGCTCACACCTCGCCCGTCGCTGACGAAGCGCTCGCGCATGCCCGCACCGTGACGCACGATCCGGCCGACCTCGAACCCCGCATGCCGGGACTCCGCCACACGCCCCAGCCCGCCGCCGATGAGCGCCTCGTTCAGCGCCTGATCGCCGCTGAATCTGGGCCGCATATAGGGATCGACGCTCATGATCAGATTCTGAACCAGGATCTCGCCTTCGCCCGGCGTGGGCAGGGGCGCCTCGACCACGGCGAAGTCCTCGGGACGGGGCATCCCGTCCGGCCTGCGGACCAGGTGAATCTCGCGCGTCGTGGCCATCTCGTCTTCCTCCCATCTGGCCGCGGTGGCGGCGCTGTCGCCTTGAGGCTCTATACCCCGCGCGCGCCCGGCGGGAGCCCTGCCCAAAAAAAGGCGCCAGTCTGTGTCGGAAAACACCCGCCTTGCGGTTCGGTCACGCTTGTAAAGACCGCGCCGCGCCTTCCCTCACCCTTTATATCTGGACGCGCATGAAGCCAGTTGAAGCCTGCTCGCCCGCCCTGACGGCGCTCGCCATCGCCATGGCTGCGGGTGGAGCTCTGGCGCAGCCCCCGGCGCCGGCGGATTCGTCGGCAAGCGCGTCTTCCGTTGCGGCGTCCGCGCCCGCCTCCACCACGGTCTCTGAAGTCGTGGTGACCGCTGAGAAGCTGCGCGAGGCGCGCCTCAGCATCCAGCCCCAGATCGGGGCCTCGGTCTATTCGGTGGACGCCCAGTCGATCGCCGCCATGCCTGGCGGAGACAACGCCCAGCTCGATCAGGTGGTGCTTCAGCTCCCCGGCGTGACGGAGGATTCCTACGGTCAGATCCATGTCCGCGGCGAACATAACGGTCTTCAATACCGCCTCGACGGCATCATCCTGCCCGAGGGACTCGCCGTCTTCAGCCAGGCGCTCGACCCCCATCTGGTGCAGAAGCTCGATCTGATCACCGGCGCCCTGCCCGCGGAATACGGCCTCGACACCGCCGGGATCATCGACATCACCACCAAGGAAGGCGGGGCAGACGGCGGATCGGTCTCCATGTACGGAGGCAGCCAGAAAGAGATCAACCCCAGCGCCGAGATCCATGGCAGCGCCGGATCCTGGACCTATTTCCTCTCCGCCAACTATCTGCGCAACGACCTTGGCATCGAGTCGCCCGACCCCAGCGCCAACCCGGTTCACGACAATACCCGTCAGCTGCACATCTTCGGCTATGCGGAGGACATCCTCAGCGCCAACAGCCGGCTGAGCTTTCTGGTCGGCGACTCGAACGAGAGCTTCCAGATCCCCAACCTCTATGGCCAGCAGCCCGCGCTCGGCCTTTCGGTGGGCGATCCGACCGGGGCCCCCACTCCCTTCCCGAGCCAGAACCTCAACGAGTTCCAGCGCGAGAACAGCCAGTACGGCGCCATCAGCTACCTCTACACCGAAGGCCGGTTCACCGGTCAGGTCTCGCTCTATGGCCGCTATTCGACCCTGACCTTCCAGCCCGACGCGCTCGGCGACCTCCTTTATAATGGCATCTCGCAATATGCCCGAAAAAGCGACACCGCCGGCGGCGTCCAGGCCGAGGGGTCCTATAAGCTCAACTCCGCCCACACCCTGCGCGCGGGCCTGATCGTGGAGATCGATCACGCGGTCAGCGACACGGTCTCCCAGGTGCTCCCGGTCAATGGCGCCGGCCAACAGGCGGGCGGCCCGCCCTATGCGCCGGAAACCATCGTCGACGACGGCGGCAAGCTGGCCCAGACCTACAGCGTCTATCTCCAGGACGAGTGGAAGCTGCTCTCGGACCTCACCTTCAATTACGGTCTCCGCTTCGATCAGTTCGACGGCTACCGGGATGAAGACCAGCTCAGCCCCCGGGCCAATCTGGTCTGGAAGCCCGTCGGCGGCATGACCCTGCATGCCGGCTATTCGCGCTATTTCTCGCCGCCGCCGTTCGAGCTGGTCGGCCAGGAGACGGTGTCGAAGTTCATCGGCACCACCGCCGCGCCCCAGGTCACTCAGGACACCACGCCCTATTCGGAGCGGGCCAACTATTACGATGTGGGGATCTCGCAATCCTTCGGGCGCCGCCTGACCCTCGAACTCGACACCTACTACAAGCAGGACACCAATCTGCTGGATGAGGGCCAGTTCGGCGCGCCGATCATCCTGACGCCGTTCAACTATGCCCGCGGCTATCAGGAAGGCGTGATCGTTGACGGCAACTACACCCTGGGCGCCTTCTCGGCCTATGCCAACTTCGCCTACGCCAAGGACATGGGCACGAACATCATTTCGAGCCAGTTCAGCTTCACGCCCCAGGATCTGTCCTATATCGCCAGCAACTATATCTTCCTCGATCACGATGCGATGTTGACCGCCTCCGCCGGGGCTTCCTACACGTGGCGCGGAACGCGGTTCTCCACCGACCTGCTCTACGGCAGCGGCCTTCGCGCCACGCTTTTCCTGCCCGGGGGCGGCGATATCCCCAACGGCGCGACCACGCCCGCCTATGTTCAGGTCAATCTTGGAATCTCGCATCGTTTCGTCAACGCGCCGGGCGGGCCGATCACCGTGCGGCTGGATGTGATCAATGTCGGCAATAACGTCATCGAGCTGAGGAGCGGCGCAGGGGTCGGGGTGTTCGCGCCGCAATATGGCCCGCGGCGCCAGGTCTTCGCTGGCGTCACCAAGGAGTGGTGAGCGGGCTCTGACGGCATCGGACCTTCCCCTCGGCCGCGTCCGCCCCTATATCTAGGGGGTCCGGCTTGCCGGACTATGGAGATAAAGGCGCGTGCAATAAGCGGACTGGACCCGGGTGCGATTCCCGGCGGCTCCACCAACTCCTCTCGTGTTGTCGACGAGATGTCGCGGGGCCGATCAGCATCGACAGACGTCTAAAGACGTTAGCTTTCTCTCGGCGTGGCTCACCGTACCGGGCCATAAACTAACTGCGAACGATAACTTCGCTCAAGAGTACGCCATCGCCGCGTGATGCGGCGCTGATGAACTCGACTCTTAAAGCCCTGACGTCTTAGCCGCGTCAGGCGGGGCCCGGGAGGCGCCCGCCAACAGAAGCCTCCCACTTTCCTCCTTTTCCTCGCGCCGTCTCCACGAGCCGCCTTGCCTTGCGCGCGAGCGCCGCTAGGGTCGGCCCGAGGCGCTTCACACTTGCCTCGACCCCCGCCCAAGGGGCTCGGACCGCGCCACAAGGGTCGATGAGGCGGGGCTCACTCTGGACGACACGAGAGGGACTCATTTGTTGGGTTTGAACCGTCAGTCATGAGCAAGGACGAACGGCGCCACGATCTGATGGGCTACGAGGCGATGCAGGAGGCGGCTCTGCGCGGCGTCGTGCGCGCGGCTCTCGACCGCGCGGCCGGGCCTCGCGGCCTCCCCGGCGATCACCATTTCTACATCAGCTTCAGCACCTCCGCGCAGGGCGTATCGATCCCCGCGGAGCTCGCCGAGCGCTATCCGGACGAAATGACCATCGTTCTCCAGCACCAGTACTGGGACCTGAAGCCCGCCGATGAGGGGTTCTCCGTCACCCTTCAGTTTGGCGGACAGCCCAAGCTCCTGGTCATTCCCTATGCGGCCGTGACCCGGTTCTACGATCCCCACGTCCAATATCTTCTGCAATTCGGGCCTCCGCCCCCGGCTGAATCCGCTCACGCCAGGTTGGGACCGGTCAAAGCCGCCCCTCCATCCGCTGAGGTCCCCGCCCAGGCGGCCAAGGAGGAGGAGGCCAAGATCGTCTCCCTCGACCAGTTCCGGAAGAAGTGATCATGTCCGAAGCCGCCGCGCCGCCGCCGGTGGCCGCGTTCGC
>JAKBBV010000096.1 GCA_021808285.1 Pseudomonadota bacterium | reverse complement strand
GCCCGCCCTTTCCGCCGCATTGACGATGCCGATGTCGGTCTCGTCGTCGCGCATGACCGCGTGGAGGGCCGCGACCCGGGCGTTCAGATCGGCGATCGCCGCCGCGGCCTGCGCCACCTGACCCGACAGGCTCAGATAGGCGGCCTGGGCGCGCCAGCCCTGCGCCGTCGCCTGGGCCCGGGCCGCCTCGATGCGCCGCCGCTCGCCGCCGAAGAGGTCGAGGTCGTAGGAGACATTGGCGCCCACCGTGTAGAGCCCGATGGTCGGGCTGGGAAAGCCCGGGAAGCCCAGGGCGGCGACGTTGATCCGCTCGCGCTGATAGGCGGCGGAGAGGCCGAGCTGAGGATAACGCCCGCCGTTCGCCGCCGCGGCCTCGTCCTGCGCCTCCCGCAGGGTCGCATCGGCGGCGGCCAGGGTGGGATTGTCCGCCAGGGCCTGGCCCATGACCTGATCCAGCGCGGGCGAGCCGAGAGCCTTCCACCACGGCCCGCTCCGCGGCGCGGCCAGCCGCACCTGGCCCGGAGCCGGATCGCCCTTCATGGCGTAGGCGCTCGCCTCGGTCGGCCTGGGCGGCGCATAGGTGGGCCCCACCGCCGCGCAGCCCGCCAGAGGCCCGGCCAGGAGCAGGGCCCCGGCCAGAAGCAGGGCGCCGCTCTGGGTAAGCCGGTGAGGACTCATCTTCGGCTCCATCGCCCTAGTCCATCGCCATGTGTTCGGGAGACGGCCGCTCTCCCATCTTGGCGGTGCGCATGAAGATCAGGAGCGGCATGACCGCCACGGAGATGATCATCATCACCTTGAAGTCGTCCACATAGGCCACCATCGCCGCCTGGCGGGTGATCTCGCCATTGAGGGCGGAGGCGCCGAGCGTGGTCGTCAGGTCCATGCCGCGGGGAAGCACCGCGCCGATGACCGGATTGGCGGGCGTGATGCGCGCCGCCAGGGTCGAGTGCACGACGCTGGTATTGTCGGTCCAGAGCGCCTGCATGATCGAGATGCCGACGCTGGAGCCCAGATTGCGCACCAGATTGTACATGCCCGCGCCCTCGGGCCGCATCTGCGCCGGCAGGGTGGCGAAGGCCAGGGTCGAGAGCGGCACGAAGATCAGGCCAAGGCCCAGTCCCGAGAGGAAGCCTGACAGCATGATCGGTCCGGCGGTCATCTGCAGGTTGAATCCGGCCATCATGCCCATGGCGATGGCGCCGATGGTGAGCCCGACCGCCAGGATGAGACGGGTGTCGACCTTGCCGATGAGACGGCCCACCAGGAGCATGGAGATCATCGAGCCGATGCCGCGCGGCATGTTGGCGAGGCCGCTGGCGAAGGCCGTGTAGCCCATCAGGTTCTGCATCATCGGCGGCAGCAGGGCCATGGTGGCGAACAACAGCACGCCGACGAAGAAGCCGAACACCGTGCAGGTGACGAAGTTGCGGTCGCGCGCCAGCAGGCGGTTGAAGAACGGGTGCCTGGCGGTGAGGGTCTGGACCATGAAGACCCAGAAGGCGATCAGGGCGATCACCGCCTCGGCCCAGATCTCGCCGGAGGAGAACCAGTCCTGGGTCGGGCCGCGATCGACCATGAGCTGGAACGAGGACACGGCCACGGTCAGGGCGCCAAAGCCGATGAAGTCGAAGGGCCGGGGACTGTCCGTGCGTTCTCCCGACATGAAGATGGACATCCCGGTGAAGGCCAGGATGCCGACCGGCAGATTGATGTAGAAACACCAGCGCCAGGTGAGGTTGTCGGTCAGCCAGCCGCCCAGGGTGGGGCCGAGCACCGGGCCCAGAATGGTGGCCGCGCCCCACAGGGCCATGACCTGACCCACCTGCTGCGGCGGGAAGAGGTCGAGCACCACGGCCTGGGACAGGGGCACCAGCGAGGCCCCGAACAGGCCCTGGACCAGGCGGAAGGCGACGATCTCGCCAAGGCTCGTGGCCACGCCGCAGGCCATGGAAGCGAGGGTGAAGCCGGCCACGGAGATCATGAACAGGCGCTTGCGCCCGATGCGCATGGACAGCCAGCCCGAGAGCGGGGTCATGATCGCGGTGGCGATCAGATAGGACGTCAGGACCCAGGTGATCTGGTCCTGGGACGCCGAGACGCTGCCCTGGATGTGGGGCAGGGCCACATTGACGATGGTGGTGTCGAGCGAGTTCATCACCGTGGCCAGGATCAGGCTCAGGGTGATCGGGACCCGGTTGGCGATGTCGGCGCGGCTGGCCATGGCTAGGGGCGCGACCCCGCCATATCGCAGCCGCCCCGAACGGACCCGGGCGGGACGCTGATGTGTCGGGTTCGAACCACGGGCTCAGGTCCCCGGCGGGCGTTGGCCGGGCGCGATCACATCCACGGTGACGACCGCCGAGAGGCCGGCCCGGGCGGCGATGCCCGGCGGCGCCTTGTCGAAGGCGATCCGCACCGGCAGCCTCTGGACGACCTTGACCCAGTTGCCGGTGGCGTTCTGGGCCGGCAGGGGCGAGAAGGTCGAGCCGGAGCCCGGACTGAAGCTCGCCACATGGCCGGAGAAGGTCTGGCCTCCCACGGCGTCCATGCGGATCCTGGCCGGCTGGCCGATCCTCATCCTGGCGAGCTGGTTCTCCTTGAAGTTGGCGTCGATCCAGGGCTGGCCGGAAAGCAGGAAGAACACCGTCTGGGAGGGGTTCACATAGGCCCCCGGCTGAAGCTCATCGACCCTCGTCACCACCCCGTCCATGGGCGCATGGACCTCGGTGCGAGACAGGGCGATCTGGGCGGTCTCCAGCGCCGCCTGGGCCTGGGCCACGGCCGGATAGCTCGCCTCGGCGACCTTGGGCCCGCCCAGCTCGGCCTCGGCCGTCGCCAGCTGCTCCCTGGCCAGGGAGGCGTCGGCGCGGGAGAGGTTGGCGGCCTGACGGGCATTGGCGGCCTCGCGCCGGGAGGCGACCCCGGCGGTCACCAGGGCGTCCTGCCGATCCGCCTCGCGCGCGTCGTGCGCGGCGGTGATCTGGGCCGCCGCCAGGCGCAGCCGGGCCTGGGCCACGGCGTGTTGACGCGCCACATAGTCCAGCCGGGCCGCGGCGAGATCGGCCTGTGCCTTGTGCAGGGCGGCGACCTCGTCGGCGGGATCGAGCCGGAACAGGACCTGGCCGGCCTTGACCACCTGGTTGTCGGCCACGTCGACCTCGATGACCCTCCCGGCGATGGCGGTGGAGATCGGGGCCTTGCCCACATCCACATAGGCGTCATCGGTGGTCTGGGTCTTGCCGCCATTGATGACGAACCAGGCGACGATCGCCAGGATGATGAGCGGACCGCCGAGCATGAGCGGCCAGCGCCAGCGGGCGACGGCGTTGCGCGGGGCCGGGGCTCCGTCGGCGTCCTGTGCGCTCACCTGAAGCTCCCCGCCCGATTCACACGCCGCCCGTCTGGGCCAGCGCCACGCCGCCATCCACGACCAGGGTCTCGCCGACCACATAGTCGCCCGACCGGGCGGCAAGATAGATCGCCGCCGCCGCCATGTCCTCATCGGCGCCGATGCGCTTCGCCGGAATCAGGGCGGCGATCTCGTCGGCCCGGTCCCGGGCGTCGCGGTTCATGTCCGAGGCGAAGGCCCCCGGGGCGATGGCGGTGACGACGATGCGGTCCTCGATCAGGCGCGCCGCCATGCGCCGGGTAAGGTGGATCAGCCCGGCCTTGGACGCCTGATAGGGGTAGGTTTCCTGGGGATTGGGCCGGACGCCATCGATGGAGGCGATATGGATGACCTTGGCCGGCCGCTCGGCGCTCGCCGCCGCCTTGAGCGCGCCGTGCAGGGCCTGGGTGAGAAAGAACGGCGACTTGAGATTGAGGTTCAGCACCTTGTCCCAGCCGCTCTCGGGGAAGTCGTCGAAGGGCGCGCCCCAGGCGGCGCCGGCATTGTTGACCAGGATGTCGAGCCGGGGCTCCAGATCCGTGAGTCGCGCGGCCAGGGCGCGGCATCCCTCCACGGTGGAGACGTCCTGAGGCAGGGAGACGCAGGGACCGATGGCGCTGAGCTCCGCGGCGGCGGCGTCGCATTTGTCGGCCTTGCGCGCGGAGATATAGACCCGCGCGCCCTGGCGCAGGAAACCCTCGGCGATCATCCGGCCGATGCCGCGCGAGCCTCCGGTCACCAGCGCCACGCGTCCCTTCAGCGAGAACAGGTCGTCAAGCATGGATCGCCTTTCGGTGAAGGGGAAAGCGGGTCGGGGGCCCGCGTGGGGTGGCCCATGGGCGCCCGCTCCGTCAAGGGTTTATGAACAGCGATCATGAATCGGGCGCCGCGCCTGGCGCGCCCTGGGCGGCGCCGCGTCCCAGGGTCCCGGGTCTCCGGCCTGCGTCCGCGGCCCGCGTCTGGCGGAATGGGAGTCGAGCGATGGTGGGGTCAGGCGCAGAAATCCTCGCGGGACTTGACCGGGCGGGAGGCTTAAGGGAGGCGAGAGCCCCGGACGCCCTGACCCGCCAAGACCCCTCGACCCGCCA
>JAKBBV010000045.1 GCA_021808285.1 Pseudomonadota bacterium | reverse complement strand
GGCGTTCTCCCACCGGCGGGCGGCGGGGCCCCGCTCCGCCTCCTGGGCGGCGAGGAGGAGCAGGGTGGCGACCAGACCCTGGCGCGCGGCCATGTAGTCGGGGCCGACCTCGGGCGGCGGCGGCGCCAGGAGGCACTGGGCGAGGCCCACCAGAAGGTCAGGGAGTCGGGGGCTCATAGGGGTCCGAGCTCCGCCAGGCGCCGGGCGAGGATGAGGTCCTGGGCGCGGGCCGTGAACCAGCCGGAGAAGAGCAGGACCGGCTCGGCGCCGCCCTCGCCCCAGGCCTTGGCCGAGGAGATCCAGATCGCCTGGGCCTTGACCGAGGCGAACAGCGACCACCAGGCGAAGGCGTCCGGATCGAAGGTGAGGCCGCTGGCCCTCTCCCACACCGCGACCGCGTCGTCGAAGGGGAGCATGCCGGAAATGCGCGGATCGTCGGGACGCGACCAGAGCGGATCGCAGGCCCAGGCCAGGTCCTCCAGCGGATCGCCCAGATGGACCATCTCCCAGTCGAGGACGGCGAGGATCCTCCCCGCCCCATCGTGCAGGAAGTTGCCCGAGCGCAGGTCGCCATGGACCACGCCCACCCGGGCCGGGGGCGGCGGGGGGCTGTGGCGCAGGCGGCGGATGGCGGCGCGGACGATGGGCTGGGGATGGGTCTCGTCGGCGTCGATCACGCCCTCCCAATAGTCGAGCTCGCGGCGCCAGCAATCGGCGGGCGCGGGGGCCTCCATGACCCGCATCAGGGGAAGGTCGGCCAGGGGCTCGGCGGCGATGCGCCCCATGGCGGTGAAGAAGGCCTCGCCGATCGCGCCGGCATGGTCGCCATAGGGGTCGGGCTGGAACGGGCTCGCCGCCGCCCCGCCATCCACCCGGCCCATGATGAAGAAGGGCCGCTCCAGCTCCGCGCCCTCAGTCTCCAGCCACAGGGCGTCCGGCGCCGCTACGCCCTTGCCGGCGAAGGAGGCGATGGCGAAGAACTCGGCGCTGCGGTCGGTCTCGATCAGGCTTCCGGGAGGGTCGCGGCGCAGGATGTAGCCACGCGCGCGTCCGCCGGAGTTGGGGGCCGTGTCGGCGTCGAAGCGGTAGGTCTCCCGGCTGGCTCCGCCGGAGATCCGGGCGAGGTTGGAGACCCTGGCCGGGGCCCCGCCGACGCGGGTCAGATAGGCCTCGATCTGGGCCGCGAGGCTCATGCTCAGGAGACGCCCTTGGGCCGGCGGCGCGCGGCCTTGGCGGGCTGTGGGTCCGATCCGGCCGGCGGCGGCGACGTCTTCACGGGTTCGGCGAGGGGCGGCGGATCGAAGACGCCGGTGAGGCCGGCGCCCGCATGCGGACCGATGGCGAGCTGTTCGAGCACGCCCCGGCCCACGGTCTCCGTTCCATCCGGCGCGATATGGGTCGCCTTGGAAAGGGCCTGAACGTGCAGGTTCAGGGGCGAGGTCATGTCCACCTCGGCCAGCTTGCGGTCCTCGCGCTCCACCTCCAGAGGCCCGTGCGGCAGGCCGTGGCCCCATTTGGGATGGCCATAGCCCAGGCCGTTCATGAGGAACTCCCAGGACGGTTCGATGACGATGCGGTGATCGCCGTCCGGAGCGGCCATGGTGATCGCAGCGCGGGTGGCGTGGCGCGAGGGCCGGCCCCAGTCCAGGCGCGCGGCGCAGTGATCCATTTCCACGATCTGGCCCGCGTCGGCGCCGTCGGGGGCCCAGCAGGCCCTGCGGTTCCAGGGCAGGCCCGCGGCGTCGTCATTGGTGTGGAAGAAGGCGCTGCCGGTGGGAAAGTTGAGCGGCGCCCAGAGCCAGAAGAACTGCGGCGGAACGGGAGGCGCCGTCTCCTGCGGATCGCGGGCGCCCACCGGGCGGATGCCCCAGGACCGGTCGCGCGTGCCGACATAGCCGGAGACCTCGGTGCGCACGCCGTCGCGCTCCACCCACCCCTGCCAGCGGCCGTTCTGGGTCAGGCGGGTATAGTCCATGACCAGGCGCGGGCCGTTGCGGCGGATGAAGCGGGGCTCCTCGATGGGGAAGGCGCGGCCGGTGAAGCTCAGCTCCGCGGCCAGACCCTTTTTCGGGGCGTTGACGCGAACGGTCAGGCGCGCAAGCGGCTCATCCACGGTGATGGAGATCGGACCCACCGCGGTGTCCAGCCGCTCCATCCCCAGCCAGCGACTGGCGTGCAGGTCGGTCTGCACCCCGTCGGCCACGAGGCAGAAGCTGGCGTCGGCGATGTTGAGATGCGGATAGACCCCGAAGGCGACCGCGAAAAAGACTTCGCCCCCCTGCCCCGGGCTCCCCTCCCCCGGCGCCTCGAGCGCATAGCCGTTGAAGAAATAGCGATCGTAGAAATTGCGGTCCGAACCGCTATAGGCGATCGGATCGGGGGTCTGGTGGACCGGAAAGTCGTCGCCCCGCGTCAGAACCATGTGCGTTGTCTCCCTTGAGGCGACTTAAAGCCGGGCGCGCGCACGACGGCAACGGTGACGGAGGGTCAAGATGGACGACAGCGGCAGAACGGACGACAGCGCGGCCCTGGGGCCCATCGCGGCCCTGAGCGGGCTCCTGAGCGTGGCCTTCGGGGCCTTCGCCGCCCATGGCATGTCGAACCACCTGGAGGCCCAGTCCCTGCTGCGCACCGGCGCGCAGTACGAGGCGATCCACGCCCTGGCGGCGCTGGCGGCCCTGGCGCTGATCGCCAGCCCCAGGGGCCGCATGCTGACCGCCTGGCTGTTCCTGCTGGGCAGCGTGCTGTTCTGCGGCTCGCTCTATGCCCTGGCGCTCGGCGCCCCGCGCATCACCGGGGCGATCACCCCTGTGGGCGGCCTCCTCTTCATGGCCGGCTGGGCGAGCTTCGCGTGGAGCCTCCGACGCGCGAAGTGAGTTTCGGGGGGGAAGTTTCGGGGACGCTATATTTGGAAGTTTCGGGGACGCTATATTTAATTCGACACGCACCGGACAGCCGCCCGGACTTTAACGAATTAAATATAGCGTCCCCGAAACTTCTAGCGTCCCCGAAACTTCAAGACGCTTGAAAGAGCTGCTGCAGAACGGCGCCGCCATCCTCGGCGCAGCCGGAGGTGTTGGGGTCCACCAGCTGATAGTTGGCCGCATTGCCGGGGAAGGCGTAGCTGTTGACCAGATAGCCGTTGGAGGCCGCGGGCGCATCCCAGGCGTAGCCCACCATGCCGATGCCGTGCGCCGGGAGATAGGTCAGAATGAAGTCGTTGGTGATCGCCTGGCCGGGGTCCGTCGGGCACTTGAAGGCTTCATTCCATTCGGTGACGACGACCGCGTGACCGCTGGCGGCGAAATTGCCGAAATTGGCGTCCCAGACCGTCGAGCTGCCCGACAGGGTTCCGTTGAAGACATAAAGGTAGGGATGAAAGGTGTAGGCGGCGTTCACCGGCATGCCGGCCGGGACAGTGAAGCCCTGGAAGGCGAATTCCAGTCCCTGGCCATCGAAGAGCAGGACGTTGTTAGGGGCCAGGGTGCTGACATACTGCCCGACCGTGAGCATGCCCTGATCCGGCTCCGCGCCGCAGCCCGTGGCCCAGGCGGTCCAGTCAGGTTGGGTTTCGGAGCCCAAGCCGCAGGCGAGGCTGGCGTCAGGTTCGTTGAAGATTTCGAGCATGACGCCGGTATCGCTGGTCAAGGTCTGGTCCAGGAGCTGGGACCAGGCCTGTTCGGTATTGACGTCGGGGAGTTTCTGCTCGGCTCCGTTTTCGTAGGGCGAACAGCCATAGGTCTCCGACTGCATGGCGAGAATGACGACGAGGCCGCTGGCCCTGGCCTGGGCGACGGTATCGCGGACCATCTGGGTGTAGGTCGAGAGATTGTGCGCCTTTTCGTACTGCAGGGCGCCCTGGCTGAGCTGCAGGCGGACCGTGTTCATCTTCCAGACCTGGGTCATGGCCTGGAAGGAGGCGTTATAGGACAGGCCCGCCAGGGGCGGCGCCGTGAGCGCGGCCTGGGCCTGCTGAAGCGAGGTCGCCGCGGGGGAGGCCTGGAAGGTGCTGCTGCACAGCATCGCGGCGTAGGGCGTGGGATAGACGATCCCGACCGAGGTCAGGCCCTTGGGAGAGAAGGGCGTCGTCGTCCCCGCGGTGACGAGCTTGCCGGAGACCACGGCGACGCCGGTCCGGACCGGAGCGGGCGCTGACGGCGATGAAGCGGGGCTGGAAACCGACCCGCCGCCGCCGCACGACGCGGTCGCCACGGCGGTCATCGCCAGGAGAGGAGCCCAAAGGACCAGGAATCGCATCCTCATGCCCCGTCACCATCAGACATTTCAGCGCCCCGGGCAATCGGCAGTTTCGGGGACGCTATATTTAATTCGTTAAGGCGCGGGCGGCTGTGAGGCGGATGTCGAATTAAATATAGCGTCCCCGAAACTTCCGAAACTTCCCCCGAAACTTCCCTTGGCCTCGCGACTTGCCCGGCGGGGCTTTTTGCGATCATGGTCGGAGGCGTCGCAACCCGAGAGACCCGACCCTGTCCGCCCTCGCCCCCCCTCTGCACGACCTTCGGAGCGCAGCCTGATGGAGCGCGCGAACCCCGCCCCCGCGGGCCACCCCCTGTCGGGCGCCGGGCGGCGCGGCCTCTATGTCGAGACCGAGCCCTTCCACCGGGGCTGGATGAGCGTCGGCGACGGGCACGAGATCTTTTACGAGGAATGCGGGGCCCGGCTCGGGCGGCCGGCGGTGATCCTGCATGGCGGTCCGGGCGGGGCCATCAATCCGACCATGCGGCGGTTCTTCGACCCGGCGCGCTGGCGCATGGCCCTGTTCGACCAGCGCGGCTGCGGCAAGAGCCGGCCCAACGCCGCCCTTGAGGCCAACGACACCTGGGCCCTGGTGGAGGATATCGAGCGGCTGCGGCGCAAGCTGGGCGTGGAGAAATGGACCGTGTTCGGCGGGTCCTGGGGCTCGACCCTGGCGCTCGCCTACGCCATCACCCATCCCGAGCGCGTCGAGGCGCTGATCCTGCGCGGGGTGTTCCTGGTCACGGCGGCGGAGCTGAAGTGGTTCTATCAGGAGGGGGCCTCGAACCTGTTCCCCGACGCCTGGGAGCGGTTCCTGGCGCCGATTCCGGACGCCGAGCGCGGGGACCTCCTGACCGCCTATCACAAGCGCCTGACCCATCCGGACCGCCGCATCCAGGCCGAGGCCGCCGCCGCCTGGAGCCAGTGGGAGGGCGACACCCTGTCCCTGCGCGGCCCCCAGGCGCGGCCCTCCAAGTTCGACGAGACCGACTTCGCCGTCGCCTTCGCCCGGATCGAGTGCCACTATTTCGTCAATGGCGGCTTTTTCGCCCATGACGGCTGGCTGCTGGAGCAGGTGGACCGGATCCGCCACATCCCGTGCTGGATCGTCCAGGGCCGCTTCGATGTGGTCACGCCCCTGCGCGCGGCCTGGTCGCTGCACAAGGCCTGGCCGGAGGCCCGCTTCGAGGTGGTCTGGGACGCCGGCCACGCCTCCACCGAACCCGGAATCATCGACGCCCTGGTGCGCGCCACGGATGCGGCGCGGGATCTGGGAGGCGCGCCATGACGCAGGTGGTTCTCAGCGTCGTGGGAAGCGACCGGCCCGGCCTGACCCAGGCCCTGGCCGCGGCCGTGGGCGAGGCGGGGGGCAACTGGCTGGAGAGCCAGCTCTGTCATCTGGGCGGTCTGTTCGTCGGCTCGGTGCTGGTGGAGCTGGCGCCGGAGCGGCTGGAGGCCCTGCGCGCGGCGGTGCGCGCGGTGGACGCCCAGGGTCTGGACGTGCGCCTGGTCCCCGCGCGGGAGGGGTCGGACGCCGTGGCCGGCGAGAGCCTGGCCTTCAGCCTCGTCGGGCGGGACGGGCCGGGCATCGTCAAGGAGGTTGCCGGCGTGTTGAGCGAGCTCGGCGCCAATATCGAGGGCTTCGAGACCTGGGTCAGCGACCAGCCCCATTCCGGCCTGCCTCTGTTCCACATGGAGGCGCGCCTGCGCCTGCCCCCCGCCCTCCCCGCCGCCGCCGTTCAGGCCGCGCTGGAGGCAATCTCCGGCGAGATCATGGTGGATATCGCGCTGAAGGCGGTGGGCTAGAGCGGTTCTCGAACTGACGGAATCACCCCTGAGTCTTTACACCGCTCTAGATTCAATCGCTTACGCGCCGTCTGGCCGCCCAGCCAGTTCCCACCTGGTCGGACGGCGCTCTAAGGCCTCCCGGATCAGAGGACGCTGCGCGAGAAACGCGGCCGCCAGACGCCCAGGGCCACGTTGGCGAGCGCCACGGCCAGGAGAAGCCACAGGCTGTGACGCTCAGCGGCGAGGGCGTGAGCGGTCAGGGACGCGGCGCCGGACTTGGCCGCCGCCTGGAGCGGCCCGACCACGGCCATCAGCCCGCCTTCGAAGACCAGGACGCCGGTGGCCGCCTTGACCCAGACCCAGCCGACATCGTGGAAGGCCGGCGTGGCGGCGATGGCCAGCACGCCCGCGAGCAGGGTCAGGGCCAGGGAGGGCAGGAGGACCCAGCCGGCCACTGCGCCCAGCATCCGCGCGACGCCCGCATCCCCCAGGCCCGAGGCGCCGGCCGGGACGAGGGTCAGGGCAGCCAGGAGCGCGGCCATGGCGCCCATCATGCCCACGGCGCCCAGGGTGTGGAGGAATTTGAGCGTGCGTCTCATGGGCCGCTTCGCATCCGAGTTTGGCGAACCTCGACTATACGCCTGTTCGCGCGCCGCGGATGACCCCGGCGGGCCTGGGGTCTTCGGCGCAAAACCCGTGTCGACGAGGTCTGCCAGGATCACGTTCAGGAGGGCTGATGGGCGCTAAAGCAGAGCGCCGCTGCCGCTGGCCACTTCGGAATAGCGGTGGACCTTGGCCGAGAGGACCAGGGCGAAGCCGGCCATCATGGTGATCATCACCGTGCCGCCGAAGGAGAGCAGAGGCATGGGCACTCCGACCACCGGGGCGAGGCCCATGACCATGGCGCCGTTGATCAGCACGCACAGGGCGAAGCCGACGATCACGCCGGCGGCGGCCAGACGGGCGAAATGGCTGTGGGCCATGGCGGCGATGCGCAGGCCCAGGAAGATCACCGCCGCGTAGAGGGCGATGACGCTGAGACTGCCCAGAAAGCCGAACTCCTCGGCCATGGAGGCGAAGATGAAGTCGGTGGACTTCTCCGGCAGGAAATTGAGCTGGCTCTGGGTGCCGAGCTCGAAGCCCTTGCCCAGGAGCCCGCCGGAGCCGAGGGCGATCTTGGACTGGATGATGTGATAGCCGGCGCCGGAGCGGTCGGCCTCGGGGTGGAGGAAGGTCAGGAGGCGGGCCTTCTGATAGCCCTTGATCACGAACATGAAGGCCAGAGGCGCCACCGCCGCCAGGAGGGCCAGCCCCGCCCCGGCCAGGCGCAGGCTCAATCCCGCCATCAGCATCATGGCGCCGCCGGTGACGGCGATGAGGATGGCCGTGCCCAGGTCCGGCTGATGCGCCACCAGAGCGGCGGGGACGAGGATCAGGGCGGCGGGGATGAGCAGGCGCCAGGACAGCCGCGCCTGGTCGAGGTCGAGGCCGTGATAGAAGCGCGCCAGGGCCAGGACCAGGGCGACCTTGATCATCTCCGAGGGCTGGATCTGCACCGGACCGAACTGCAGCCAGCGGCGGGCGCCCAGGGTGGCGTGGCCGATGACCGGCACCGCCAGGAGCAGGAGCAGGCAGACGGCGTAGACCGGATAGGCGAGATCGAACCAGACCTGCAGATCCACCGTGGCGAGGGCAATGGTGGCGACGAGGCACAGGCCGAACAGGATCAGGTGCTTGGCCGCCCACGGGGACCAGTGCCCCCCGGCGATGGAGTAGAGGACCATGCCGCCGACGCCCGCGATGGCGGTCAGAAGCAGGCAGACCGTCCAGTCCACATGGGTGAGCTTGACGGCCAGGCGATCGCGCTCGCCCGGGCGGCTGATGGCGCCGAGGGTCACGCCTGGCGTCCCTGCGGCGCGCGCGCCGCGACGCCTGACGCCGCCGCCACAGCCGGCGGGCTGAGGATGCGGGCGCGAATCTCCGGATCCTTGAGCAGGGCCGCGCGCATGATCTTGGCGGCCTTGGGGGCCGAGGCTTCGGCGCCGAAGCCGCCGTGTTCGACCAGGATGCTGAGGGCGTAGCGCGGGGCGTCCGAGGGCGCATAGGCGATGAACCAGGCGTGGTCGCGCTGGGACCAGGCGCCGTGCTCGCCCTGGCCGAGCTGGCCCTTGGCGTAGTCGTGGGCCTGGGCGGTCCCGGTCTTGCCGGCCATGCGCACATCGCCAAGGCCCAGATCCGCCACATGCCCCTTGGCGGCCGTGCCATAGGCGACGACGGCGGACATGGCGCTGTGGATGAAGGCGATATGGGCCGGATCCACGTCGAGCGGCGCGAAGCCGGGGTTCGGGTTCTGGACGACGCCCCCCACCGAGGCGACGAGGCGCGGCTCGACCGCCTGAACGCCATTGGCCAGCCTGGCGCACTGGATGCAGAGCTGCAGGGCGTTGACGCTGAGATAGCCCTGGCCGATGCCCATGCTGGGGGTCTCGCCGGGATGCCACACCGGATCGCGGGGAAAGGCGCGGCGCTTATAGGCGCGGTCCGGCACCAGGCCCGGCTTCTGCCCGGGGATGCCCAGATCGTGGTCGGCGCCGAGGCCGAACCTGCGCGCCATGGCGGCCATGGCGTCCGGACCGCCGAGGCTGAGGGCCAGCTGGTAGAAATAGATGTCGCAGGACTGGGCGATGGCGTTGTGCAGGTCGAGCGTCCCGTGGGCCTCCGGGCAGCTCCAGGTCCGGCCGCCCCAGACCCAGTGACGGTTGCAGGTGTAGGTGCGGCCCGGATCGACGCCCTGCTCCAGAGCGGTGAGCGCCACCAGGGTCTTGAAGGTCGAGCCGGGCGGATAGGTGGCGGTGAGCGCCTTGTTGAACAGGGGCTTGCGCTCATACTCGGCCAGCGCCCGGTAGTCTGGGCCGCTGACCCCGCGCACGAAGGCGTTGGCGTCGAAGCTGGGCGCTGAGAAGAGACAGAGGACGTCGCCGCTGCGGCAGTCCATCATCACCGCCGCGCCGCTGTCCGCGCCGAAGGCCTCCAGCGCCCGGTTCTGGACATCGGCGTCCAGGGTCAGCTGGATCTCCGCCCCCGGCTCGGCCGGGGAGGCGGCGACCGGCTCACTGCTCAGCGCCTCGCCCCGGGAATTGACCTTGAACTTCTTCTCTCCCGGACGGCCGCGCAGCTGGAGGTCAAACGCCTTCTCCACGCCCTGCTTGCCGATGCGGAAACCCGGATTGAGCAGGATCGGGTCGGAGTTGGGGCCCGTCTTGGTGATGTCCGCGGCGCTGACCTTGGCCACATAGCCGACCACGTGGGCGAAGGCGGCGGAGAAGGGATAGACCCGCACCTCGCCCATATCCGCGGTGACGCCCGGCAGCTCCGGCGCGCGCACATTGACGCGGGAGAACTCCTCCCAGCTGAGGTCTTCGGCCAGGGTCACGGGAGCGCGGGCCGGAGCGTCGGCCACCTCGGCCTTGAGGCGCGCCAGCCGCGGCGCGTCGATCTCGATCAGGCTCCCCAGATCGGCCAGCACGGCATCGATGTCGCCGACCCGGGACTTGTCCAGGAGGAGCCGGAAATCGGGTCGGTTGGAGGCCAGGACCACCCGGTTGCGATCGAGGATCAGGCCCCGGGGCGGCGCCACCAGCAGGACCTGGAACTCGTTGTGATCGGACAGCTCGGCATAGCGGTCGGTCTCCACCAGCTGGAGCTGGGCGAGGCGCCCGATCAGGGCGGTCAGGCCCAGGCCCGCGACTCCCCCCACCAGCAGGGCGCGCCGGTGGAACAGGCCCTGGCGAGCGTTGACGTCATCCAGAAACAGCGGCGAGCGGCTCATCGGAACCGCACATCGGCGTCCTCGAAGGCGCCAATGAGGCGCCCGGCGAAGACGAACAGGGCCAGGGTGGAGACGACCTGCCAGAACAGATCGGCCAGGCCCGGCGCGGCGCCGCGGGCGATCCAGAGGGCCAGGGCCGCGACGCCGAGCGCGATCAGGACGATGGCGGCATAGGCGGCGAAGAGGGTCAGGGCGCTCTGACCGGCCAGGGCCCGGCGGGCCGACAGGGTCAGGGCGTGGGCGGTGAGCAGGCCCAGCGGCCAAAGCCCGAGCGGACCGCCCGTGAGCAGGTCCTGAAACAGGCCCAGGCCCAGGAGCAGGAAGGGGGCGCTGGCGGAGGGTCGGATCACGGCCCAGGCGAAGGCGGGGACGAAGGCGAAGGCCGGCTCGGGCAGCCGCAGGCCCACCACCTCGAGGGGGGCGGCGAAGGCGAGCGAGGCGGCGAGGCAGAAGAGGCTCGGCCGCAGCAGCCAGCGGGTCGGATCGAGCCGGGAGATGACCTCCGTGGCGCTCACCGCGGCGCGCCGTGAAGCTGCGGCGCCGGCAGGCGGGGCCGGGCGGGCGCTCGCCCGTTGGCCGGCGACGGGGACGGAGCGGCGGCGCTCGCCGGCCCCTGGACCGCGGCGGTCGGCGCCTGGGTCGGAGGGGCGGTGCGCAGGGAGGGCGCGCTGGACGGCGCGGGAGGCTCGCCCCCCGCCACCTGGGAAAAGTCATGGAACAGCAGGATGCGGACGAAGTCGATGGGCGCCGCATCGCTGTCGAGCGCCACGCGCCAGCCATCGAGCGCCTTGACCGTCGCCCCGACCGGAAGGCCGCGCGGAATGACCCCGCCGTCGCCGGAGGTATAGACCCTCTCGCCGGCCCGCAGGGGAGCGGCGCCGTGGGCGTAGTCCAGGCGCGGCGCGTCGGACCCGTCGCCGGCCAGGATGGCCCGGGCGTCCGCCCCGGCGACGATGACCGGAACCCGGCTGACGGGGTCGGTGAGCAGCAGGATCCGGCTCATCTGCGGCGCCACGCCGGCGATCCGACCGACCAGGCCGTGATCGCTGAGGACCGGATTGCCCTCCTCCACGCCCAAGGCCGAGCCCACATCGGCGAGGCGGGTATGGGCGAAGGGGCCCCGGGCATCGATGACGGTGCGGGCCGAGACCAGAGGCAGGGGCGGATCGGTGCGCAGCCCCAAGAGGGCGCGCAGGCGGGCGTTCTCATCGCGCAGGGCGGCGAGCTGGTCCTCGTCGGCCCGGGCCTGGACGAGGCGGGCCCTGAGCGCGGCGTTCTGCGAGCCGGCCAGGATGTAGTCGCCCACCGCGCCCGCCCCCAGTCTCACCCAGTGGGCGGGCGCCGAGACCACTTCCTCCACCGGACCGATCACGGAGTCGAAGCGCGACCGCCAGGGCGAGGGCGCCGCCGAAGGGCCCTTGCGGGCGCTGAAGAAAATGGCCGCGGCGATCAGGGCGGCCGCCGCCACGGCCGCGGCGGCGAGCCAGCCGCGCGACGGGCGAAGTTCGTTCAGAGGTCCTTCCCTGAGCGACACCAGCGCTCCTCAATGCCCGCCGAAGGGCCCTCTTAGGGGTTCAAACCCGACATATGAACCCTGGCCCGCCGTCCGGAGCGATGCACAAGACATCGACTCTCGCGGCGCCTTGTGCGTCATGCGGGTGGGGTCGAGGCGTCTTCGTCGCGCCACTAGAACAGGCTCGATTCGAGCAGACCCTTCATCCATTTGGGATGCTCCAGCACGCGTCCGCAGCCGAGCGCCACGCAGGACAGCGGGTCCTCCGCCACAGTGACCGGCAGCCCGGTATCGTCGCTGATCACCTGATCGAGACTGCGCAGCAGGGCCCCGCCGCCGGTGAGCATGATGCCCTTGTCGGCGATGTCGGCGGCCAGCTCCGGCGGCGTGGCCTCCAGCGCCACCTTGACCGCCTCGACGATGGCCTGAACCGGCTCGGCCACGGCGTCCGCCGCCTGCCGCTCGGTGATGCGGACCTCGCGCGGGACGCCCAGCATGAGATCGCGGCCCTTCACGTCCAGGGTCAGACCATCGCCCTCGGCCGGCGTCATGGCGGTGCCGATCTCCTTCTTGATGCGCTCGGCCGTGGTCTCGCCGATCAGGAGATTATGGTGCCGGCGCATATAGCTGATGATCGCCTCGTCCATCTTGTCGCCGCCCACGCGGACGCTGCGGGTATAGACGATGCCGGAGAGCGAGAGGACGGCCACCTCGGTGGTGCCGCCGCCGATGTCCACCACCATGGAGCCGGTGGGCTCATGGATCGGCAGCCCGGCGCCGATGGCCGCGGCCATGGGCTCATACATCAGGCCCACCCGACGGGCCGAGGCGTTGAGGCAGGAGTCGTTGATCGCCCGACGCTCCACCGCGGTCGCCCCCGAGGGCACGCAGACGATCACCTTTGGGTTCACGAAGCCCTGGCGGTTGTGAACCTTGCGGATGAAATATTTGATCATCTCCTCGGCGACTTCGAAGTCGGCGATGACGCCGTCGCGCATGGGGCGGATGGCCTCCATGTGACCGGGGGTGCGGCCCAGCATCATCTTGGCCTCCAGGCCGACCGCATAGACGGTCTTGCGGCCGCCGGAGGTGCGCAGGGCGACCACCGAGGGCTCGTTCAGGACGATGCCCTTGCCGCGCATATAGACCAGGGTGTTGGCGGTCCCCAGATCAATGGCGATATCGCTGGAGAAGTAACCGAAGAGGGTCGAGAACATTCAGGGCTCGGCAGGGCTGGGGTCAGGTCGGGACGAATGACTGATAGTCGGTTTGCGACTGATAGTCGGTTTGCGCAGGCAATTCAAAAACCTCCGCGTCCGGCGGGATCGCGCGGGAGGATGAGGCGGGAGGCGGTCTCCTCTGACTCCCCCCGGGAAGGATGACAAGGGCAATAGGAGGGGCGATGGCGGGGGCGATTGGCAAGGGCGCCCCCAGGACCGCTCAGCCCAGGATCGTTCAGCCCAGGACCGTTAAGCCCAGGATCGTTCAGCCCAGGGCGACCAGGCCCACCCCGGCGGCGATGGAGAGCATGATCGCCGCGTGCGCCAGGGTGAGGCGCTCGGCGAACAGGCGCCGGCCGGCCAGGGCGGCGAGGGGCATTTCGAGGACGCCGAGGGCGCGGACCGGACCCACGGGCGACAGGGCGAAGGCGATGAACCACAGGCCCGAGCCGCAGGTCCCCAGAACCCCGGCCGACAGGGACGCGCGCCAGCTTCGGAAGATCGCCGCCAGGCTGGCGCGGTCGGTGACGGCGAGCCAGAGGCTGAGGCCCGCCGCCTGGAGGGTCTGAACGGCCAGCAGAGTCAGCAGCGCGGAGCGGACGGGGACGTCCGGGGCCAGGGCCAGCGCCGCCTGTCGCGCGGCGTTGGAGGCGACGGCGAACCCGGCCCCGGCGGCGACGCCCAGGATCAGGGCCGAGGCGAGGCCTTTCTGCGGGACCTTGCCCGGCCAGCCCAGAGCCATCATCCCGGCGGTGATGAGGCCGATCCCGGTCCATCGCAGGGGCCCCAGCGGCTCGCCCAGCGCCAGACCCAGGAGCGCGGAGAGCGGGATCGCGCTCTGCTGGAACATGGTTCCGAGCGCGAAGCTGGAGCGGCGCATGGACACCAGCATGGCCGCCGTGGCGAGGACCTGGGTCAGGGCGGCGACGGCGGCGGCCAGCCAGAAGGTCGGTCCGGGATGAAGTCTCGCCGCGCCAAGCCCGGCCAGGCCCCCGCCCGCCAGGAGCGCGGCGAAGGGCAGGCCGAACAGGAACCGCACCAGGGTGGCGCCCCAGGGGCCGGCCTCGCCGAGCAAACGGCGCTGGACGCTGTTGCGCGCCACCTGGAAGGCGGCGGCCCCCAGGGTCGGCGGGATCCACAACGGGCTCATGGCCCGGCGCGGAAAAGCGCCCTCCCGAACCCGCGGGCCTGGCGCGGCGAGGGGGGACGAGGCGTCAGAAACCGCTCGCGATCATCGGCTCGGGCGCCGACTTCTGCTTGCGCATGAAGAGATTGTTGAGGGCGTTCACATAAGCCATGGCCGCCGCCGTGAGGGTGTCGGTATCCGCCGCCTGACCGGTGGCGATACGTCCGTCCTCCTCCAGCCGGACCGAGACCTGGGCCTGGGCGTCCGTGCCCTCGGTCACCGCGTGCACCTGGAAGAGGCGCAGCACCGCCTTGTGCTCGACCAGGGCGCCGATGGCGTTGAAGACCGCGTCCACGGGGCCATCGCCCGTGGCCGTGGCGCTGGATTCGGCCCCATCCACCACCAGGGTCAGGTGCGCCTCCTGAGGGCCTTCGGTGCCGGCGATGACGCGCAGGGCCTTGACCTGGATCCGCTCCTCGCCGCGCGAGAGGGCGTCGTCGACGAGGGCGATGATGTCGTCGTCGAACACGCTCTTCTTCTTGTCGGCGAGGTCCTTGAATCGCCCGAAGGCCTCGTTGAGCGCGTTCTGGCCGAGGTCGTAGCCGAGCGCGCGCAGCTTCTCGCGGAAGGCGTGGCGGCCGGAATGCTTGCCCATCACGAGGTTCGAGCCGCCCTGGCCGACGTCCTCGGGACGCATGATCTCATAGGTGGAGGCGTCCTTGAGCATGCCGTCCTGGTGGATGCCGGCCTCGTGGGCGAAGGCGTTCTTGCCGACGATGGCCTTGTTGAACTGCACCGGAAAGCCGGTGATGGCGGCCACATAGCGGCTGGCGCGGGTGATGTGCTCGGTCCGCGTCTGGGTGGAGAAGCGCAGGGCGTCGCCGCGCACCTTGAGCGCCATGACCACCTCTTCGAGCGCCGCGTTGCCGGCCCGCTCGCCGATGCCGTTGATCGCCACCTCGACCTGGCGCGCGCCGGCCTGGACGCCGGCCAGGCTGTTGGCCACGGCCAGTCCCAGATCATTGTGGCAATGGGTGGAGAAGATGACCTGGTCCGCGCCCGGCACGGCCTCGATCAGGTCGCGGAAGATGGCGGCGTATTCGTCCGGATAGGCATAGCCCACGGTGTCGGGGATATTGATCGTGCGGGCCCCGGCGCGGATCGCCGCCTCGACGCAGCGGCGCAGCACGTCGCGCTCGGTGCGGGTGGCGTCCTGGGCCGACCATTCCACATCGTCGATGAGGTTGCGCGCCCGGCTGACCGAGGCGTGCACGGCCTCGACGACCTCCTCGGGGCTCATGCGCAGGATGTGGTCGCGGTGCTGGGGGCTGGTGGAGATGAAGGTGTGGATGCGCCCGCGCCTGGCGCCGCGCAGGGCCTCGCCGCAGCGCTCGATGTCGGCGACGCCGGCCCGGGCCAGGCCGCAGACCGTGCTCTCGGTGACGATGCCGGCGATGCGGCGCACGGCCTCGAAATCGCCGTTGGAGGCGATCGGGAAGCCGGCCTCGATCACATCGACGCGCATATCCTCCAGGATCTTGGCGAGCTCCAGCTTCTCCTCGATGGACATGGAGGCGCCGGGCGACTGCTCGCCATCGCGCATGGTGGTGTCGAAAACGATGACGCGCGCGGGTTCGGACGGCGGGGTCGCGTCAGCGGAGGATACGGTCTGGGATGTCATGGGGTCTGCCTGATCTGGGTGATGTCGGGGAAAGCGATTTGCGAAAGCCCCCGAACGCCCGGCCGCCGACCCGGATGCGGATCGCGGCGCTAAGCCGACGCCCGGGGGCGTCTAAGCCCCAGGAGCGAAAGTCGAAGCTGGCCCAACGGCAAGATCATGCACTCGCCATAGAGACCGGGGCCGGATTGCGCAAGAGTTTTGCGCCGCCGACCCCCTGGCCGGGGAGAGATTGCGCATTCCGTCTCAGTCCCGCGCGACGCGGTCCCGCGCGACGCGGTCCCGCGCGACGCGGATCGTCGTCCAGATCTCCGCGCCCCGCCGCGTCCGGGCGAGGAGGTCGCCGCGCTCCAGCTTCAGGGGGCGAGGATCGGCCGCCCATTGCACCAGGGTGAGGCTGTCCCTCCCCGTCGCGTCCGCGCCGCCGACCTCCAGGTTCAGGCGGATCGCGGAAGGATCCGCCTCGCCCGACACGCGCCAGGTCAGGGCATCGGGATCATGAAGGCTCTCGCCGTCGTCCTCCACCCAGGTTCCGCCGAGCGGGCCATGTTCGGGCGCGCAGATCAGGGCGCCGCGCTCCAGCGGCCGGGGCGCGAAGCCGGACGGCGACAGGTCGAGCGGCACGACGGCGCCGGCGCGGACCAGGGCGGGGACGCGGTCCCAGGGCGCGGCGAGCAGGACCCTCTCGCCTCCCGCGACGAGAGCGCCGGTCGCCAGATCGCGCCAGCCCTCGCCGCGCGGCGTGGTGACCGTCACCTCGTCCCTGGCCTCGTCGAACACCGGGGCGACCAGGAGATCGGGTCCCAGGCGGAAGGCGTCGCTCTCGCCCCAGGCCGCGGGATCGTCCGGCGCGTCGAGGAACAGGGCCCGGACCACCGGCTCGAAATCCTCGGCATAGCGGCGCAGGAGCTCGTCCATATAGGGGCCGAGGCGGTGACGCAGAGCGAGATGGGCCTTGATCGGGGCCAGGGCCGCTTCGTGCGTCCAGGGCTCGGTGACCGAGCCGTCGTCGTTCCAGGAGTGGATGGAATAGCGCGGCAGGAGGGCCACGGCGGCGCTCCAGCGGGCCAGGAGCTCGGGCCCCGGCGGCGGACCGGCGAACCCGCCCACATCGTGGCCGAAGTTGGAGACGCCGCTCACGGCCAGGCCCAGGCCCATGCGGTGGTTCCAGCGCAGGGTCTTCCAGGCCGTGGCGTTGTCGCCCGTCCAGGTCTGGACGTAGCGCTGCATGCCCGCCCCGCCCGCGCGCGAGACGCCCATGGGCCGCGCATCCGGCGCGAAGGCGAGCTGCGCCTGGCGCGAGGCGCGCATCATGAGGAGGGAGAGGCGCGGCTTGGCCGCCGCGGCCGGCGTCCCATCCGCCAGGCGCGCGCCGGGATGGCGGATCTCGAACTCGTTATTGTCGTTCCACAGGCCCACGACGCCCTCCTCCAGCAGGGTCGCGGTGATGCGCGCGCGCCACCAGGCCACAGCGTCGGGATGGGCGAAGTCGAGATAGGCGCCCAGGCCGTCCCAGAACTGCACCAGATCCGGCGCGCCATCGGCCCCGCGCACCAGCAGGCCCGCCTGGGCCGCCGCCTCGAACTGCGGATGGGTGGTGAGCAGGCAGGGCTTGATATTGGCGATGAGGCGCAGGCCCCGCTCCGCGACGCCTTGAGGCCCCAGGCGGCGGGCCAGATCGCCGGGCGGACCGAACCGGTCGCGATCCCAGGAAAAGACGTTCCGCCGCCCTTCGCGGAGGGTGTAGCCGGAGGAGAGATGGAAGCTGGCGCAGGGAATGTCGTGGGCGCGGCAGGCCTGCGCGAAGGCCTCGATGCGCGCGATGGGGGCCGGATCATCGGCATAGGCCATGCCCGAGCCGGAATAGGCGCGCGCCCAGCGCGGCAGGCGGGCCGGAGCGCCGGTCAGCCAGGTGAAGCGGCGCACCACCTCCAGCGGCGCCGGCCCGGCGATGACATAGTAGTCGAGATCGCCGCTCTCCGCTTCGAAGCCGCGATAGAGGCCGTGATAATTGCTGCGCTCGCAGCCGAAATCGAAGGTCGCGTCGGCGGCGGTGTCGTAGAAGAGGCCAAAGCTCGTCCCCTCCCCGTCCAGGCGGGTCAGGCAGAAGGGGATGTGCTTGTAGAGCGGGCCGGAGGTCTCCGCGTCATAGCCCATGGCGTCCATGGGACTGAGCCTCAGGCGCCGCCCGGCGCGGTCCATCGGCCCGGAGCACTCGCCAAGGCCAAAATAGGCCTCCCCTTCCCGGCGGCGCAGATAATGGCGCGGCTTGCCGTCCCACCAGCCGAAGTCATAGGCCTGGGTCAGGCGGTCCTGGGCCATGGGCCGCCAGCCTGAAGGCGTCATCTGGCGCCAGCGGGCGTGAAGGTTCGCCCAGGCCAGATCCAGGGCCAGGCGCGTCGTGGCGAGGCGCAGGCCCCGCTCATCGGTCTCGAGGGTGAAGTCCGGCGCGGCGAAGCCGGCGACATCGAACCGGTCGCGCCCGCCCGGAGCGACGTCGCCCGCCCCCGGCGCCACGGCCCAGCTCGGCGGCCCCGTCAGCTCGCCCGACGGCAGGACGAGCAGGCGGACGATATCCTCCTCCAGCACGAACACATGCGCCCGCGCCCCGCACGGCGCCTCCAGATCGAGCCTCGGCCCCACCCGGCCCACGAGGCGAAAGACGGGCGGGTCGGCGAGGCTGGGCATGGGGGGGAAGGGTAGCCCCCGCCCCCTCACCAGTTCCACATCGTGCCGTCTTCGAGACGGGCGATGGGGAGCTGACGGGGTTCGTAGGGGTATTTGGCGGCCAGGGCCTCGTCGATATCGGCGCCGTGGCCGATCGCCTCGCCGGTGAAGAGGGCGCCGGCCTCGAAATGGTAGGCGTGGGGGAAGACGGCGTCAGTCTCAGCCGTGTGGCGCATATATTCCTGGATGCCGAAATTGGGGACCCAGCGGTCGAAATGCAGGGCGCAGGCCATGGTGATGGGCGACAGGTCCGTGGCGCCGTGGCAGCCAGTGCGCACCTGCCAGAGGCTGGCGAAGTCGGCGATGCGGCGCAGGTGGGTGATCCCGCCGCAGCCCAGCACCGTGGCGCGCAGATAGTCGATGAGCTGGTTGGCGATCAGGTCCTTGGCGTCCCAGATCGAATTGAACACCTCGCCCACGGCCAGCGGCGTGGTGGTGTGGGCGCGGATCAGCCTGAACGCCTCCGGGTTCTCGGCCGGCGTCGGGTCCTCCATCCAGAAGAGATCGAAGGGCTCCAGCGACTTGCCCAGGCGCGCCGCCTCCTGCGGGGTGAGGCGGTGATGGACATCGTGCAGCAGCAGGGGCTCGGCGCCGAACCTGACCCGCAGGGCCTCGAACAGGGCCGGCGCCTGGCGCAGATAGGCGGGGGTGGACCACACCGTCTCCACCGGCAGGCTGGCCTCGGCCGGTTCGTAGAAATCCTTGTCCTTGGAGACGCCATAGGGCTTGGCCAGGCCCGGCACGCCGGTCTGGGCGCGCACGGCGGTGTAGCCGGCCTCCAGATAGCGGGCGACCTCGTCTGAGGTTTCGGCGATATCGGCGCCGTTGGCGTGGCCGTAGACCCGCACCCGATCGCGGCTGGCCCCGCCCAGAAGGTCATAGAGCGGGACGCCCAGCGCCTTGGCCTTGATATCCCACAGCGCCATGTCCACCGCGGCGATGGCGCGCATGGTCACCGGCCCGCGCCGCCAATAGGCCCCGCGATAGAGATACTGCCAGATGTCCTCGATATTGCGGGCGTCGCGGCCGATCAGGACCGGAATGACGTGGTCTTCGAGATAGGCGACGACCGCCTTTTCGCGCCCGTTCAGGGTGGCGTCGCCCACGCCATGGACGCCCTGGTCGGTCTCGATCTTGAGGGTGACGAAGTTGCGCCCCGGCGAGGTCACGATCACCCGGGCGGCGCGGATGCGAAGGGGGGGAAGCATGGGGCGAAGGTTTAGCCGCCGGCGCGCGCGCGGGGAAGCGCGATCGCCTCAGGCGCTTCGGCCGAACTCTCCCGCACCGAGCCTCCAAACACCGCACATCAACCTGACGACCCCCGCCTTCCCCCTCCCGCCAGAAGGTGAGTCTTTCGGCAATGTGACGACCGCGAGGACGGAGCGGGCCTTGAAGACGAGCAAGTTCACCGAGGAGCAGATTTCCTCGGCCCTGAAGCAGGCGGAAACGGGGACGCCGGTGGCGGAGGTGATCCGCCGGATGGGAGTTTCCGAGCAGAGGCTTTGTTGCTGGAAGACGGTCTACGGCGGCCCAGGACCTTGGGGCGGCCCAGGACCTTGGGGCGGCCCAGGACCCTGGCGTCAGGCCTCGCCCCAAGGGTCGAGGAGATCGATGCCGCAGTCGGCAAAGTCGCGACCATTGCGGGCGGCCAGACGCGTGCCGCGTGATCGGACGATCGCCGCGATCTGCGCGTCGATCTGGCTGATCGGTTTCCCCTTCAGCTTCCGTCCGGCCGCGATCTCCCGAAAGGCCAGGGCGGCGTCGGTGTCGAAGGGAAGAACACGCCCCGCCAGGTCGACCGAAAACATCGGTCGCGCCGCCGCCCGCCGCTGGGAGCCCCTGTTCGCGCGAAGCCGGTGAATCGCAAGGCGACCCGCCCTCCCGGCCTTACGGCGAATTAAGTAGCCTCTCACGTTTTTCTCACGTTTATGACAGCCATGAGCCCGCATCGGCCCCCTGCCCGATTCCCCTTCGCCCTGGCCCTGGCGGCTGGAGCGGCGGCGCTTGCGGGCCTGACCGCTCGGGCGGCCCTGGCGGGGGATCGGGACATCCAGCGGGTCGTTTCCCTCGGCGGATCCTGCCAGGGCTGCGATCTTTCCACGCGCAAGCTGGAGGGCGCCCGGTTCATGGGCGGCGACTTCCGCGGCGCGAGCCTGGTGGGCTCCGATCTGAAAGGCGCGGTGTTCCTGGGCGCGAACTTCTCCGGCGCCGACATGGCTCACGCCAACATGCGTGACGCGGTGGTGACCGGCGCGGTGTTTCACAACGCCGATTTCTCCGGCGCGGACCTTTCCGGCATGACCGGGGTGGGTGTGGAGCTTCAAGGCGCCAAGCTGGCCGCCGCGCGCCTGGATGGCGACGAGCTGGAAGGGGCCAATCTGCGCGAGGTCCAGGCCCAGGGCGCCCATTTCGATCACGCGCGACTGATCGCGGCGGAGATGGAGGGCGGAGACTTCGCCGCCGCCTCCTTCCGGGGCACGGATCTGTCGGGCGCCATGCTGGCCCACGCCCGTCTGGCCGGGGCGGATTTCTCCGGCGCCCGGCTCAAGGGCGCGATGCTCAACGGCGCGGACCTCAGCGCCGCGCGCGGCCTCACTCGCGACCAGCTGTCCGGGGTCTGCATGGATCGCAACACCCGACTGCCGTCAGGGGCCTCGGCGGGCGACCACGGAATGCCTCATCTGCGCGTCGAATGGCGCGGCCACTGCTGAGCGGCGCCGCTACTTCCCCGCCTTGGCGGGGGCCAGGCGGATGTGAAGCTCCTCAAGCTGCCTGTCGCTGACCTTCGAGGGGGCGTTCATCATCAGGTCCTGCGCCTGCTGGTTGAACGGGAAGGCGATGACGTCGCGGATCGCGCTCGTTCCGGCCAGCAGCATGACGATGCGGTCGATGCCCGGGGCCACCCCGGCGTGCGGCGGCGCGCCATAGCGGAAGGCGTTGATCATGCCGGAGAACTTGTCCTCCACCTCGGCGGCGCTGTAGCCGGCGATCTCGAAGGCGCGCAGCATGATGTCCGGACGATGGTTTCGCACCGCGCCGCTGGACAGCTCGATGCCGTTGCAGACGATGTCGTACTGATAGGCCAGGATCTCGAGCGGGTCCTGACCGTTCAGCGCCTCCATCCCGCCCTGGGGCATGGAGAAGGGATTGTGCGAGAAGTCGATCTTCCTGTCGTCCTCATTGTACTCGTACATGGGGAAATCGACGATCCAGCAGAAGGCGAACTGGGCCTCGTCGATGAGGCCAAGCTCGCTCGCCGCCCGGGTCCGCGCCGCGCCGGCGAACCTGTAGAAGACCTTGGGATCGCCGGCGACGAAGAAGGCCGCATCGCCCACGCCCAGGCCCAGCTGCGCGGCCAGGGCCGCCACACGTTCGGGACCGATGTTCTTGGCGATGGGGCCGGCGCCGCCCTCCTCGCCCTCGCGCCAGAAGACATAGCCCAGGCCCGGCTGGCCCTCGCCCTGGGCCCAGGCGTTCATGCGGTCGCAGAAGGCGCGAGAGCCGCCGCCCTTGGCCGGAATGGCCCAGACCGCATGGCCCGCGGTCTCCAGAAGGCGCGCGAACACCCCAAAGCCGCCGCCGCGGAAATGCTCCGACACATCCTGCATGACGATCGGATTGCGCAGGTCCGGCTTGTCGGAACCGTACTTGGAGATCGCCTCGCGATAGGGGATGCGCGGGAACGCCCCCTTCGTCACCCTCTTGCCCTCGGCGAACTCCTCGAACACCCCGGCCATGACCGGCTCGATGGCGGCGAAGACGTCGTCCTGGGTGGCGAAGCTCATCTCCAGATCGAGCTGGTAGAACTCGCCCGGCGAGCGGTCGGCGCGGGCCGCCTCGTCGCGGAAACAGGGCGCGATCTGGAAATAGCGGTCAAAGCCCGAGACCATGAGCAGCTGCTTGAACTGCTGCGGCGCCTGGGGAAGGGCGTAGAAGGTCCCCGGATGCAGCCGCGAGGGCACCAGAAAGTCGCGCGCGCCCTCGGGACTGGAGGCGGTGAGGATCGGCGTCTGGAACTCCAGGAAGCCCTGAGAGATCATCCGTCGGCGGATGGAATCGATGACTTTCGAGCGCAGCACGATGTTGCGGTGGAGCGTCTCGCGCCGCAGGTCGAGATAGCGGTAGCGCAGGCGGATATCCTCGGGATAGTCCGGCTCGCCGAACACCGGCAGAGGCAGGTCGGACGCCTCCGAGAGCGCCTCGACGGCGCCCACGCGCACCTCGATCGCGCCGGTGGCGAGGCCGGGATTCACCGCCTCGGGATCGCGGGCCACGACCTTGCCGTCGACACGCACGACGCTCTCTGCGCGCAGGCGGGTGAGGAGGTCGAAGCCGGGCGTGTCGGGCTCAGCCACCAGCTGAGTGAGGCCGTAATGGTCGCGCAGATCGACGAACAGCAGGCCGCCATGATCGCGCTTGCGATG
>JAKBBV010000095.1 GCA_021808285.1 Pseudomonadota bacterium | reverse complement strand
CACCCGGGTCGTTTCCAGTCGGGGCAAACCCAACTGGCCATCCCATCGGGCGGTGCGCGCCAAGCCGCTATCCACGACGGCTTCAATTCCAGGAAGAGTCAGGCTGGTCTCCGCGATCGCCGTCGCGAGGATGAGCTTTCGACGGCCTCTTTCGGCCGGCGCCAGCACCGCCGCCTGATCGGCCAGTTCTAGCGATCCGTGCAGATCGCAGAGGTCCCAGGCTGGTCCGAGGGGGGCATCTTCAAGGCGACGGCGTACCTGCATGATCTCGCCAACTCCCGGGAGGAAAACGAGGACATCGCCAGCCGTTGCCCGCGCCGCGATCACCGCCGCCCTGCAGATCCGTTCGGCCAGCCCCTGACCTGGGTCTCGGCCAAGATAGCGGGTCTCAACGGGGAATGACTGGCCGCGACTGACGATTCGCGGTGCATCGTTCAAGAGGGGCGAAAGCCGGTCGGATTCCAGGGTCGCGCTCATCACCATCAGGCGGAGATCATCGCGAAGGAGACGTCTCGCCTCCCATGTGAGCGCCAAGGCGACGTCGCACTCCAGGGCGCGCTCGTGAAACTCATCGAAAAGCACCGCCGCGAGGCCGTCCAGACCTGGATCCTCGAGAATTCGGCGCAGATAGACCCCGGTGGTGACGACTTCGATACGGGTCTGGGGCGAGACTCGCGTCTCGAACCTGACGCGGTAACCGACGGTCTGACCTACCTCTTCGCTCAAACTTTCGGCCATCCGAGCTGCGACAGCTCTCGCGGCGATCCGACGCGGTTCGAGAACAAGAATGCGTCCATCCGCAACCCAGGGCTGGTCGAGCAAGGCCAGCGGCGTCACCGTGGACTTTCCCGCACCTGGCGGGGCGCTGAGAATCGCGGTTCCGACGGACCTTAGCGCCTCGCAGAGTTCGGGAAGAGCCTCGACGATCGGCGCCTGACTCTGTTCTGGCAGGACAAAGCCCGCCATGGCCGGCTACTCGACGTGCGGTAGCTCCATGGGCGAAGCCTCATGGACATCAACCGCTTCGCCCTTCTGCAACTTCGAGTTCCATAGCCCGTAGACAAAGTAGAGCAGGAATCCGACGCCGACATAGGCCAGGAAAAATGGGCCGGTCTTGGGTTTGTTGATAATCGACTTCAAAAGAAACAGGCACATGCCGGCCCCCATGATCGGCACCAAGGGGTACAGAGGCGTGCGAAATGGACGATGTAGCTCAGGATTGGTGACGCGCAGATAGATCACGGTGATGCACACCAGAGAAAAGGCCGCGAGAGATCCGACATTGGAAAGGTCCGCCAAGTCATCGAGGCTGCGAAACCCCGCTGCCGAGCACGCAATCAGGCCCACGACGAAGGTATTGATCCATGGGGTCTGAAAGCGCTTGTGGACCACCGACATGGCGCGCGGCAGAAGCCCGTCGCGGGACATGGTGTAGAAGATCCTGGTCTGGCCATAGAGCAGAACCAGCATGACGCTGGTCAATCCCGCGAGGGCCCCGATCTTCACCAAGAAGGCGAACCACGGCATCCCCATGCGGTCGACCGCCAAGGCGATCGGCGCCGGATTGTCGAGCTGAAAGTAAGGCACGATCCCGACCAGCACCGCCGAGGTCGCGATATAGAGAGCGGTGCAGATGATGAGGGCGCCGATGATCCCGATCGGCATATCCCGCGCCGGATTGCGCGCCTCAGCGCCCGCTGTAGAGACCGCCTCAAAGCCGAGATAGGCGAAAAATATCCGCGCCGCGCCGGTGATCACGCCGCCAACGCCGTATTTTGAATGAGAATCGCCGCTGAAAACCTGTCCGAGCGCGCGCAGAATCTGGTGCGGCATATCCATCGGTGTGCCAGGAGGGGGCGCAGGAATTTCGGCCGGGATCAATGGTGTCCAGTTCGAGGCGTGGACGTAGCGTGTTCCGATGAGGATGAAGGCGATCACAACCGTCAATTTGATCGCCACGATGATGTTATTGACGGTCGCGGACTCGGACACTCCGCGTACAAGCAGCAGCGTCACAGCGGCGATGATTAAAATGGCTGGGAGATTCACCACGCCTACAGCAACCACGTGTCCTGCGGCATCCTTGACCTCTACTCCAGGAGCCGCTGTGAGGGCCGCCGGAATGTGGATGCCTAAATCCTGTAGTACGCTGACACAGTAGCCCGACCACCCCACCGCAACGGTCGAGGCTGAAAGCCCATATTCAAGAATAAGCAGAATGCCCATGACCCAGGCTGCGATTTCGCCCATGGAAGCGTAAGAATAGGAATAGGCTGATCCTGATACCGGCAAGGCCGAAGCCAGTTCCGCGTAACATAGCGCCACAAAGGCGCAGAGCGTTCCCGTGATGACAAAGGAGATGGTGATAGCCGGCCCGGAAAACTGCGCCGCCGCAAGGCCTGTAAGAACGAAAATCCCGGTCCCGATTATACAGCCGATACCGAGGAGGATCAGGTTCAACGCCCCCAAGGTCTTCTTCAGTTCGCCATGGGCGAGATCCGCCTGAATCTGAGCAATCGGCTTTCGCCGAAAGATTCGACCCAGCCCCGGGGCCGTCTGCGGAACACTCGCCATTAGAAACCGAACCTCAACTTGAACAGAGCCCAGCGCGGCCCAAAGCGGCGCGACGCTAGCGGCTGAGCCCCCCGTGGGCAATGGACGAGTCCTGCCTCGCCCCCGTCTGTTTGCCAAGATGGCGACCCCGCATTAAGGCGACCAAGCGACGCGCTCGCTCGCGCAGACGGCAAGGCGGGAAAAATCATGCCCGGTTCTGTTCTGGCCCCCTTCCCGGCGCTGCGAATGCGCCGTCAACGACAGGGGGAATGGATTCGCCGCCTGGTGAGGGAAAATACGCTCGCGCCTTCGGATCTAATCTGGGCCATGGTCGTGCATGAGGGCGAGGGGCGCGTGCCGGTGGCCGCCATGCCTGGCGTGGATCGCCTTTCGGTCGCGGAAGCCGCCCTCGCCGCCAAGGAGGCCCAAACCCTTGGCATCCCGTGCATCGCCATTTTCCCTCACATCGACGGGGCGACGAAGGATCCGGAAGGATCTCACGCAGCCGATCCCGATGGCCTTATCTCCCGTGCGGTTCGCGCCATGAAAGCCGCCGCGCCTGATGTGGGCGTGATGTGTGATGTCGCGCTCGACCCGTTCACAACACACGGCCATGACGGGGTCATTCGCGATGGCCGGATCGCTAACGATGAAACGATCTCCCGTCTCGTGGAACAAGCGATCGTCCAGGCGCGGGCAGGATGCGATATCCTGGCGCCGTCCGATATGATGGATGGCAGAGTCGGAAAACTGCGCGCCGCTCTGGAGTCGGCGGGCTTCCAGGACATGCTCATCATGTCCTACGCGGCGAAATATGCCTCTGCATTTTACGGTCCCTATCGTGAGGCCATCGGCTCGGGGAAGCTTGGCGGAGGGACACTCGCCAATCCGCTCGATAAAGCCACCTATCAGATGGATCCGTTCAATTCAGATGAGGCCTTGCGGGAAGTGGCGCTTGATCTCTCCGAAGGGGCAGATCTGATCATGGTCAAGCCGGGTTTGCCCTACCTGGACATCGTGCGCCGGGTCGTCGAGACGTTCTCCGCTCCGACTTTCGCATTCCAGGTCAGCGGCGAATACGCCATGATCGCAGCCGCCGGCGCGCAGGGTTGGATCGATCCATCGCGGGCCATGATGGAGAGTCTCGCGGCGTTCAAGCGCGCTGGCTGCGCTGGGGTAATAACCTATTTCGCCCCGGTGGCCGCGACGCTTCTCGGCGGATAGCCGGTGAGGAAGGCGCCGCAAGAGGCCTCAGGTCCCCCTCGGCCGCACAAGGCGTGAGACGAGACTGGACGTATCCCAGCGTCGCCCACCCAGCGCCTGAACCTCGGCGTAGAACTGATCCACGAGCGCCGTCACTTCCACTCGGGCGCCATTGTGCCTGGCCTCTTCGAGGACCAGGGCGAGGTCTTTACGCATCCAGTCGACGGCGAAGCCGAACTCGAATTCGCCCCGGCTCATGCTCTCCCACCGGTTGTCCATCTGCCAGGATTGGGCCGCCCCCTTGGAGATC
The DNA here is from genome assembly GCA_021808285.1 of Pseudomonadota bacterium. GTDB lineage: Bacteria > Pseudomonadota > Alphaproteobacteria > Caulobacterales > Caulobacteraceae > Acaudatibacter. Next base: position 510 of record JAKBBV010000095.1, on the reverse strand, counting down.
GCCCCCAGCACCAGGTCCGTATCCAGTTCAGCTGCCTTGGCGAAGGCGACGGCCTCGGCCAGCCCCTGAACGACACCCGCGATACAGATCTGATTGACCATCTTGGTCAGTTGCCCGGCGCCGGGCCCCCCGATATGCCGGATCGCCTTGGCATAGGCCTGAATCACCGGGGTGGCGCGCTCGACCGCGGAACCTTCCCCCCCCGCCATGATCGAGAGCTGCCCGCTCACCGCCCCCGCCTCGCCCCCGGAAACCGGAGCGTCGACGAACCACTTTCCGGCCGCCCGGGCCTGATCGGCGAGGTCCCTCGCCAGGTGCGCCGAGGTCGTGGTGTGATCAACGACAATGGCATCGGCGGCCATGAGCGGCAGGGCTTCGGTGACGACGCCTCGCACATCCTCATCTCGACCAACGCAGAGGACCAGCATGTCCTGCCCCTCAACGGCCTCGGCGATGGACCTCGCGACGACGCCGCGGTGGGACTTCGCCCAGTCGATGGTCTTGAATGGC
>JAKBBV010000044.1 GCA_021808285.1 Pseudomonadota bacterium | reverse complement strand
CGTTGAGTCTTCTGTCTTGTCCCCGAGGCCTTCGTCGAACGGACGCACCTTCAGGCCCTGATCGCGGAGCAGGCCAAGGCCGTGGACCTGGAGGAGGACGATCTTGAGATCCTGGCGTGTCGCATTGAGGAGATGGAGCGCACCCTGATCCCCACAGGGCTACACACTCTGGGCGAACCACCGAGCCCGTCTGAGCGCGCCGATCTCCTCGACGCGATCGCCCGAGGCCGGGGCTGCACGCCGCCACGCGTTACATTGGAGGCCCTGATCGCCGGCGCCAGTCCAGATCTCGCCTTGTCCACGGGTCAGGTCCAGCGCACGCCGCAGGCCCTCGAGCTGATGCGGACCCTGGTCGAGGCCGACCGTCATTTGCGCCAGGATTCAGAGATTCCTGCGCTCCTTCATGCCCTGGACGGGGGATTCATCCGCCCTGCGCCGGGCGGCGACATCGCCCGCACGCCGGCCGTCCTGCCAACAGGGCGCAATCTCAACGGATTCGATCCCTTCCTGCTACCCAGCGTCTTCGCCCTGCGCGAGGGCGCGCGACACGCCGAATTGCTTTTGGCCCGCCACCGGGCAGAGACCGGCCAGACCCCGGAGTCCATCGCTCTGGTGCTATGGGGCTCGGACAATCTCAAGAGCGAGGGCGCGCCGATCGCCCAGGCTCTCAGCCTTATGGGTGCGCGTCCGCGCCTCGATTCCTATGGCCGGCTGTGCGGCGCCGAATTGATCCCGCTTGAGACTCTCGGTCGTCCCCGAGTGGACGTGGTCATGACCCTGTCCGGTATCTTCCGCGACCTCCTCACCCTGCAGACCCGGATGCTGGCGGAGGCGGCTTGGCTCGCGGCGCAGGCGGATGAGCCGGTGGAGCTGAATTTCATCCGAAAGCACGCGCTCGCTCAACAAGCCGAAAACGGCTGCGACCTGCAAACCGCAGCCCTGCGGGTCTTCTCCAACGCCGAGGGGGCATATGGCGCTAATGTCAATCACCTGATCGACTCGGGCGCCTGGCGGGATGAGGACGAACTCGCCGACGCCTACCAGGCTCGCAAGTGCTTCGCCTATGGCGTCAGCGGCGCCGCCGTGAAGCAGTCGGCCATGCTGAACGCCATTCTGAAAGGCGTCGACTTCGCCTATCAGAACGTCGAGTCGGTCGAGCTGGGGGTTACCAGCATCGACCATTATATGGACACCCTGGGCGGGATCAGTCGGGCCGTGCGGCGCGCCCGCGGCGAGGCGCCCCCCGTCTATATTGGCGACCAGACTCTTGGGGAACCGAAGGTCCGCACTCTCGCCGAACAGGTATCCCTTGAGACCCGTACCCGAATGCTAAATCCACGTTGGTATGAGGGTCTGCTCCGCCATGGGGCCGAGGGCGTTCGCCAGATCGAGGCGCAGGTGACCAATACGCTCGGCTGGTCGGCGACCACCGGAGAGGTTGCGCCCTGGGTCTATCAACGCATCACTGAGACATTCGTCCTGGACGAGGCCATGCGCCGCCGATTGGCCGAGCTCAATCCCGCCGCGGCTTCGCGCCTCGCCAAGCGTCTGGTCGAGGCCGCCGACCGACGTCTGTGGTCGCCCGATGACGCTACACTTAGCGCTTTGCGCAATGCCACCGACGACCTCGAAGACCAGCTCGAAGGCGTGGCTGCGGCCGCGTGACACCTGAGGAGACCCCGACGGACATGACACTCCTCGATCTTCCCCGCAGCCTGCGTGATCGCGCCCGTGACGACGGCGAGGGTAGCGTTCAGGTGCACATGGATCCCGGTGGAACCCTCGGTCGGGCGAAGGTTTTCGCCGTCTATGGCAAGGGCGGAATTGGCAAGAGCACGACCTCTTCCAACCTCTCGGCGGCCTTTTCCCGTCTTGGCAAACGCGTGCTGCAGATCGGCTGCGACCCCAAGCACGATTCAACCTTCACCTTGACCAAATGTCTGGTCCCAACGGTGATCGACATCCTTGAGACGGTGGAGTTCCACACCGAGGAACTACGTCCAGATGACTATGTGTTCGAGGGCTACAACGGCGTGATGTGCGTCGAGGCTGGCGGCCCCCCGGCCGGCACCGGCTGCGGCGGCTATGTGGTGGGCCAGACCGTCAAGCTGCTCAAGGAGCATCACCTGCTCGAAGAGACCGATGTGGTGATCTTCGACGTCTTGGGCGACGTGGTCTGCGGTGGCTTCGCGGCGCCGCTGCAGCACGCTGAACGGGCCCTGATCGTCGCTTCGAACGACTTCGATTCGGTGTTCGCAATGAACCGCATCATCGCCGCGATCAAAGCCAAGTCGCGCACCTACGACGTCCGTCTGGGCGGCATGATCGCAAATCGCAGCCGAGAAACCGATCAGGTCGACCGGTTCAATGCCGCTGTCGGGCTTGATCGCCTCGCTCACTTTCCTGACCTCGACGTGATCCGCCGTAGTCGGCTCAAGAAGTCCACCCTTTTTGAGATGGAGACCTCTCCGGAGCTCACAGCAGTTCTGGATGAGTACATGTCTCTAGCTGACGCCCTGTGGCGCGGCGGTCCTGAGTGCGACGCTTCGCCGATGAAGGATCGCGACATCTTCGATTTCCTGGGGTTCGAGTGATGTCCAGTCTCGCCTTCGAGGACCGTCGCGGCCGACTCGAAACCTATTTCAACGCCACGGCTATGGAAGCCTGGGCGCGACTGACATCGGAGGCCCCGGTCAGCGGCATTCGCCGTACTGTGCGCGCGGGACGTCAGAGTATGAGCGAACAACTGCTCGCCTGGCTGCCGACGGATCTGCGGGAGGCGCATGTGCTCGATGCGGGCTGCGGTGTGGGCGCCCTGTCCGTCGCCGCCGCCCGACGCGGGGCACGGGTGACGGCTGTGGACATTGCCGGCAACCTCGTTCGCATCGCGCGGGAGCGGGCGCCGTTGGATCTGGGCCCTGGCGACGTGGCGTTCCGCGTGGGCGACTTCCTCGATTCTCGCCTGGGACTCTTTGATCACGTGGTGGCGATGGACTCGCTCATCCATTATCCGACAGCCGAGATTGTCAGGTCCCTGGGCATCCTGGCGCGGCGGACTCGTCGTTCGTTAGTGTTCACCTTCGCGCCTGAAACCCCTGCCCTGCGCCTCATGCACTTGGCCGGACGTCTGTTCCCTCGCGGCGACCGTGCTCCGGCAATTGAGCCGGTTTCCGAGCCCCGGCTTCGCGCGGCCATCGCCGCCGCTGTGGATCTCTGGGATTTCCGCGTCGCCCGCAGCGTCCGGATCTCTAACGGGTTCTACATCTCCCAGGCCCTGGAACTGGTGCGCCGATGACCGAAAGGACCCGCCCTGGTCCGGTTTGGTCCTGGAGATCCGTGGGCCTTGGCCTGTTGCCTTTTGCAGATGCGGCCACGGTGCAGTTGCCCTTGTCGCGTCTGCTTCGCCTGTCGCTGTTTCAGGTCACGGTCGGCATGACGGCAGTCTTGCTGATCGGCACTCTCAATCGGGTCATGATCGTCGAATTGGGCATACCGGCCTCGCTCGTGGCGACCATGATCTCCCTGCCCCTGGTGTTCGCGCCGGCGCGAATGCTGGTTGGATATCGCTCGGACACGCACCGCTCAGTCCTCGGTTGGCGGCGGGTGCCCTATATCTGGTTCGGGGCTCTATTGCAGTTCGGCGGTTTGGCGATAATGCCCTTCGCCCTGCTGCTATTGTCGGGCGACAGCCACGGACCTCCCATTGTTGGTGAGATCGGGGCGGCCGTCGCCTTTCTCATGGCCGGAGCCGGGCTGCACACCACTCAGACGGCGGGTCTCGCCTTGGCGACTGACCTCGCTCCGGATTCGGCGCGTCCCAAGGTGGTGGCTTTGCTCTGCCTGACCCTGCTCTTTGGCACGGTCATAGCCGCTGTCGGCTTCGGCATTTTGCTGGCCCATTTCAGCGAACTTCGGTTGATTCAGGTGGTACAGGGAGCGGCCGCTGCGACCCTGGTCCTCAACGGCGTCGCTCTTTGGAAACAGGAGAAGCGCGACCCAGACCGTTGGCGGGAGCTTAAGCCGGCGGCCACCTTCGCAGAGTCCTGGCGCGCCTATGCGCAGACCGGTCGGGCCACCCGGCGTCTCGTGGCTATAGGTCTCGGCACCGTGGCCTTCAGCATGCAGGATGTCTTGCTTGAGCCCTATGGAGGTCGGATTCTGCACCTGTCGGTGGCCGCGACGACGACCCTGACCGCACTGCTCGCCGCCGGCGGCGCCGCGGGGCTGGGGCTCGCCGCCCGCCAGTTGAACCAGGGTGCGGACCCCTATCGTGTCTCGGGCTTTGGGGCCCTGGCCGGCCTGGCCGCCTTCGCCTGTGTCCTTCTGGCCGCGCCTCTGGCCGCACCGCCCCTCTTCGCCATGGGCGTGGCCCTCGTCGGACTTGGCGGAGGCCTGTTTGCGCATGGCACTCTGACCGCTTCGATGAAAATGGCCCAAACGGACGCCACCGGCCTAGCTCTGGGGGCCTGGGGATCGGTCCAGGCGCTGGCTGCAGGGGTCGCCATCGCCTCGGGCGGATTGATCAGCGATGGCGTGACCCGCGCTGCCCTGGCAGGGACGCTTGGCCCAGCGTTGGAGAGCCGCGCAGCGGGATATGACGCGGTGTATCTCATTGAGCTTGGGCTCCTGCTCGCCACCATGGTCGCGCTGGGTCCCCTGGTCCGCCCGCGCGGTGCGGGCCTCGAGTCACATCCCACTCCCACCTATCCGGCCCTGGCCACAGGACCCTTCGACGCGACCCTGTCAGGAGGCAGCGATGCTTGAGATCTTTCACCCTGGCGATTTTGACATCGCCTTGATGGTCTTCGACGTTTTCGTCCTCTTCTTCATTGGCTTGGTGCTCTATCTGCGCCGGGAGGATCGACGGGAAGGCTACCCGCTTGAAGACGACGTGCACGGACGCCTGGAGCCGGCGGGCGGGCTTCTGTTCAGCGCCAAGCCCAAGACCTTCACTCTGGCCCATGGCGGAACCGTCACCAAACCTGATGGTAAGCGCGACGATCGTGAATTGGCCGCCAAGCGAACCTCGCCTGCGCCCGGCTCGCCCCTGGAACCCACAGGCGATCCGATGATGGCCGGGGTCGGCCCCGGCTCCTTTGCCACGAGAGCCAAGACGCCCGACATGCTGGTCGGCCACGGGCCGAAGATCACGCCGCTGCGTATCGCGGAGGGCTTCTCCATCGATCCCAAGGATCCCGATCCGCGCGGAATGAAGGTCATCGGCGCCGACGGCGTGGTGGCCGGGGAAGTCAGCGACGTTTGGATCGACCGGGGAGAGGTTCTGATCCGCTATATCGAAGTCAAGCTCCCCGACGGCCGTCCGGTCCTGGCGCCTATGCCGCTTTGCAAGGTGAAGAAGTCGACCCGGACGATTGAGGTCGGCGCTATCCTCGGCGGACAGTTCGCCAAAGTCCCGGCGTTGGCGTCGCCCGATCAGATTACTTTCGACGAGGAAGAACGTGTGGCGGCCTTCTTCGGCGCGGGCCTTCTCTATGCAACGTCCCGTCGCGCGGAGCCGCTCCTATGAGCGAGCACGACTTCGAACCCGTCCGGGGCTTGCCAGGACCCCTGCCGGAAGGGGAGGTGATCCTTTGGCAGGGCGCCCCGGACGCCCGCCTACTGGCTGAGCAGGCCTTCCACATCCGCGCCGTGGCCTCCTATTTCGCCCTGATGCTGGCCTGGCGCGGCGCGACGGGACTGGCGAACGGCGCGGGTTTGCCGGCGGTTCTCGGGCGTCTTGCGAGTGTCGCGCCAATGGCTCTCTTAGGGCTGGCGGTGTTGGCCTTCCTCGCCTGGCTGAATGCGCGGACCACGGTCTACACGATCACCAATCGGCGGCTGGTCATGAGGTTTGGGGCGGCCTTCACCAAGGCCATCAACCTGCCCTTCGCCATTCTCGATGGCGCGTCGTTGGAACGCTTGCCGGGCGGAGGCGGCAATCTCGCCCTCAAGCTTAAGGCGCCGAATAAGATTGCGCTTCTGATGCTCTGGCCTCACGCGCGGCCGTGGCGTCTGCGAGCCCCCGAACCAACCCTCCGCGCGCTGCGGGACGCCGAGGTCGCGGCCCGAGTCCTGGCCGAGGTCATGCCGCGTTCGTTCTCGCCCACGGCGAGGGCCGCGATGCCCTCTACGCGCCTCAGCCCGGTCGCCGACCGGGCGCAGGCGGCCTGACCGGCGGAGCGCGGAGCCAATGAGCGCCATCGACGCCAAGCCCTTTCCAAGGGGCGTCCTTATCGCCGCCGCAGCTATGATGAGCCTCGCCATAGCGGCCGCGGGGGTAGGCCGCATGACCGGAGCGGCGAGCCTGGAACTGGCCCAGACGGCTGCCGGCGATCATCCCATCAAGGTCCGCGAGTTGTCGTTCACAGATCAGGGGGATGGCTCGGTTCTCGTCCGGGATCAGAGCAGCGGCGTACGGGTCGCTCGACTTGCCCCTGGATCGGCGGGCTTTGTACGCGACGTGATGCGAGGGCTGGCGAAGGCGCGGGAGATGCGGGGGCTGGGTGCGGCGCAGCCGTTCACCCTCAGCCTCAGCGCGCGTAATCGTCTTTCTCTGACGGATCCCTCGACCGGCCGCCTGATCGACCTGGAGGCCTTCGGACGGGATAACCGCGCCGCCTTCATGGCCTTCATGGCCCCTGAGCGGGGCGCCTCATGACCCGGGCAGGGCTGCTTCGCCGCCACGTCCGGGAGATCTCCTGCACGGTGGACGTCTCGTGCACGGGCGCCAGCCTCCACGCTCATGTGGAGCTCGACGACTGCACGCCGTTCCGGCCGGGTGATCGGGTGCGGCTGGATGGCCCCCCTATCACCGTCGCCTTTGGGGAGGCGCTGAGGCTGCGTCGCACCGCCGTGGTCGAGGAGGCAGGCCCCCTTCGCCGGGTCTGGACCCGGATCCTAGCCCATTTTGAACTCGCCGATCTTTACGAGGTCAGCTTCACGTCGGGGAGATTGCCATGAACGCGGCCGTGCTCGAACATCCGGTCGGAGCCTCTGTGGTGGGTCCGGAGCTTGCGCCTGAGATTGATACGACTCAGATGGCGCAGGAGGACACGGTCCTCAGCCCACGCTTTTACACCACCGACTTCGCTGCCCTCGACCGCCTGGACATTTCCGGGGTCCGCGTCGAATGGGATCCCTTGATCGCTGAAATGGCGAGCGATCCCAATCGACTTCATTTCAAGCGGACAGAATCCTTCGAGCATGCCCTGGACGGGCTCGACCTCGACCTTAGACGCGAGTTCATCGATTTTCTCGTCAGCTCCCTCACCGCGGAGTTTTCCGGCTGCGTGCTTTATGCGGAGATCGTGAAACGGACCCGCAACCCGCACCTGAAGCAACTCTTCAAGTTAATGAGCCGCGATGAGTCGCGTCATGCCGGGTTTATCAATGAGTCCCTAAAAGATCTAAAGATCGGCGTTGACCTCAGTTTTTTGACAAAGACCAAGAAGTATACATTCTTCAAGCCCAAATTTATATTCTACGCCACCTATCTCTCAGAGAAAATCGGCTATTCACGCTATATTTCCATATACAATCAGCTTGAGCGGCATCCAGAGCTGCGGTTCCACCCGATTTTCTCGTGGTTCAAGGCCTGGTGCGCCGACGAATTCAGGCACGGCGAGGCCTTCGCCCTCTTGATGCGTGCCAATCCGTCGCTGCTGCGCGGAGTCAACCGCGCCTGGATTCGCTTTTTTCTGATTAGCGTCTACGCCACCATGTATGTTCGAGATCATCGGCGTCCGGCCTTCCATAAGGCCCTGGGACTGGATCCGACGGCCTATGACTTCGAGGTCTTCCGGATCTGTTCTGAGATATCCCGCCAGGTCTTCCCCTTCACATTGGATATCGGAGACCCGCGCTTCCGCCGTGGGCTCGATCGGCTTGTCAGGCTGGCGGACAACCTTGACGGGGGAAATCGACGCGGCGGCTTGGCGGGATGGGCGGCGGGGATCGCTTGCAAGGCCCGCATCGGTCTGACCTTGGCGCGGTTGTTCCTTTTGAGGCCGATCGCCAATACCCCGCCGCCCTCCGTACGTCTGGCGCCGGTCTGGTGATTTCGTCCGTGGCGAGCCTAGCCATAGCCACTGCGGTCCTGTTCGCCATCGGCCTCTGGTGGTTCGGCACCGGGGCGATCCTCTGGCTGGATCGGCAACCCCGCTCGACCTATGGCTGGAGCCTTGCTTGCGGTGTTGCCGTTGCTATTGCAGCCCTGGCGGCTCTGATCGACTCCCGGGACCATGCGTCTGTTCTGAGCGCCCTGACAGCATTCGCCGGGGCGCTGGCCCTCTGGGGAGGACACGAGCTGGCTTTTCTAACGGGTTTGGTGACTGGCCCGCGCCGTACATCTTGCCCGCCCGACGTGCGCGGATTTCAGCGTTTCGTGCTTGCCGCCCAAACCCTGATCTATCACGAACTGGCCTTGGCGCTTACCGCGGTGCTGCTCGTGATCCTCGACTGGGGTAGAGTGAACGCCGTGGGGGCCTGGGCCTTTCTCATTCTTCTTGTCGGGCGCCTAAGCGCCAAGCTCAACCTCTTTTGGGGCATTCCGCATTTCACCGCTGCGCTTTTCCCAGAGCACCTTCGCTATATCGCCACCTATGTTCGGACCAGTCCTCCCAGTCCATTCCTCGCCATTTCCGTAGCCGCCGGGGCGTCGTTCGCCGGGGCTGAGGCGTGCCGCGCCCTGATCCCGGGGGCGTCGCCGTTCACGGCGACGGCCGCCGCTCTGCTGTTTTCCCTCTCGGCTTTGGCGACGCTTGAGCACCTATTTATGTTGATTCCGTCCGCCGACGCCGCGCTGTGGCGCTGGGCGGCGCCCGTAACAGGCCGATCGGCGGTAACGGTTCCCGCCGCGTCTGATGCACCGTTGCAAGGCGGTGCTCCGCTCCCAAGGGGATAATCCGATGAATTACGAAGCGTTTTTCGAGACAGAGCTTGAGGCCTTGCGGGGCGAGGGGCGGTATCGGGTGTTTTCGGACCTGGAGCGAAGGGTTGGGCAGTTTCCTGTCGCCACCCGGCATCGCGAGTCCGACACCCACGAGGTCACTGTATGGTGCTCGAACGACTATCTGGGGATGGGCCAGCATCCCAAGGTCTTGGCCGCCATGCACTTGGCGCTCAACCGGTGCGGCGCCGGGGCCGGCGGCACCCGCAATATCGCTGGAACGAACCACTATCACGTCCTGCTAGAGCGGGAGCTGGCGGATCTCCACAAAAAGGAGGCGGCGCTTCTGTTCACCTCCGGCTATGTGTCAAACATGGCGGCCTTGAGCACCTTGGCCTCTCGTTTGCCTGGATGCATTGTCTTTTCTGACGCACTGAACCACGCCTCGATGATCGAGGGCATCCGCCATAGCCGCGCCGAGTGCGTGGTCTTCGCCCATAATGATGTCGAGGATCTTCGGCGTAAGCTGGCTGAGGCGGACCCTGCTCGCCCCAAGCTGGTGGCCTTTGAGAGCGTCTATTCCATGGACGGCGACATCGCGCCGATCCACGCCATCTGCGATGCGGCCGATGAGTTTGGCGCCATGACCTATCTCGACGAGGTGCATGGGGTTGGCCTCTATGGTCCGCGCGGCGCGGGGGTGGCCGAGGAGGTTGGCGCCATGGGCCGCCTGACCGTGATTGAGGGCACTCTGGCCAAGGCGTTCGGCGCGATGGGCGGCTATGTCGCGGGCTCCAAGGCCCTCTGTGATTTCATTCGCAGCTACGCCTCGGGCTTCATCTTCACCACGTCCCTGGCCCCAACCCTCGCCGCCGGTGCGCTCGCCAGCATTCAGCACCTCAAACACAGTCAGCTCGAACGCGCTCGCCATCAAAATCGCGTTGCGAAGGTGCGTCGGGAGCTGACTGCGATCGGCATCCCGCACATGCCCAATCCCAGCCATATCATCCCGGTGATGGTCGGCGACCCAGTGAAGTGCAAGATGATCAGCGATTGGCTGCTGGAACGCTACGGGGTTTATATCCAGCCGATCAACTACCCGACTGTGCCAAAGGGCACGGAGCGGCTGCGCATTACGCCCTCGCCGCTGCATTCGGACGCTGACATCAGCCACCTCGTGAAGGCGCTTTCCGAGCTCTGGTCGCATTGCGCCCTCAGTCGGGCGTCACAGGCGGCCTGAGTCTCTTCGGCCCCGTTTAGATCAGCACTGCGGGCAGGTGCTGCGCGCCTTCAAGACGGGTGTATTTCCAGAACGCCCGTATCGCGGGCAGAGGCGTGCGACGAGCGTGCCGGGCGATGAACCAGGTCCTGCGCACGGGCAGGCCTTCCACCTCAAGGATCGCGAGGCGCCGAGTCTCCAACTCGAACGCAACGGTGTGAGCGGAGATCAACGCCAGGCCAAGACCCGCCATGACCGCCTGTTTGATGGTTTCATTGCTGCCGATCTCCATGGCGTCTCGTGCACCGGGTGTCGGGTGCCCGAACAGCTCCTCGAAAGCCGCCCGGGTGCCGGAGCCCTCTTCGCGCAACAGAAAGGGCCAGGCCCGCAGGTCCGCCGCCTTGAGCGATTGCCGACCGACCAAGGGGTGGTCTGGGGGCGCGATGACCACCAGAGGGTGCTCTCCAAATGGCTCGGCGATCAGCTCGACGCCCGCAGGCGGACGACCCATGACGACGATATCCACGGCAAGTCGCGCGAGGCTGTCGATCATCTGGGCGCGGTTCCCGACGCTGAGACGGATCTCGACGCCGGGATAGCGCCGAGCGAAGTCGGCGATCAGGCGCGGTGCGAAGTACTTGGCCGTGGACACCACCCCGATCGAGAGCAGTCCGGTGGCGAGTCCCGTCAGACCCGCAATCTCGGTCTGTATCGCGTCAACGGCGTTCTGAACCTGCTCCGCGAGGCCGAGCACCGCCATTCCTGCGCGATTGAAGGTCAAGGCGCCATTTGCGCGCTCGAACAGAGGAAGACCGCAAACCGCCTCCAATTCCTTGAGGCGTGTCGTCATGGCCGAGGGGGTAACGCCGGTCGCAGCTGCAGCTCCAGTGACCGAGCCGCGGCGGGCCAGCGCCCGGATCGCGTCGAGCTGTTTCAGGCTGAGCCCCTTCATTCGATTTTATCTAATCCATCGGCAAAAAGACTTCAATTTTCATGGACGCCTTCCGCGCCCATGATCGGCTTTGGACGTCCGACCTACGGGCGCGGGAGGGGTCTATGAAGAGGGGAGCGACACTCGAAGCTGTTCTGGCCGTGGACGCCTCGACGTCTGTCCAGGCCCTCAACGCCGACATCCAGCGCACAGTCCTTTGTCTGGCCGAGGCCGGCGGTGCGCTATCTTGGCGGATCGCCGAACCCGCGCTCGAGGGACGCCTCGGCGACTATGCCGGCGGTGTAAATAGCGACGGCGACGCCCAGCGAAAGCTCGACCTTGTGGCCGAGTCCCTATTCAGTGACGCACTCCGGGAAACCCCTGTGGCGTCTTATGTGTCCGAGGAGACGCCAGAGGCCTCGTGCCTGCAAGGTGACGGTACGCTGGCCTTGGCCCTCGACCCCCTCGATGGATCTTCCGGCATCGATGTGAACGCACCGATCGGCGCTTTGTTCTCCATACTGCCAATGAGTGACGAAGCGCGCCGGGATCCGGCCGCCGCCTTCCGTCAGCCTGGGCGAGCTCAGGTGGCTGCCGGCTTCTTTGTCTTTGGCCCCCAAGCCTCACTGATCATGTCCACTGGTCAGGGCGTCCACCTCTTCACCTATGACCGCAACGCTAAGGCCTTCCGCCTCGTCGAGCCCCACATCGCGATTCCTCCCGGCTATCCGGAATTCGCCATCAACGCCTCCAACCAGCGGCACTGGCCCGATCCGGTCCGACACTATGTGGATGACTGCCTGCGCGGCGTCGATGGCCCGCGCGGCCGCAATTACAATATGCGCTGGATGGCGGCCCTGGTGGCGGAGGCCTTTCGCATCTTCAACCGCGGCGGGGTCTATCTCTATCCGGCCGATTCCCGGCCGGGCTATGAGGAAGGGCGTCTCCGACTCGTCTATGAGGCCAATCCGGTGGCCTTCCTGTGCGAGCAGGCCGGCGGGGCGGCCACGGACGGCGTCCGCCCGATCCTCGACATCCCGCCAAGGGCCCTGCATGAGCGCACGCCCCTGGTGTTCGGCTCGGCCGACAAGGTGGCCCTGATCCGCCGCTATCACGAAGAGCTGGCGGCGCCGCTGGGCGGGGCGCCCCTGTTCGGCCGGCGCGGCCTCATCCGGCGCTGAGGAGCCCGCCATGTCCGTTCAGCATCCGATCATCGCCATCACCGGGTCCTCCGGCGCCGGCACCACCTCCGTGCGCAAGACCTTCGAGCAGATCTTCCAGAGGGAGCGTATCAAGGCGGTCTATATCGAGGGCGACGCCTTCCACCGCTTCGACCGGACGGAGATGGCGCGCCGGATGAGCGAGGCCGCCGCCGCGGGAAATCATCATTTCAGCCATTTCGGCGACTATTCGAACCTGCTGCCCGAGCTTGAGGAGGTCTTCCGCACCTATGGCGAGGACGGCTCCGGCCGCACCCGGCACTATGTCCATGATCGTCAGGAATCGGAGCGCTTGGCCGTTCCGCCGGGCTCATTCACCCCATGGGAGCCGTTCGAGCCGGACTCGGATGTCCTTTTCTACGAAGGGCTGCACGGGGCCCTGGTCACCGACAAGGTGGACCTCGCCCGGCATGTGGACCTGAAGATCGGGGTCGTCCCGGTCATCAACCTGGAATGGATCCAAAAGCTGCACCGCGATCGCAGCGCCCGGGGCTATAGCGCCGAGGCGGTCACCGACACCATCCTGCGGCGCATGCCCGACTATATTAATTTCATCTGTCCGCAGTTCAGCGAAACGGACATCAACTTCCAGCGCGCGCCCACCGTCGATACCTCCAACCCCTTCATCGCCAGATGGATTCCCACCGCGGACGAATCCATCGTGGTGATCCGCTTCCGGCGCCCGCAGGGCATCGATTTTCCCTATCTGCTGTCCATGCTGCACGGGGCCTTCATGAGCCGCGCCAACTCCATCTGTATCCCCGGCGGGAAGATGGAGCTCGCCATGCAGCTCATCCTCACCCCGATGATCCTCAAACTGATCGAACGCCGGCGTCGGCGGGCGACCTAGGGGCTTCACGCCCAGACCTGATCCCAGGAGACCGGACCATGAACGCGCCGTCCGCCACCCTCACGGGCAAGGCCCGCTACGCCGCCGGCGTGCTGAAATACGCCCAGATGGGCTATTGGGAGCCCGACTACACACCCAAGGACACCGACGTCATCGCCCTCTTCCGCATCACGCCGCAGGAGGGCGTGGACCCGGTCGAGGCCGCCGCCGCCGTCGCCGGCGAAAGCTCCACCGCCACCTGGACGGTGGTATGGACCGACCGCCTCACCGCCTGCGAGAAATATCGCGCCAAGTGCTACCGCATCGACCCGGTCCCCGGCGCCGAGGGGCAGTATTTCTGCTACATCGCCTATGACCTCGACCTGTTCGAGGAAGGCTCCATCGCCAACCTCACCGCCTCGATCATCGGCAATGTGTTCGGGTTCAAGCCGCTCAAGGCGTTGCGCCTGGAGGACATGCGCCTGCCGGTCGCCTATGTGAAAACCTTCAAGGGCCCGCCCACCGGGATCGTCGTGGAGCGCGAGCGCCTGGACAAGTTCGGCCGCCCGCTGTTGGGCGCGACGACCAAGCCTAAGCTCGGCCTTTCGGGAAAGAATTATGGCCGCGTGGTCTATGAGGGCCTCAAGGGCGGCCTGGACTTCATGAAAGACGACGAGAACATCAACTCCCAGCCCTTCATGCACTGGCGCGACCGGTTTCTCTACGTGATGGAGGCCGTCAACCGGGCGGAGGCCGTCACCGGCGAGGTCAAGGGCCACTATCTCAACGTCACCGCCGGCACGATGGAGGAGATGTATCGCCGCGCGGAGTTCGCCAAGGAGGTGGGCTCGGTGATCGTCATGATCGATCTGGTGATTGGCTACACCGCCATACAGTCCATGTCCGAATGGGCGCGGCGCAACGACATGATCCTGCACCTGCACCGCGCCGGTCACGGCACCTATACGCGGCAGAAGGCGCACGGCGTCTCGTTCCGCGTCATCGCCAAGTGGATGCGCCTGGCCGGGGTGGACCACATTCACGCGGGCACGGCGGTGGGCAAGCTGGAGGGCGATCCGGCCACGGTGCAGGGCTATTACAATGTCTGCCGTGAGACGCGGAACGAGATCGACCTGCCGCGCGGCCTGTTCTTCGAGCAGGACTGGGCCAGTCTGAAGAAGGTCATGCCTGTGGCCTCGGGCGGCATCCATGCCGGCCAGATGCACCAGCTTCTCGACCTGTTCGGCGACGATGTGGTGCTGCAGTTCGGCGGCGGGACGATCGGCCATCCCATGGGCATCCAGGCCGGGGCCACGGCCAATCGCGTGGCGCTGGAGGCCATGGTCCTGGCGCGCAATGAGGGCCGTGACATCGCCGCGGAGGGCCCGGAGATCCTGCGTGAGGCCGCCCGCTGGTGCGCCCCGCTAAAGGCCGCGCTCGATGTCTGGGGCGAGGTGACCTTCAACTACGCCTCCACCGACACCTCCGACTACACGCCGACCGCTTCGGTCTCGGCCTGACCCTCTCATCCAGGAGCCACTCCATGCGCGTGACCCAGGGCGCCTTTTCGTTCCTGCCCGATCTCACCGAGACCCAGGTCCGGGCCCAGATTCAGTATTGCCTCGACCAGGGCTGGGCGCCCGGGATCGAGTACACCGACGATCCGCATCCTCGAAACACCTATTGGGAGATGTGGGCCCAACCCCTGTTCGATCTTAAGGACGCCGCCGGCGTCATGCAGGAGATCAAGGCCTGCCGCGAGGCCTGGCCGGACCACTATGTCCGCATCAACGCCTTTGACGCCGGCCATGGCTGGGAGACCGTGCGACTCTCCTTCATCGTCCAGCGTCCCGCGCGCGAGCCGGGCTTCAAGCTCTCGCGGACCGTCGCACAAGGCCGTGTCCTCTCCTATCGCACCGAGGCCTATGCGCTGGATCGGCCCGAGGGCGAGCGACATGGCTGAGGCCGTGTCCGACCCGCCGCCGCGCATCGATCTTCGCCGCGAGGCCGAGGCGGCGGGCGTTCTGGACGTTCTTGACCAGCTGGATCGCGAGCTGATCGGGCTCGCCCCGGTCAAGCGCCGCATCCGTGAGACCGCGGCCCTGCTGGTGGTGGAGCGGGCGCGCCAGAGCCTGGGTCTCCAGGCCGAGCCCCCGACCCTGCATATGAGCTTCACCGGCAATCCAGGCACCGGCAAGACCACCGTGGCCCTGCGCATGGCCGAGATCCTGCATCGGCTGGGCTATTGCCGCCGCGGTCACCTCATCTCGGTGACGCGCGATGATTTGGTTGGCCAATATATCGGCCACACCGCGCCCAAGACCAAGGATGTGATCAAGAAGGCCATGGGCGGGGTGCTGTTCATCGACGAGGCCTATTACCTTTACCGCCCGGAAAACGAGCGCGACTATGGCCAGGAGGCGATCGAGATCCTGCTGCAGGTGATGGAGAACGCCCGCGACGACCTCGTGGTCATTCTGGCCGGCTATGGCGATCGCATGGCGCGCTTCTTCGAGAGCAATCCGGGGTTCCGCTCGCGCATCGGCCTGCACGTGGATTTCCCCGACTATGGCGACGATGAGCTTCTGCGGATCGCCGAGATCATGCTGGACAGAATGAGCTTCCGCTTCGCGCCGGCCGCGCGCGAGGCCTTCGCCGAATATGTCGCCCTGCGCAGGTCTCAACCCCATTTCGCCAACGCCAGGTCGGTGCGCAACGCCCTCGACCGCATGCGGCTGCGCCTCGCCCACCGCCTCTATGAATCGGGCCTTGAGGTGGGCACCGAGGATCTGACCACTCTGGTCGAGACGGACGTGCGCGCCAGCCGGGTCTTTTCCGGCGGTCTGCCGGCGGCGAACTGACCCTATTCGCTGCGGAATGGGGCGTTCCGGCCCTGGTCGCGGCCGCATCCTTCGCGGATTCCTTGCCCGTCGGGGCAATAACGTCCTAGCTCTGCGTGCGAGGGCGCGTGCGCGCCGGTCGGGCAGGGTGCAGATCGCCACATCAGATGAAACTCCGCGTTCGCTTTCTTCAGTTGCCCGTGCTGTTCGACGCCGCGCGCCTCCAGGCCGAGGTCGCCGCGCTTCCCGACGCGGCCTGGCGCCCGCACCCGCAGGGCTATCCCGGCAACGACGCCGCTCCGCTCATCACCACTGGCGGCGATCCGGCCAGCGACGCCCGCGACGGGGCCATGGCGCCGACGCCCTGGCTGCTCGCCTGTCCCTCCCTCATGCGCGTCATGGAGACGCTGGGCGCCACCTGGGGCCGCTCGCGCCTCATGCGGCTGTCCGGCGATGCGGAGGTCACGCCGCATGTGGACACCGACTATTACTGGCGCGACCATATGCGTGTTCATGTGCCCATCGTCACCTGGCCCACCGTGCGATTCCGTTGCGGCGGCGAGGAGGTAAATATGGGCGAGGGGGAGTGCTGGATCTTCGACACCTGGAGCCTGCACAGCGTCAAGAACGACGCCACGCGCGCGCGCATCCATCTGGTCGCCGACACCGTGGGGGGGGGCGGTCTGCTGGACCTCATCGAACAGGGCCGCCCGGCCGGGGCGGGGCCTGCGGGCTGGAGCCCGCGCCTCGTGCGCCTCGACGCCGCCGCGCCGCCGCGGCTCGCCTATGAAGCGCATAATGCGCCGGATGTGATGACGCCCTGGGAGATGCGCGATCATCTCTCCTTTCTGATGAGCGAGGTGGCGCAGCAGACCTCTCAGGCCGCCGCCGTGGGTCAGGTCCTGAACCGGCTGCGAACCGTCTGGCACGCCTTGTGGGCGCGCTCGGGCGCCGACACTGCCGCGCGACCGGAATATCGCGCCGCTCTTGAGACCGCCCGGGCCCAGGCCCTCGCCTTGGGCATGGACAATATCCCTCTGAGGAACGGCATGGCGCTCGGTCGATGCCTGCGCGCCCTCATCTTCGAATCGGCCCTGGCGGACGATGCTCGGGCGATGGACGCCGAGACTCGCGCGGCCCCTGGCCCGATCCAGTCCGCGCCATCCGCGCTCGAAAGCCTCGCGGTCCAAGCCCCTGCCACCGGGCGCATGGCGCGGGCGACTGGCCTCGACCCCGATTTCGACCGGCCGATCTTCATCGTCAGTCCGCCCAGGTCCGGTTCGACCCTGCTCTTCGAGACCCTCGCCCAGGCGCGCGGCCTCTATTCCATCGGCCGGGAATCCCATGGCCTGATGGAGGCGATCCCCGCCCTGCGCCCCGGCGCTCGGAACTGGGGCTCCAACCGCCTCACGCCCGCCGATGTGGATGCCGCCTCCACGGCCGAGCTGCGCCGCCGCTTCCGCGCCGCCCTGCGGGATCGGGAGGGAAGGCCGGCGCCCGAGGGCCCCGTGCGCATGCTGGAGAAGACTCCCAAGAACGCCCTGCGCATCGCTTATCTGGCGGAGGCCTTCGCGGAGGCGCGGTTTGTCTGGCTCTGGCGGGACCCACGCCCGACCCTGGCCAGCATGATGGAAGGCTGGCGAACCGGCGGCTTCCGCACCTATCCGCAGCTTCCGGACTGGACCGGGCTCGACTGGTCGTTCCTTCTGACGCCAGGTTGGGAGGCCCTGAACGGCGCCCCGTTGGAGCGGATCGTCGCCAGCCAGTGGAGCGAGACCACCCGCATCCTGCTCGACGACCTCTCTATCCTGCCGAAGCATCGCTGGATGGCGCTCGCCTATGACGATCTGGTCGCCCGGCCGGGCGAGGTCGTGACGGGCCTGGCCGCGAGGCTCGATCTCCACTGGGATTTGCCGCCCCCCCGGTCACTGGCGCCCTCCCGCTTCACCGTCTCCGCGCCCGATCCCGATAAATGGAAGGTCCAGTCAGCGCTGATCGAGACCGTCTGGCCCCTTGTGGAGGGGCAGGCCGCCCGGGCTGAGGCGGTTCTGGCTGAGGCGGTTCTGGCCCAGGCGACCGGGTTGGAGCGCCTCTGATGCAGGCCGTCATCCTGGCCGGCGAGTCAGGGGGGCGGCCGGCCTCCGGGGGCGACCCCATCCGGCCGGAGCGGGTCGATATTTGCGGCGAGCCCCTCCTGGGACGGCAGCTTCGCCTCCTCGCGCGCGGCGGCGTCGCGCATGTCGTCCTGCTCGCCGGACCCGGAGACGATCATATCGTCGATCTCGTGGGCGACGGGGCCCGTTGGGGACTTCACGCCGTGGCCCTTCGCCACCCGGCCGGGCAGGGGGCGACGGACGCCCTGATCGCGTCTCTGGACGCCCTGGAGGCGCGGTTTTTTGTGTTCTTCGGCGACATGCTCTTCGACCTGGATCTGAGGGCGATGTGGGCCGCGCATCGGCGCGCCGCCCCGGCCGCGACTGTGGTGGTGCGACCGACCGACCAGCCCCAGACCTCGGAGCTCGTGGAGCTCGATCTGGACGGACAGGTCCGCGCCTTTCATCCCCGCCCCCACTCCCAGGGCCTGGAGATCGCCAACCTCGCCCGCCAGCGCCTCTGCCTTGTGGAAAAGTCGGCCCTCGCCGCGCTCCCCAGTCTGCAAGCAACGCCGGTCGCCGGCGGGGATTTTCTCCATGCATTATTGGCGAGCGGCGCGCGCTTGCTGGGCTATCGCAGCGCCGAATACATCCAGGACGCGGCGACGCCCGAACAGGTGCGAACCCTCCGGCGGGACGTGGCCAACGGCCGCGTGGAGCGCATGTCGCGGCGCACGCCCTCCGCGGCGGTGTTCATGGATCGCGACGGCGTTCTCAATGTGGAGCGCAGCTACATCTCCGCGCCTGAGCAGCTGGTGCTCATCCCCGGAGCGGGGGAGGCCGTGCGACGCCTCAACGCCAGCGACTATCGGAGCGTTGTCGTGACCAACCAGTCGGTCCTCGCTCGGGGCGAATGCGATGAGGAGGGGCTGGCGCGCATTCACGCGCGTCTCGACCGGCTACTGGGACGCCGAGGGGCCTTTGTCGACCGCCTCTATTATTGCCCGCACCATCCTGACCCCGGTCTCCCCGGTGGAAGGTCCGACCTGACCCTAGCCTGCGACTGTCGCAAGCCCGCTCCGGGCCTCGTCCTGCGCGCCCGGGACGAGCTGAATCTCGACCTTGCGCGATCCTGGATGATCGGCGACTCGACCTCCGATATCGCGCTCGCCCAGCGCCTTGGCATGACCTCGATCCTCGTGCGTACCGGCCACGCAGGGGCCGACGGCAAATGCCGGGTTCAGCCGGATTTCATTCTGGACGATCTGGCCGAGGCGGTGAATTTCATCCTGCGAAACGCTTCGTGACCGGCTTCATCGGGACGTAGCCGCCAAGCTTCCACCCGCCGTGGCTCGGCGCCTCTCGACTTGGCCCCTCAAGCCTGCGAGAGGAGGCGGCCGTCTGCGGCCGCCAGAGCTCGAGGGACGACGCGAACAGTCCCTGCGGGGAAGAGCAGATGGGAGAAGGCGCGACACCATGATCGACACTTTAAAGATCAAGTTATTCTGCGACGGGGCTGACCTCACAGCCATCCGAAAGATGGCTGCCCATCATTGGGTCGCGGGCTTCACCACCAATCCGACCCTGATGCGCGTCGCCGGAGTGACCGACTATGCCTCTTTTGCCCGGGAGGTGCTTGAGCTCATCCCCGACCGGCCGGTGTCCTTTGAGGTCTTCGCCGACGACTTCGATGAGATGGAGCGACAGGCTATGGCCATCGCCAGCTGGGGCGCCAACGTGAATGTCAAGATTCCGGTGACCAATACCCGGCGTGAGTTCGCCGGGCCGCTGATTCAGCGGCTATCCAGCGCGGGAGTCGTGGTCAACGTGACGGCGATATTCACCGAGGCGCAGACGGCGGCTGTGGCGCAGTGCCTGTCCCCAACGACGCCTGCAATCGTCTCGGTGTTCGCGGGGCGCGTGGCCGACACTGGTCGAGATCCCGTTCCCGTGATGCGCTCCTGCCTGAAAATCCTAGAGGCGCGACCCAGCGCCCAGCTTCTCTGGGCCAGTCCACGCGAGCCTCTCAACATCTATCAGGCTGACGAGTTGGGTTGTCATATCATCACGGCAACCCCAGACATGCTCGGCAAACTCAGCCTGGCGGGCAAGGATCTCGACGAGTTCTCGCTCGAGACCGTGACGATGTTCTACGACGCCGCCCAGGCATCCGGATTCAGCATTTAAGGCGGCTCGCGCACTCTGTGACTCGCTGCTGCGGTCTCGATCGGATTTAGATCGAAGCGATGGCGCGCCTGATCGTCCACAAAGCTCCTGGCCGCAGCGCGCTGCGCCGCGTGCCCTGTCCATTATAAGCGATAGGTCTGCGGGGCCGGTGCGTTCAACAATAGCTCGAAGTCAGGTCATCTCCTCGAGTTCTCGCGCGGGGCCAGAGGGTCAGTGGAGCTTCAGTTCGACGGCCTCGCCTCTCGGAGTCGACTTCGCGGCGCTGTCGACGATGACGAACACTTGGTCAGGGTCCACCGCGCCTGAAGCCAGAAGAGCGCGACGAACCGCTTTGGCCCGATCAAGTCCGAGCTGTTGGAGGTCCGACCTGCTGGGAGCGAAGGTCGAGATCAGCTGAGTGTGAAGCCACTGCGCCAGTCGCGCCGCGCGCGCGGCCTTTGATTCGCGCGATATTCCGCTAGGTAGCTTCGGCGGTGTCCCGTAGTGTTCGCGATAGAGCCCAACAAGAGCTGAGAGGCGGCTGCGCGACGTGGCCGCATCGGACCCCATTCTGGTATTGAGAGCTACCGCGAGGCGCGAGACCGCGATGGCGTCGGCGTCGGCGGTCGTCCCCGGGCCAGCGGGGATATCCACATTCAGACCCGGCCTCTGGACTAGGGCCTGGGCCAGAGCGGCCAGGGACGCCTGAGCCCCCGCCGGCAACGTCGAGGAGCCGGGACTGAAATCGATGACCTGGGCCTGTTCCGCGCCATGGAATAGCCCGCCGATCAAGCGAAAAGGCGCGCTAATCGCCTGGGTCACAATGTTTCCCATGACCTGACCGATCAGCGGGCCCAGTTCGAACTTGGGATCATTGAGCGAGCCCTCCACCGGGATATCGAGATCGATCACTCCCTGGCTGTTCTTCATCAGGGCTGTGGCGAGGCGCACTGGCCAGGACACTGCCTGCTTGCTTGCCGTGGCCTTCCCCCACTCCAACTGGTCGAGGACGATGTGGTGGTTCGCCTTGAGCATCCCCTCGTCGATCCGGTAGTCGAATTCCGTCGTCAGCTTGCCCTTGGATATGGCGTAGCCGGCGTATCGATCCGAATAGGGATCAAATATCGGCAGGTCGATATTGCGAAAAGCAACGTGTACGTCGGTGTGGCGCGTGTAGTCCGTTAGGTCCATATGCCCCCTGATCGAGACCGGGGAATACCGATCGATCACCTGACCCTGCAAATCAATACCTGCAGCCTGACCAGCGGCGGTTGAGATATTGGTCACCGCGCCCGCAATGGCGTCGATCTGGGCATGGAAATTGGGCGTAATCGAGCGGTCTGCGAAACCCAACGAGCCGTCCTCAATATCCAGCCGCCCGAGGCTTATGTGTGGACCGGGCACGGGGGGTGAGATCGGCGCGGAGGGCTTCAAGGGCGCTGTCGGCGCGGGTGAGGCGGCGCTGTCGAGGGTCGCGACATTCAGAGTCCCGCCGGGCAGGATCACGATCCGGGCGGCAGGGCCATCCAAGCGGCCCTCGGAGATGTCGAGACGCCCGTTCTGATAGGCTATCCCGTTCAGAGCGAGCGCCTTCCAGGCCAGGATCGGCTCCCCGATCGCGGACTCGAACAGACTGAGCGCGTCCACCTGGGCCGAGCCCCGAAAGGTCATGGCGGCAAGATTTGTTCCCTTGAGGCCGAGCTGCCCGTCAACCTCGGCCAAGCCTGATTGAACGGAGAGTCCAGAAAGGCCCGGCGCATAGCGGGCCACGGCGTTAAGCGGTAGCCCGGCCAGGTGGATGTTCAGCTTCCCCGATAAGTTGGCGGGTATTACGGGGCCGGAAATCTCGACGCGCGCACCGTCGTTGGCTTTGGCCTTCAGCGACAGCGCAACGGGGTGGGACATATCTGAACTGATGCCAGTCGCGGAGACCAGCAGCGGCGCGACGTGCAGATGCAGTGGCGGTGACACCGAGGCGTCCACGAGGCTCAGTTCGCTATTATCCAGAGCAAGGCGGCCGAGGGACCAACTCCAGGACTCAGACCCTACGGGTCGGGAGGGTGGGGATGTCTTAGGAGGCGAGGCCGTCGCGGGCGCGAGGGCGAGCAGGTTGATGCCGCCATCGGCGCGGCGGGTGATCGGCAGATGCAAACCATGCAGGTTGACGCTGTCGAGGTTCAGGCGTCGACGCCCAAGGTCGAGGGTCCCTCCCTGAAGGCTCGCCTTGTCCAATCGAACCGTCGGCGCGTTGACCTTGTCGCCGCGCAAGACCACCCCTCTGAGCGTCACATCGGGTGATCCTGCCTCCAGCGCCGCCAAACCATCGGCGCCGAACCTAAGGCTGAGGCTTCCGAGCGCGGCGTGGGCAAGCAAAAGGCTCAGGCTATCATCCGGAGCCAAGGCGAGATGATCAAGGTTCGTCCCCGTCGCCTCGACCCAGGGACGGTGGAGGTTGATGGCAAGGCCGGTCTTGTCCGATCGAACACTATAATCCGATCCAAGGCTGAGCTGGCCCGAGGTGACAGCGAAAGGCGCCAGTCCCGCGACGAATGGCGCCAGACGTTTCGCGTCCCAACCGCCGGCCTCAAGGCGCCCGCGCGATCCTATCGGGGCGAAGGACAGATCACCGCTCCACCTGACCCAGCCGCCCATCCTCGCCGCGGCGGTAAGGGCGAAGGCCCCGCCGGCTGCGGCCGCGGTATCGATCTGTCTACCCCGAACATCGATCGGAGCGAGCAACAGCCGAGGTCCATGGTCGGTCCGCAGATCACGGTAGCTGATCTCCCCAGAACTGAGGCCGAAGGAATCGATGCGAATCGCGGGAAGACTGTTGCTTGAGGCCCTCGGCAGGGTGGCGAGGAGGCGCGTTAGATTGAGGACGCCATCCCGTTCCATAACCAGATGCAAACTTGGGTGATCGATGCTGACTGTGGGAAGGCGCAGGGACCCGGTGAGTGCATCGCCCGGATTCAACCGCAATGCGATGTGTCTCACGGTGAGGAGGGGCTGGGCCCTATCGTCCAGGGCCACGTCATCCAGCTTGAGCGTGAAGGCGAACGGATCAACCCGGACGCGGCCGATTTTCAGCGAGCGATGGACCGCGTCTCGCGTTTCTGAGATCAGGACCTGGCGCACAAGTCCGGGCGCGGCGAGATAGCCGAACGCGGCGTAGGCCCCAATCAGAGCGGCCGGGGAGAGTAGGAGGCCGAGGCGGCGCCATCGGAGCGCTCTCACTTCCCTCGGCGAGGATACGGGCCCAGCCATGACGCGTTCCCCTTCCTCCAATAGGGCGTCATGCGCCACGTGACGCACGGAATCGGCTCATCCTGGCCGGACCCGCCGGTCAAGGCAATGTCGGCATCAGCCGCGCGCGAGGTCCCTCAAGACTGCGTTGGCGATCGTCAGTTTGGCGAAACTCCAATCTCCACCGGAGCGCTCGATCTCCTCCAGAGACTTTTTGGCGGTGCGGACCCGTGGGCCATGGGCGGCCGCCCAGATGGCCACCGCTCCCGCATCGAC
>JAKBBV010000007.1 GCA_021808285.1 Pseudomonadota bacterium | reverse complement strand
CCGTTCGGAACGGCGCGAGCGCCCGGTACTTGTCGGGCAGAACTTGCTGATACACGGTTATATCGCCGTCCGCCCCGCTGGCGCTGAACAGTCGACGATGCCTTGAATCGAAGGCGACGGAGTCGAGGTCGCGCCCGAAGGCCAGTTCCGTCGTGACCTGCCCCGAGCGGCCGTCCATGACCAAAAGCTTTGAGTTGCTACAGCCCAGGAAGAGCCTCTGATTGGCCCGGTCATAGGCGAGGCCGTGCGGGCGGGCGCAATCCGGGGTCAGCCAGCGTGCCGTCACAGCGTTTGATTGCCCGTCAATTCTTAGAACATCGCGGTTCTCGCTTCCCGAGACAAACACCCTTCCCCGGCCATCGCTCACCGCGTCCTCCACAGTCTCGCCGGTATTGATCGAGGCCACGACCGTGTCGTTCCGGGGATCGATCACGCTGATCGCCCTGGACCCGCCGGCGAGCACGAACACATGCCCGCTAACCGGCTCTACCACGATGGCGTCCGCGCCTTTCGGCGTCGAAATGAGCTTGGTGACCTTGAAGCTTCGCAGATCGAAGGCGATCGCGAATCCGTCACGTCCGTCATCGGTAAAGCCCTGCCCCGTCAGGGTTGACAGCCCAATGCCCTGCGCGGCCCCGACGGCGCCCTGGACCTCTCCCAGGCTCCGGCCGCTGCGTGCGTCCAGAACCAACACTCGGTTACCGTGCGCGACGAAGAGCCGCTGGGCGGCCCGATCGAGGACGAGTCGGCCGATTCCTTCCACGGGACCCAGGTCAGATGCGCCAACTGCGACATAGGCCGACCGCGAGCCAGCCAGGGACAATGCCAAGGCCAAAGCTAACATCTAGGGCGTCCTGTTCAGCCACTGAGCAGGAAATGGAGTCGCCGGCCCACGGCGCTGGCGAAGACCGCCGGCGGCACGAGGATGGAGAAGGCCAGGACCCGGGCCAAGCTATGATGATAGGCTTCATAGGTTGGCCGGATGCCCGTCAGCGTCTCAAAGGCGTTGACGGCCGCCACGACCGCACCGATTGCGACGCCTGACAGCAGATAGCTGCGGGGTTTGAAACAACCCAGGCAAAGCCCGATGACGCAGACGGCCGCAACCGTCAGCAGGCTTTCATCCATCGTCCACTGATAGACGGTCATAGCGAGCACTCCGGCCGCCAGAGCGCCAAGGTAGGAGAGGTCACATTCGGTGGCCCTCACGCTGGCCACTAGGGCGCCAAAAGCCCAGGACAGGTGCCCGGGAGCTGTCTGCAGCTCTGCCTGTTCCGCGAGCATTGCCGCGGCCCATTCCGGATGACGCTCGTGAAGGCGGCGGGCGGCAAGCTGTCCAATCTGATCCGCCAGCCAAGTAGAAAGTGCACCCGCCCCCTTCACGCCAGTGCCTCCCCCCGACGGCCTACAGGCGGAGACACGCAGGCTTGGTCCAGAGACAGCGCATAGCTCAATCCGGCGCGGGAAAGACGATAGACATGTCGGGGCGGACGGCCCGCAACCGCTGGCGCCCGCCACTCTGCATCCAAAAAGCCTCGTTCATGCAGGCGGATCAGGATCGGGTAGAGGGTCCCGGAGCTCAATCCGGCCTCCTTGGCCAGATCATATCCATGCCGCCATTCCGCGGGATGCCGTTGCAGCGCGTTAAGCAGCGCCCGTGTCTGCCGGGAAGCGGTACGGTTGCGGATCATGTGATAAATCTACATAAGTCGGGTTGAATGGCAATGCTGCATCGGCCATGAGGGCCTTGATCGAAACTTCCTGGGAACGATGACCCCGCCTCTTCTCCCCGGCGCCGAACAGCACCAAACCTCTCCCAGAGGCCTGGGCTGGCCGTCTCCTATGGTGAAAGGCGCTGAAGACCTGGTCGCGGCTCTCTTTATCTCCGGTCTTTTATGGAGTCTCTCCGGCTGCGCCCTCCCCAGGGAGGCGCCTCTTCCTACCTCGCTCTCGACGGCGACACGCCTTTCGGACCTGTCGAGTCAGGCCAAGGCGCCGACCGGTCTGCCTCTGCCGCCCGAAGCGATTGATCCGGCCGCGGGTTTGACCCCCGTTGATGTGGCCATCCTCGCCGTCCTCAACAGCCCCGATCTCAAGGCAAAACGCGCCGCCGCACATGTCGCTGCCGCGCAGGTCTTCGCCGCCAAGCTCTTACCCGACCCGCAGGTCTCTCTGTCAGCGGACCTGCCGACGCCCGGACAATTCGTTGCTCCGGGTCAGGCGGCGGCGACGGCGTTTGGGATTGCGCCCAGTCTCGATATCGCCGGTATGATCGCCCACGCCCCAGCGCTCGCGGCTGCAAGGGCCACACGGCGACAGGCAGATCTCGAGCTCCTATGGGCGGAGTGGGGAGTAGCCCAACAGGCCCGGGCGCTGGCGGAAACAGCCTTGGCGGAGGAGGCCCGGCTGCCGACTCTCGATGATCTGGCTCGCGCCGCCACCCTCCAGGCTGCACAGTCCAAGGCGGCATTATCCCGGGGCGAGCTTTCTCTTCCCGCGGCGGTCGCCGCCGTCAGCGCGAAGATTGATGCGACGACCCAAGCCGCCGCCGCGCGTCAGATCGCGGCGCGCGCCCGCCTCGATCTTAACGCCCTGATCGGACTTCGACCCGACGTGATCCTTCGTCTTCGGACAGGGAACACCGAGACAGACTGGGATGCGGCCGCGGTCGACCGCGCCCGCGCGACTGTGGCCGAGCGGCGGCCAGATCTCCTGGCCCTGAAGGCGGGATACGAGAGTCAGGAGGCCACCCTACGCAGGGCCGTCTTGGCCCAGTTCCCCTTGCTCAATGTCGGGCTCAATCACGCGATGGATAATACGGGAATCGTGTCGAACGGCCCGCAGGCGACCCTGACCCTGCCCATATTTCGGACCGCGCGAGGACCTGTCGCCATTGAAGATGCGAACCGCGCCCAGCTGCGGGCGGAGTATCAGGCGCGACTTGATCAGGCTGACGCCGACGCCGCCGCCGGTCTCAACGATCTTGAGGTCGCCCGCGCCCAGGACGCCCGTCTGAACTTGGAGGTCCCGCATATCGCGGACCTCGCCGCCTCCTCCAAGGCGGCCTTCGCAGCCGGAGACATCGACGGCCCGACCTATCTGGCGGCCCTTCAGACCTATGCAGGGCGGCTCACCGACGCCAGCGACCGCGCCCTGACCGCGCGGCTGGCCGAGATCACCCTGGAGACCGTCCTCTTCCTTCCGCCGGCGCTGGAGACGCAGAAGTGAGCCGCATATCCAAGCCCCTCCTGGTCAGCATCGCGGCGATCCTGGCGGCCGTCCTCGCGATAGGCGCCATGACCCTCCTGCACGGCGGCGGAGAAGCGGACCGAGACTTGGATGGGGCAGCGCAGGTGACGCTCGGAAGGATCGAGGCTGGGCCTATTCCCGATGCCATCGAGGCGACCGGTGTGCTGCAGGCCGATCCGGGCGGTGAGGTCACGATTGCGGCTCCGCGCGCCGCGGTCGTCCAGGCGGTCCTGGTCCGCCCGGGTCAAGCGGTGCTTCGGGGTGAGCCTCTGGTGCGAATCGGCGACTCGCCCGCTTCCGCCCTGGCTTACGCCCAGGCG
The DNA here is from genome assembly GCA_021808285.1 of Pseudomonadota bacterium. GTDB lineage: Bacteria > Pseudomonadota > Alphaproteobacteria > Caulobacterales > Caulobacteraceae > Acaudatibacter. Next base: position 80,519 of record JAKBBV010000007.1, on the reverse strand, counting down.
CAGCACGCCCTGGACTTCTCGGAGCGGGACCTCACCCGTGTCCGCCATCTGGCGGCGCGACAGCTTGTCGGCGCCGACCAGTTGAACGCCGCGCAGCGTGCCTTCGCCGACGCCCAGGCTCAGCTCGCGGCCGCCCGCGCCCAAGGAGCGGGCGATTCCGCACAGGTTCTCAAGGCGCCCACCGACGCAGTCGTTCTGACCACGCCCGTTGCGCCCGGCGACCGCGTCGCGGAAATGGCCGACCTCGTCACCCTTTCAGGCGACAAGGCGGCGGTGGCCCGTCTTTGGGTCAGTCCGACCCAGGCCAGCAAGGTCCAGGCCGGAGATCAGGTGACGCTCTGGCCGGTATTCGGCGGACCGGAAATTGCCGCACATCTCAGCCACGTGGGCAAACTGGTCGATCCGTCGACCAAACAGATCGACGCTGAAGCTCCAACGCCGGGCTGGGGCCTTCCCGTTGGGACCTCGGTCAGCGCGCGAATTGTCGCCGGATCCCATTCAGGACTCAGCGTTCCGGCCGCCTCAGTCGTCTATGATGATACCGGCTCTCACATATTTGTGGTCGCGGGCGGAAAAGCCTCTCGCGTCGATGTGACGATCGGGCGCCAGTTCGGCCCGCGGGTGGAGATCAAGGGCGACATCAGCGCCGGACAGAATGTGGCTGTAGCGGGCGCCTATCAGCTTCAGGACGGGATGTCGGTCAGGTTGACGCGCCCATGAACCTGAACCAGCTGGTCGCAAAGCGCCGCCGCTCTCTGCTATCTCTCCTGACGATCCTTGTCGTGGGCGGGATCGCTGCCGGAATCGCGCTTCCGGTCGCCTTGTTTCCGAATGTGCGCTTTCCGCGGGTCCAGGTCACAGTGGACGCTGGTGACCGCCCAATCGACCAGACCGAAACGATGATCACGCGCCCCGTGGAGGCGGCCCTCCGCGCCGTTCAGGACGTGCAGTCGATCCGGACGACCACCAGTCGAGGGGAAATGGAGGCCTCGATCAATTTCACCTGGGGCTCAGACATGGACCTCGCCCTGCAGCGGGTCGATGCCGCCATGTCCCAAGCCACCCAGGCCATGCCGGGGGTCTCCTACCAAACCCGGCGGATGGATCCGGTGGTTTTTCCCATCGCTGCCTATAGCCTGACCTCCCGCCGGGCCTCGCTTGTCCAGATGCGAGAGTTCGCCGACCGCGTCCTCGATCCGATGCTCACCTCGGTCAAAGGCGTCATGAGGGCGGAGAGCCAGGGCGGAGATGTGGGCGAATATCGGATCACGGCCGATCCCGCCGCGCTTCGAAGCTTCGGACTCACCCTTAACGACGTGTCCACAGCGCTCGCGAATGACAATGTTCTAAGCGCCGCCGGAAAGCTCGAGGACCGCGGCAAGCTGCTGCTCGTCCTCAATGATTCACGGCTGACCGATATCCGCCAGATCATAGACGCGCCCATCCATACGGCTTCGGGCGGCGTGGTCCGGTTGGGAGATGTGGCGAGCGTGCGCGCCGAACCTGCTCCGCAATGGATTCGCGTCACAGCCGATGGCCAGGACGCCGTTCTCATCAACCTCTACCAACAGCGCGGCGGCAACACCGTCCAGATCGTCCGTGAGGCGCAGAAGGTTTTCAAGGCCGCCCAAAAGCTGGGACCAGGCCATGTGGCCTACGCCAACTGGTACGATCAGAGTCAACTGATCACGCGGTCGGCGGCGGCCCTGCGCGACGCGATCATCATCGGCGTCGTCTTGGCTGGGCTCGTGCTCTTTGTGTTTCTGCGAGACTGGAAGGTCACCCTTGCGGCGGTGGTCGTGGTGCCTGCGACCTTGGCTGTGACAACCTTTCTGCTCGCTGTTCTGGGCCAGAGCTTCAACATCATGACCCTTGGCGGGATGGCCGCCGCCATAGGACTCATCATCGACGACGCCATCGTCATGATCGAGCACATCGAGCGCCGGCTCCAGGGCGAAAACGGCCAGATCAATAGCCTCGTTCCGGCGGCGGTGGCGGAGTTCCTCAAGCCCCTGTTCGGGTCTTCCTCGGCGACGATCATCATCTTCCTGCCACTGGCCTTTCTTTCGGGGGTCACGGGCGCCTTCTTCAAGGCGCTCTCGCTGACCATGGCGAGCGCGCTCGCCATTTCGTTCCTATTCGCTTGGTGGGTGGTGCCAGCCCTCTCCGAACGCCTTCTGGGCGGGGGGAGACGGACGTCGCCGATTCAGGAGACGGGACGCTTGACCGGGCTCTATGGCAAGGCGCTGAGAGCCGCGATCGCCGCGCCGTGGACGACGGCAGTCTGCGCTCTGGCCTTCGCGGCGGTCGGGCTGGTCGCGTTCGCGAATGTCGGTTCGGGTTTCATGCCCAAGGTGGATGAGGGGGGCTTCACCTTCGACTATATCGCCCCGCCTGGCTCATCTCTGGCCGAGACTGACCGCCTCCTCCGTCAGGTAGAGTCGATCATCAGAGCTAATCCTGCAGTCGAAACCTATTCTCGAAGGACCGGAGCGCAACTCGGCGGGGGACTCACCGAGCCCAATACTGGCGATATCTTTGTACGGTTGAAGGACGGTCACCGCCCCCCGATCGAGAAGGTCATGACTGACATCCGCGATGCGGTGCAGGAAAAGGTCCCAGGGCTTGAGGTCGAGACCTCTCAGCTCATGGAAGATCTCATCGGCGATCTGACCGACGTTCCGGAACCCATTGAGATCCAGCTCTATGGACCGGACTACGGTCAGCTACAGGCGACCGCTAAGCGCGTCGCCGAGACTATCGCATCCGTGCGCGGCGTCACGGAAATTAAGGATGGGATCGTTATCGTCGGCGACTCGCTGAACATCCAGGTCGATCCGATCAAGGCGGCGCTGGAAGGCATCGATCGCGCGGAGGCGGCCCGTCAGATCAGCGCCTTGGTGTCAGGAGCTGTAGACACCCAAGTTCAATCCGGCGCCTATTTGGTCAATGTTCGGGTCTGGACGCCGGCGGCGCAGCGCGACGCAGAGGCCAAACTGCTCGACCAGCCGCTGAAGGCTGCCGACGGTCATCTCTTCCCCCTGCGCGATATTGCCAGCCTCACCACCGTTACGGGGCAATCTGAGATTGATCGCCAGGACCTCCAACGGATGGTTGCGGTCACCGCCCGCGTCGAGGGGCGCGACACAGGATCGGCCGCCAAGCAGATCATCAGTCTTCTGGGGCGGCCTGGCGTCCTCCCCCCTGGGGTCACCTATAAGCTCGGCGGCCTCTACGCTCAGCAGGTCGAGGCCTTTCGTGGCATGGCCATCGTTTTCGCCGGCGCAGTGGGGGCGGTGTTCGTCCTGCTTCTTTTTCTGTTCGAGAATTTCAGGGTCGCCACGGCTGTGCTGTGTGCGCCTTTACTGGCCGTCACCGCCGTGGCGATCGGCTTACTGATCACGGGTGTCGAGCTAAACATCATGGCGTTGATGGGCGCCACCATGATTCTTGGCATCACGACCGAGGTGGCGATTTTCTATTTCACCGAATACGAGTCGCTTGTCAGGGCCGGGGTTTCCCCACCTCGGGCGCTGATCGACGCGGGGGTCAACCGGCTAAGGCCGATCGCCATGACGACGCTCGCCGCGATCCTGGCTCTGACCCCATTGGCGCTGGCTTTAGGTTCAGGTGCGGCCATGGAGCAACCCCTGGCCATCGCCATCATCGCCGGGCTGATCGCCCAAGGTCCTATCGTCCTTCTGGTCATGCCCGCGATCTATCGCCTGCTCGGAGGAGCAGACCCGAGCGCGCTCCCTGAGACCACGACCTGAGACCACGACGCTGGGTTGATCCGCCTCTGGCGGCGGTCGCCGTCACGCACCCCGTTCTCGTGGGGCCGCCCCGACCTCAGCGGACGGGTGGGGACTGATCGGAGTCGCCCCATTCCCGGGCGAGACGTTCAGCCTCGGCGCGATCGGCCAGACTCATTCGGCCATCAAGTCCGCGGCGATAGAGCCTCCCTTCCATCGACCCGCGCCGGTCCGCGAGGGTGAAGTAGGCCTGAGCGACGATAAGGTCCGCCGGGACATCCAAGCCGGCCACACGCGCCAAGCCGAGCCTGAACCATGTCGCCCCGTTGTCGCGCAACGGAAGATCGGTCTGGGGGACGCGACTCGCCATGACGCACCTCCTCTCCATGAGAGAGGAGAAGTGTCGCACACGGTTGTTCAACGCCCGGTAAATGGGGTCCGGTAAATGGGCAAGATAGCCTACTCGACAGAGCTCAGCTTTTCGCGAAGCAGAGAGTTCACCGTCCCGGGATTGGCCTTGCCGCCGGTTTCACGCATCACCTGCCCGACGAACCAGCCGATGGCCTGAGGCTTCGCCCTCACCGCTGCGGCTTGGCCGGGATTGGCCGCGATCAAGGCGTCGATAAGGGTTTCCAGAGCCCCGGTGTCGCTCACCTGGCGCAGGCCGCGAGCCTCTACGATTCCGCCAGGGTCGCCCTCGCCAGTCCACATGTGCTCGAACACCTCACGTGCGATCTTGCTGGAGATCACCTGTTCCTCGATCAACCGTACAAGCTCGCCCAGGTTTGTAGCCGAGATCTTGCTCATCTCGATCTCAAGACCATCGCGGGCGAGGTAGGCGGCCAACTCGTTCGTGACCCAATTGGCTGTCAGCTTGGCGTCGCGGCCCTGAGCGGCGGCCTCGAAGAAATCCGCGCGCGCCCGATCGCTCGCGAGCACGCCGGCGTCGTAGGGGGTGAGACCGTACTGGGCGACAAATCGCGCTCGCTTGGCGTCCGGAAGCTCGGGCAGATCGGCGCGAATTGCCTCTACCCAGGCCGGGTCCAGCTCCAGAGGTAGGAGATCGGGATCTGGAAAATAGCGATAGTCCTGCGCCTCCTCCTTCGAGCGCATGGAGCGGGTCTCACCTCTCACCGGGTCAAACAGACGGGTCTCCTGACTTATGGCGCCGCCGTCCTCCAGAATAGTCACCTGACGGCGCGCCTCGAACTCAATCGCCTGCTGGATATAGCGGTAAGAATTGACATTCTTGATCTCGCATCGCGTGCCGTATGGCTCGCCCGGTCGCCGCACTGACACATTGACGTCCGCGCGGAGATTGCCCTTTTCCAGATCGCCGTCGCAGGTTCCCAGATAGCGGAGAATTGAGCGCAGCTTGCGCACATAGGCGGCCGCCTCTTCAGCGGACCGCATGTCGGGATAGGACACGATCTCCATCAGAGCCGTACCCGCACGATTGAGGTCTACAAGGGTATGGTCGGGATCGATATCGTGAATTGACTTCCCGGCGTCCTGTTCCAGGTGCAACCGCTCGATCCGGACCACGAAAGTCGAGCCGTCATCGCGCTCGACCTCCACCTGCCCTTCCCCGACTATAGGGTCCTTATACTGACTGATCTGATAGCCCTGCGGCAGATCGGGATAGAAATAGTTCTTTCGATCGAAACGCGACCAGAGATTGATCTTCGCGTTCAGTCCGAGCCCCGTGACCACCGCCTGTTCGACGCAGCGCCGATTGATCACGGGCAACATCCCCGGCATGGCCGCATCCACGAGGCTCACCTGGGAATTAGGGGCGGCGCCGAAACCCACGGCCGCCCCGGAGAACAGCTTTGACCTTGAGGCGACCTGGGCATGAACCTCCAATCCCAGGACGATTTCCCAGGGTCCAGTAGCGCCTGCGATTGTGGGGGGGGACATCTCGCTCATTGGCTGCTGTTACACCGGGCGGACGCCTCTGGACAAATCCTGCATTTGCCAGTCAAGCTGTTCACCCTGGGAGGATCGTCTTTCCCACATTTCCGGTTGACGACAGACGCCTGAGGGACGCCATGAAAAAGATCTTTCTGACCCGGCTTGCGGCCGCCTCAACCGTCCTTGCCCTGGCCGGCGCCGCCTTGGCCCAAACGGCGACCGATCCGGCCCCCATCCCCTCGGCGGCCGGAGCCGCCTCCGTGGAAAACACTCCAATTTCCGATCTGATCGCCGACCCCGCGGATCACGCGGTCCTTGAAAAGGACTTTCCCAAGCTGCTCGCCTATCCTGGACTTGACGATATCAAGGGCATGACCCTGCGGGCGATCTCCGCCTATCCCGAGGCAGAGCTCGATGAGACGCGGCTCAAGGCGATCCAGGCCGACCTGGATGCGGCGGCGAAGAAATGATCCGCCTGATCCGCGCGCGATCTCTCGAAATCTGACGCGCTTGTCGGCTGACGGCGCCGGAGATAAAAGGCGCGCCTTGCGAAGGCGGGGTGCATGGCCAAACCGATTTTCGTGCTCAACGGACCCAACCTCAATCTTCTGGGCGAGCGCGAGCCTCACATCTACGGCTCCCAGACTCTGGCGGATGTGCGATCGCTCTGCGAGCGGCGCGCGGCGGCGCTAGGTCACGCCCTTGAGTTCCGACAAACCAATCACGAAGGCTTACTCATCGACTGGGTACAGGAGGCAAGGCATGCGGCCAGCGGTCTTGTCATCAACCCTGGCGGCTACAGCCATACCTCTGTGGCCCTCCATGACGCCCTGAAAGCCCTCGCCATTCCGATCATAGAGTGCCACCTCTCAAATCCGGCGGCTCGCGAGCCGTTTCGTCATCACAGCTACGTGTCTCTCGCGGCAACGGGGACCATTTGCGGCGTGGGTGCGAACGGCTATGAGTTGGCCCTGGAAGCGATCTCCCGCCTGATTGCGGCCTGAAGGTCGCTGTCGCACAACCTCCCCATTTCGAAGCCGAGAGCATGCCAGACGTCGAGGATAAGCAGTCCAAGGCCGCACGGGCCGCACATATCAAGTTGGTGCGCGATCTTGCCGCGGTTCTAAATGACACCGGCTTGAGCGAGATCGAGATGGAGAGCGGTGATATCCGCGTCCGTGTCTCCAAAACCGCGCAGACCCTGGCCGTTGCCGCGCCTGGACCTGCGCCTATTGGTCTTGCTCCCATCCCCTCCCCGGCCGCGGCGCCTTTGACGGCAGAGGCGCCCCCTCCGGCGCGGGCGGCGGGCGATCTTGTAAAATCCCCCATGGTCGGCACGGCCTATCTTCAGCCACAACCGGGGGCGCCAGCCTTCACCAAGGTCGGCGATAAGGTTAACGAGGGTCAGACCCTGCTTCTGGTCGAGGCCATGAAGACCATGAACCCGATCGTCGCGCCACGCGCCGGCGTCGTCGCTGAGGTTCTCGTCACCGACGGTCAGCCCGTCGAGTATGGCGAAGCTCTGGTCGTCCTGGCCTGAGCCGGAGCGCAATGATCCGATGTTCGAGAAAATCCTGATCGCCAACCGCGGCGAGATTGCTCTGCGGGTGCATCGCGCCTGCCAGGAAATGGGCATTCACACGGTCGCCGTTCATTCAGAGGCCGACAAGGACGCCATGCATGTCCGTCTTGCAGACGAGAGCGTCTGCATCGGCCCGGCCCCCGCCGCTAAGAGCTACCTCAACATTCCCGCCCTCATCGCCGCGTGCGAGATCACCGGGGCGCAGGCCGTGCATCCAGGCTACGGCTTCCTTTCGGAGAACGCGCGTTTCGCAGAGATTCTCGAGGCCCACGGCTTTGTCTTTATAGGCCCTAGGGCAGATCATATTCGGGTCATGGGAGACAAGATCGCGGCTAAGCAGACCGTGAAGGCGGCCGGCATCCCGGTGGTTCCTGGCTCTGATGGCGGCCTGGAGACCGAGGCCGATGCTCTTCGGGCCGCAGACGAGATTGGTTACCCGGTTCTGATCAAGGCGGCGGCAGGCGGAGGCGGGCGCGGCATGAAAGTCGCCAAGTCCCGCGAGGAGGTGTCGGAGGCCTTCTCCACGGCGAGGGCCGAGGCCAAGGCGGCCTTTGGCGATGACGCCGTGTACATGGAACGCTATCTGGCGACGCCGCGCCATATCGAACTTCAGGTGATCGCGGACTCCTTTGGCGCCGTTTGCCACCTGGGCGAGAGAGACTGTTCGCTCCAGCGTCGTCATCAGAAAATGCTGGAGGAGGCTCCCTCGCCGGTTATCGACGCCGACGCGCGAGCGCGGATCGGCAAGGTCGTCGTTGATGCCGTCCGCGCCATCGGCTACCTCGGCGTCGGCACCATTGAGTTCCTCTACGAGAACGGCGAGTTCTTCTTCATCGAGATGAACACCCGCCTTCAAGTGGAGCATCCTGTAACCGAAGCGATTACTGGGATCGATCTCGTGCGAGAGCAGATTCGCATCGCCGCCGGCTTGCCGCTTTCCTTCACCCAGGAAGACGTCACTTTCGAGGGGCATGCCATCGAGTGCCGCATCAATGCGGAAAATCCCCGGACCTTCACTCCCTCGCCGGGCGTCGTGACGGATTTTCATGCGCCAGGCGGCCTGGGCGTACGGCTCGACTCCGGTCTCTACGCCGGTTACGCGATACCGCCCTACTACGACAGTCTCGCGGGAAAGCTCATCGTTCATGCGCGCGATCGCGGAGAAGCGCTCGCCCGGCTGAAGCGTTGCCTTGCGGAGATGGTCGTTGGCGGAGTTGAGACGACAATCCCTCTCTTTCAGGACCTGTTGAACGAGCCGGATTTTCAAGCCGGAACATATGACATCCACTGGCTCGAGCGCTGGATCGCCAGCCAAGCCTAGCGCCCGCTCACCAGTCGAGTTCGCTCAGAAGGGCCGTATAGACGGCGATGCCGTCCCATAGGTTCTTGAGTCGAAGATTCTCATTTTCAGCGTGCTGGTTGTCGTCGAAATTGGCGATGCTGACTCCAATCATGGGCGACTTGAGCCCGGTCACGATCTCCGCCATCCCGGAACTGGCGCCAACCATCGGCAGCTCAAGGACTGGGGCCCCTTCCTCAGCTGAAATGGCCCGGACCGCCGCCTGGGCCGCCACGTCATCCAGGGGCGTGCGCACGGCTGTCGACTCGCCCGCGTCCCAGTGCAATTCAACGATGTGTGAGTAAGTTCGACGGTCTTCCATGGTGGGCGGGCCCGAGGTCACATGCCAGCCCAAGCTCTCAAGATAAGATTCGACGAGCGTCTTGACGCGCTCCGGCTGCTCGCCAGGGGTCAAACGAAAATCGAAAGAGGCGTCGGCGTGGGTGGCGATGGCGTTGGCGGCGTCCGGCCCTGTGTCACCGACGTGAATCGCTCTCACGTTCAGCGTCGGACGGAAATAGCTGTCCGCAAGACGCGACGTTGTGATCGGTCTGGCGATTCCGAGATTCTCTTTCAGCTGGGCTTCGACGGGAGGCAGCGCCGCCAACGCGGCCTTGTCAGCTTCGCTCGGCGGCGTGACGTCATCATAGAAATGCGGGATCTTGATATCCCCGTTCTCAGCCCGGAGGCAGGTGATCAGGTAGGCCATGTCGACCGCCGGGCTAGGCGCCCAGCTTCCATAGTGGCCATCATGCAGCGGCCTTACGGGCCCGTAGACGGTGAGGGTCATCCCCATGACGCCGCGAGAGCCGAAGTTAACCAGCTGCCGTCCGCTCTGGTGCATGGGCCCGTCACCCATGACGATGAGGTCAGCACTCAACAGGTCGTGGTTCTGGTCGACGATCGCGCGAAGGTGTGGCGATCCCTGCTCTTCTTCGCCTTCATAGAAGAGTTTGATGTTAACCGACGGCTTGACGTCGGCCGACTTCATGGCATCCAGAGCGTTGAGAAGGGCCTCTATCGAGGCCTTGTCGTCACCGGCCGCCCGGGCATAGATTCGCCAGCTCGGATCCCGCGGCGCAGGAACTGCTCGCCAATTCACCACAGCGGGATTTGTACTGAGCGCTCCGGTTCTCATGGTCGGCTGAAAGGGTGGCGAAAGCCAGCCCTTCTGAGCCGTCGGCTGACCATCGTAGTGGGCGTAGTAGAGCACGGTCCGTTTTGCGCCCGGCGTTCGTAACTCTGCAAACACCGTAGCCGGTGTGTCCGGCGCCGCTCGAAGAATACGCACCTTGAACCCTCGATCCTCAAGCTGCGACTTGAGATAGTCGGCATTCTTATCGACATCCGCGATCGTGGTGGCGACATCAGGCATAGCCAGAAACGTGGTGAATTCGTCCAAAATCTGGGTCTCGTGGGACGCCACCCATGCCTTCGCCACCTGTCTCGACACATCTTTGGCCACCGCGGGATATGCGCTCGCTAGCGCCAGGGCCGAGCCCAACGCGAGCGCCGCCATTGATCGATCCATGCCGCCCTCTTTGGTCGCATCTGAACAGCTTTGAGCATCCCTCCTCGACGACCTATTGGCAATGACGGGCGCCGCGCGCGGCGACGGGAAATCGGGTAAGGAAGGCCGCCGCCATTGGGAGAGCTCAGATTGCGCACGTGTTCGGCCCTGGTTCTCTGCGCGCTCGTTGTGGCGTCCGGAGCCGCCTCAGCCCAAACTCATTCGTCAGCTCAGATCCAACCGGTGATCGACCAAGCCAGCGCGGCCCGCATCGAGACGAGACTTCAGGCGCGGCTGGATTCGCTGGGCGGCGGGCGGGTCGGTCCTTGCGGACCGGTCTTTTTGCTCAACGCTCCAGACACCAGCGGTCTCGCGTCTTCCGATGGAGCCGTTTGCACGGTCGAAGCGGGCCGGTCACAGGTCTCGGCGCTGATGTGCGAAAACGCCCATGACGGTCTGTTCGCCCTGAGCTTGACGCCCCTTCGGAGCCTGGAGGCCATCAGGGTGTTTGTCATCGCCAATTGCTATCCGCGAGGCTGAGCTCCTTAACGGGTGGAACGGATGACCACAGAGCCCAAGGTGAGCGCCGATGATCTGCTGCGCTGGTATGGCCAGGGCGTGTTTCCCATGGCGGACTCCCGGCATGATCGGCAGATATTCCTGGTCGACCCCGTTCGCAGGGGGGTGATTCCGCTCGAGGGCCTGAAAGTGCCTCGACGCCTGGCGCGGACCGTGCGCAGCGACCGGTACGAAGTGCGCGTGGATACAGCATTCCGTGAGGTGATCCGCAGTTGCGCTGAGCCTCGCCCTGATCGCCGCGAGACCTGGATCAATGGCGTCATCGAAAGGCTCTGCGGGGAGTTGTTCGATCGCGGCCGTGCACATTCGGTGGAGGCCTGGAGAGGCGATGAACTGGTCGGCGGCCTCTATGGCGTCGCGCTCGGCGCCGCCTTCTTCGGCGAGAGCATGTTCTCGCGCGAGCGGGATGCGAGCAAGGTCGCCCTCGTGCACTTAGTGGCCCGATTGAGATTTGGCGGCTTCCGTCTTTTGGACGCACAATTCGTGACCGATCATCTCACAAGGCTCGGGGCTGTGGAGATTTCACGCGAGACCTACAGATCTTGTCTCGACGAGGCTCTGCGGGCGGAAGCCGACTTCCTGGCTGCGCCAGTTCAGACCCCGGGAGCCTGGGCGATGCAATCCTCGAGCCAGGCATCGTAGATCGGATGGACAAACGGGTGAACGCCTGCCGCCTTGGCGAAGATCCAGCCCTTGTACACGTCGCGAAGCGCTGTGCCCGGGGCCTCTGACTCCACTTCCAGATAAGCGGAGGGCCGTGGGTCCGCGGTTCCCGCCCCCCAGATCTCACAGGCCTTCACCTGAAACACCAGAGTCTTATAGCGCACGGGACGCCCCACAGGCGCCGCAAAGCGCAGAGTCTCAGCCGTGACTTTGTCCAGAACCCTGATGACGGCGATCGGATCGCGCACGGGAAGATTCGAGGGGCGGAGCGGTGGCGGCGGCGGCGCAGGACTCACGGCGGCTGGGGCCGCCGGCGGAGGGGTCGCTAAGGGTCCCAGAGCCGGAGGCGGCGGCAAAGGCGAAGAGACCGCGGGGGGGACGGGCGGCAGAGTTGTCTGGGCAGAGACTGAAAGCGCCCCGACGCCAACAGCAATGACCCCTGGCGCCGCCCTGCTTGTGAGGCGCGCCAACGTGCGGGTCAGTCGCCGGTCCACGCTTCGTAATCCGCCCCGGATAGTGGACGCTCTCCTCCGCGCGAGAGCGCCCCCTTGGGCCTCCAGGCCCAGACGGTCCCGGTGAGATTGGGTTTGTGGTCCTTCTCCCAGCTCTTTCGCGGCAGCGGCGCGAGAGTTGGCGGTTCATCAAAGGTGTGATGCAGCCAGCCGTGCCACTCGGGCGGCACCTTGGAGGCGTCGGCATAGCCCTTGTAGATCACGAAGCGACGCGTGTGCCCGTCATAGGAATAGCGCGGATGGACGCTCTCGTAATAGGCGTTGCCCCACTCGTCGTGACCTACAAGACGGGCCGAGCGCCGAATCTGGTTCCGGGCGCCGATCGTGGCCCCGAACCACCATGTGAAAATCGCCTTGAGCACGCAGGGTCTATAGGCGGGCCTCCCGGACACGTCCAGTGGGACGGGCGTTCAAATTGCCCACAGCGTTCTGCACCATATCTAGCGATTGTCCTCTTACCGACCCCAATATCTATTGCCTCACAGGACGGCCTCTCCTAGCGTCGATGCAAGAGAGGCCTGTCATGCCACGCCGCGCCCGGTTCACGCCGCCCCCAGTCCCCGTCTCCGGCTCGTCCCGCCGACTTGAAACCACCGGCGCCGTGATCGACGTCTTCGCTCCTGACGATTGGACAGATGCGAGAGTGGAAGCCTGGCTCGACTGGGCCAATCGCCTACCCCAAGACCTGCCAAGCCCAATCCCCCCACTGCCTGAGGACGCCACCTTGAGCGTGTGGCTGGGAGGCGGGCCGGATGCCTATGCCTCCAGACTCGCAAAATGGGGCCTCGCAACGGGACATCTGGGAACCCGCTATGACGCTCAGGCCTTTCGCAGCGCCCTGGTCGCGGCGATCGTCTCCGGCAAGGCGGCGCCCGGTATGGCTCTTCCCTTCGGCGCCCGGCTCCATCCCCTCGCCGATGACCCGGTTCAAGCTCCGAGCCCGTCGATCATCGAGCTGACCTCACACCCAAGCCTTCCCGATCAGACAACACCGCCTCACCCGCGGCTTGAGGCGGTGAGTGAGGCCGTCCGCCGTTGCGAGGGCGAAGGCTGCGTCGATGCCCATGCCAACTCCGCCTTGGCGCGGGCCATCCACGCGGCCAGGGATAGCGGCCTACCCGACGAGATGATCGCAGACGCCATCGCGCTGGGCGCCGCGGACCTCCACATGACGACAGGCCCGGAGGAGGGCGTGGCCCTTCTTCCGTCTCGTGCCGGCCCAGAGGCGCTCCGCCGGGCGGCGGCCCTGGCCTGGGGACATCCTCGCCTGGAACTTGCGAGGCACAGCTCCGCCGCTTTGACGCGAACACGGGGGCTTGCAGGACCGAGGGCGGCCATCAACGTCTTGCGAGTCCGTGAGCCCCTGGAGCTGGCGGAACTCGCTCAGCGCCTGGTCCTGGCGCTCGACATTGAGGTTTCTGTCGGTTTCGCAGGCTCCGCTGAAGGCGCCTGCCTCCGCCGGGACCACCGATCCGTGTCCCTGGGGGTCGCAGGGCTCGCAGAACGCCTCGTCGCCGAAGGGCTCGCCTTTGACTCGGACGCGGGGCGCAAGCGCGCCCAGGAGATCCTGGGCGCTGTCCGGAAAGCCGCCATGAGCGCCTCCCAGGAGTTGGGCGCCAGGATGGGCGCCCCACCGCGTGCGCCCTCAGGATTTAGCCGTCGCAATTTCGAAGTCACCGGGCCGGTGTGCTCGCCCGAGCTTCGTCTTCGCCTGGGTGGCCTATCCCTTGACGGCGAGCCCTGGAACGGCCCAGTCACCCCAGCTCAAACCGCGGATGGCGTGATCTTTCCGGTCCTTCATCCCGCTGCGGTCGAGGGGCTCTCCCGCCTCGACGTCGATCTCGATCAGGTGCGCTTGGGGCTCCTGGGCCACCGCACCTTGGAAGGCGCTCCGGGACTCGATGCTGACCGACTCGCGGCAGCGGGCTTCACGGAACTGGAACTGCAGGCGGTCGAGGCCGCGCTACCGCTGGCGGGATCTTTGGAGACCGCATTCTCACCCCAAGTTCTGGGCGAGGGCTTTGTGCGGGACGTGCTAGGCGGCGAGTCTGGTGACGCGTCCCCGCTCAGCCTGGCCGGGTTTTCCGCCTCGGAGATCGCGGAAGCTCAGGCATACATCCTGGGCGTGGGGACAGGCGCCCAGACCGGCGCCCTGCCCGTCGCGGTCCGGGCCACTTTGCAACCGGCGACGGAAATCGCTCTAACCGCAAAGATCGCCATGGCGGCGGCTCTGGACGGCCTTATCGACTCTCCGATTCCCGTCCGGATCGAGCTCCCGTCCGAGGCCTCGATCTTCGAGGCCGAGGCGCGCCTCATCGAAGGTTTCGAGGCCGGCCTGCGTATCGTGCGCCTCGACCGTTTGCCCCGGCCGCACAGCTTTCAGCTCGATGTTCCAGAGATTGAGGAACCCCGCCCCCCCCATATCCCGCGCCAGGAAAAAATCGTTGAACGCGTGGTCGAGCGTATCATCGCCGCATCTCCCGGACGACAGCGGCTGCCAGACCGGCGCAAGGGTTATATTCAGAAAGCGACAATCGGCGGCCACAAGGTTTATCTGCACACCGGAGAGTACGATGACGGCGCTCTCGGCGAGATCTTCATCGACATGCACAAGGAAGGCGCCGCCTTCCGCTCGCTGATGAACAACTTCGCCATCGCCGTGTCCATCGGACTGCAATATGGCGTCCCGCTGGACGAGTTCGTGGATGCTTTTGTCTTCACCCGTTTTGACCCTGCAGGTCCGGTCACGGGGAACGACCAAATACGATCCGCCACCTCCATCCTGGACTATGTCTTCCGGGAACTTGGCGTTTCCTATCTCGACCGCACGGATCTGGCGGCCGGCGACGCCGGGGCTCTGGACCGAGAAGGGCTTGGCGAGGCGGAACCACAACCGGTCGCCCGGTTCATCTCCAAGGGCTTCTCGCGCGGGGTCGCCCCTGACAATCTGGTCTTCTTGCCGGTCAATCGCACACCCGCACCCCGAGACCGGGCGCTCGAGCCAGCGGAGGTGTGCCCCGTCTGCGGTGATCTGTCCCTGAGCGGCCCGCCTTCAGACCGGGTTTGCAAGGCCTGCGGGGCCCGTCCCAATGCCGGAGCAGGTTCTATCGGCCTATGACGCCTTAGTCTCGCTCCCCGACGATGCCGGGCGCCAAGCCGCGTCTGCCGCCTTCGAAGGATCGCCAGTGATGGAGCGTCGCACCAGGGCGAGACCTGTCAAGGTGAAATGCGGCCCGGTGAGCCATCTGGGGCGCCAAGCTACTCCCAACACATAGAGGGTTGAATCGCTTCGTGGCTCTCCGCCCTCCACGTAACTTGTCTCGATAACCAAGGGGAGGCCGATGTGGCCGGGCTTGCGCAGCCGCGACCCACCGAGGGTCTCCCTCAGACGCGGCGCCAGCCAGGCGACCAAAATCTCTGGCCGCGTAGCGCTCAGCGAGACCGGGTCGGCCAGAACTGCGCGTGGAAAGACATAACGCTCACTCGAGATCACCTGTTCGGAACGGATAGGCGCCAAGGCGAGCGCCCTGCCGCCATCTATGACTTCGCCGCGCATCACCAGAGCCGCCTGGGCCTGGGCGTCCAAGCTGACCCGCCGCGCTTCCGCCAGTCGCTCCTGGTGGCTTTCCCAATAGTTCAGCGCGGCGATCGCGAGGGCGGCGACCGCCACCACCTCGCCAACGGTCAGCCAGACGCGCCGCGTCCCTTCCGGCCGGGTATCGCTCACCTCACACTCACCACCAGCGTTCGGCCTGCGCCTCGAATCCAGCCGCCTGCTCCATGGTCCGGGCCAAGGTGAACAGGGTCTCTTCATTCAACGGTCGGCCGATCAGTTGAAGACCAAGGGGAAGGCCCTCGGCGTCCAGGCCTCCCGGGAGGCTGATCGCAGGGAGGCCAGCGAGATTCACGGTCACGGTGAAGATATCGTTCAGGTACATGGCCACCGGATCGGCCTTGGCTTCGCCGAGGGCAAACGCGGCCGACGGCGCGGTCGGGGTCAGCAGGGCGTCCACAGTCTCGAAAGCCGAGGAAAAATCGTCCGCGATCCGACGGCGCACCTTTTGGGCCTTGAGGTAGTAGGCATCATAATAGCCGGCTGACAGCACATAGGCGCCGATCATCACCCGGCGTTTGACCTCGTCCCCAAATCCTTCCGCTCGGCTTGACTCGTAGACCTGACGGAGGGTGGCGCCCTCAGCCCTCAAGCCGTAGCGCATGCCATCGTAGCGCGCGAGGTTGGACGACGCTTCAGCCGGGGCGATGATATAGTAGGCTGGAAGGGCGTAACGGGTGTGTGGCAGCGACACGTCGACGACCTCGCATCCCGCATCTTTCAACCAGGCGATGCCATCAGACCACAGACGCTCGATCTCAGGGGGCATTCCATCAATGCGATATTCCTTGGGCACGCCAATGCGAAGGCCCTTGGGACTGCGGCCAAGGCTTGCGGAGAAATCCGGAACCTCGACCGGAAGACTTGTGGAGTCCTTTGCGTCATGCCCGCTCATGGAGCGCAGCAGCAAAGCGGCATCCTCCACCGTCCTGGCGATGGGGCCCGCCTGATCCAGAGACGAGGCGAAGGCAACGACGCCCCACCGCGAACAGCGGCCATAGGTGGGCTTGACGCCTACCGTGCCCGTCAAGGAAGCCGGCTGGCGGATGGAGCCGCCGGTGTCGGTGGCCGTCGCCCCAAGCGCGATCCGGGCGCTCACCGCCGCAGCCGAGCCTCCGGATGATCCGCCTGGACTGAGCGCTCGGTTGGAGTTGCGCGACCGCCAAGGATTGACCACCGGACCAAAGGCGCTCGTCTCGTTCGACGAACCCATTGCGAATTCGTCCATGTTGAGTTTGCCCAGCATAACCGCGCCATCGCGCCAAAGCTGAGAGGTGATGGTTGACTCATAGGGCGGAGTGAATTCACCGAGAATGCGTGAGGCCGCCGTCGTTCTCACGCCCTTCGTGCAGAACAGATCCTTGACGCCAAGCGGGGCTCCCTCAAGAGGGCCGCCCTCGCCTCGCGCCAGTTTCTCATCGCTGCGCTGCGCCATGGCCAGGGCCTGCTCGGGCGTCTCAAGCACATAGGCGTTGAGAGGGCGTGCGGCCGACATCTCAGCCAGATAGGCCTTTGTCAGCTCTACGGCGGAAAACTCCCGCCGCCCTAGGCCCTCAAGAGCCTTGGCGAGGGTAAGATCGACCAGGCGGCTCATTCGACGACCTTGGGAACCACGAAGAACCCCTCCCGGACAGCGGGGGCATTGGCGAGAACGGCCGCCGCATCGCCGCCGTCGGTAACCCTATCTTCGCGCATCGGAAGCGACGCGGCGACGGCGGAAGTCATCGGCTCCACCTTATCGGTATCAACTTCGTCGAGCTGTTCGATCCAGGCGAGGATTCCGCTGAGTTCATCAGCCAGTGAGGCTAGACGCGACTCGGGGATCTCTAGGTGGGCAAGGCTGGCGACCTTCCGAACCGCTTCGGGATCAAGTGACATGGGCATTGAGCGCCCGAGCGGCGCCTCTCTGGGTGATGGGCGGCTTCGGTTAGGCGCGGCGCTGATCTTTGACAAGACCTCTTGGAGAGCGAGGCCAGAGGAGTGAAAAGGCGGTCATGCCGATCATTGATCTTCCCCAACTTCGCGACGTCCTGCCGCGCGGCGCGACCGTGGCTGGCCTGGACTTGGGCGAGCGAACGATCGGCGTCGCCATTTCCGACATCACCCTGACCATCGCCAGTGCGCTAGGACTCATCCTGCGCCGGAAGTTCGAACGCGACCTGACAGAGCTGTTCGCCTTGATGGAGACCCGCGGCGCCGCCGGCCTGGTGATCGGCCTGCCGCTGAACATGGACGGAACGGAGGGTCCGCGATGCCAGTCCACGCGCGCCTTCGCTCGGAACCTGCTTCGCCGCCGTGATCTTCCCATCGCGTTTTGGGATGAGCGTCTGTCCACAGTCGCCGTCCAGAGGATGCTTGTCGAAGAGGCCGATGCGAGCCGCGCATCGCGGTCCCGTAAGGTGGATAGCCTCGCCGCAGTCTGGATCCTTCAAGGCGCCCTCGACCGCATCTCCTGAGCCTCACGCAGCCGGAGGTCGGAGGTGTAATCGGCATCGGTAGGCCAGATTTGGCTATGAAGGCCCTCGCGGTTTGAACGGAATCGCAAAGCCCCCTATGACGGCGCTTTAATGTCCTCTGGCAATCCGCTCGATCCGCCCGATTTCGACGACCTTCGCCATCTGGCGCAGCCGTTTCCCCGTCGCCATCTCCTCAGCGTACTGGATCTCGATCCCCTGCAGGTCGCCGCCCTGCTCGACCTCGCCGATCGATTCGTCGTCCTTAACCGGCAGGCCAAAAAGAAAGTCGACCTGCTCAAGGGCAGAACCCTCATCAACATTTTCTTCGAGGCGTCGACCCGGACGCAGAGCTCCTTTGAACTGGCGGGCAAACGATTGGGAGCGGATGTGGTCAATATGAGCCCCCGCACCTCCTCGATCACCAAGGGAGAAACCCTGGTTGACACGGCAGTGACGCTGAACGCCATGCAGCCCGATATCCTGGTGATCCGGCATGCAGCTTCTGGGGCCGCGTCGCTCTTGTCCCAGAAAGTCGGCTGCAGCGTGGTCAACGCAGGAGACGGCGCCCACGAGCATCCCTCTCAAGCGCTTTTGGATGCGCTCAGTTTGAGGCGGGCCTTTGGACGACTTGATGGTCTGACTGTAGCGATCTGCGGCGACATCCTGCACAGCCGTGTGGCGAGATCCAATGTCGCGCTTTTAACCATGATGGGTGCGCGCGTACGGGTCGTCGGCCCGCCGACCTTGATGCCGGCCCAGGTCGCCCGCTGGGGCGTCGAAGTGTCCCATGACTTGAGAGAGGGAATCGCCGGCGCCGATGTTGTCATGATGCTGCGCCTCCAGTTCGAGCGCATGCAGGGCGCCTTGGCCCCGTCTCTGCGCGAATATTTCCGCCTCTACGGCCTCGATCGCGAAAAGCTCGCCGCCGCCGCGCCGCACGTCAGGGTCATGCATCCGGGGCCAATGAACCGGGGGGTGGAGATCGACTCCGACGTGGCCGACGATCTGGAGGTCAGCCTGATCCAGGACCAGGTCGAGATGGGGGTGGCCATGCGTATGGCCATCCTGGCGTCGCTGGCGGCGAGGTTGGACAACCGATGAGCCGCGCGCCCCTCGTCATTGAACACGCCCGGCTCGTTGATCCTGAATCCGGCTATGATGGTCCTGGAGCCATTCTGATCGTCGGCGATGAGATCGCCGATGTGGTTCATCAGGCCCAGGCGCCCGGCGCGCCGACAGAAGCTCGAACGATCGATGCCGACGGGAACATGGTTTGTCCCGGCCTGGTCGATTTGCGCGTCAAGACCGGGGAGCCGGGCGCCGAGCCCAAGGAAACCCTCAAATCCGCCCTTCGCGCCGCCGCCGCCGGAGGCGTGACAACACTGGTGGTGATGCCGGATACCGACCCGCCCGTGGACGATCCGGCCGTCGTCGATTTCATCCTGCGGCGCGCCAGAGATATCGGTCTCGGCCGGGTGATCCCGGCGGGAGCCGCCACCAAGGGACTGCAGGGCAAGGCTCTGGCCGAGATCGGTCTGATGCACGATGCGGGCTGCGCCTTCGTCTGCGACGCCGACCGTCCGATCGTGGATTCGCGGGTCATGCGCCGGGTCATGGCCTATGCGGGAGGCCTCGGCGTCATGGTGGCGCACCGGCCTTCCGATCCCTGGTTGAGCGATGGCGCGGCGGCGCACGAGAGCGAGTTCGCCGGGCGGCTCGGTCTTGCCGGTGCGCCGGCCGCAGCCGAGACCATCATGCTAGAGCGGGACCTCGCCTTGCTCGACCTCGTCAAAGACTCCGGCGCACGCCTCCTGGCCGACCAGATCAGCGCCGAAGCATCGCTGCCCAGTCTCGCCAGAGCCAAGGACCGCAACCTTCCGCTTCTCGCCACGGTGTCGATCAACCATCTGACCTTCAACGAATTTGATATTGGCGATTATCGGACATTCTGGAAACTCACCCCGCCTCTGCGTGGGGAATCCGATCGCGCCGCCCTTGTCGAAGCGCTGGCGACGGGGCTTATCGACATCATCGTATCGGCCCACGCTCCGGCTCCGGCCGAAGACAAGCGGCTGCCTTTTCAGGAGGCGACCCCGGGATCGATCGGGCTGGAGACGCTTCTGTCCGCCCTTTTGACGCTATATCACGAGGGGCACGCTCCGTTGACGCGGCTAATCGGCGCCGCCAGCCTCGCTCCGGCCCGGGCGCTCGGCAAACCGTTCGGACGGCTCGCGAGAGGCGCCCCGGCGGACCTGATTGTCGTTGATCTTGACGCGCCGCGCATCATCGATGCTCAGGCGCTCGCGTCGAAATCGAAGAATTCCGCCTTTGATGGGCGGCGGCTTCAGGGCCAAGTCCTAACCACCCTGGCCGAAGGCGAGATCATCTATGAATCTGAGTGTCGAGGGTGAGGGCTTCGAGTCCCCCCCTTCTTTCGCAGCGCAGCTTGGCGTAGAGTTCACGACATGTTCACGGCGCTTTCCTTGTCACCCCTTCTGGCGCCTGCGCTAACCACGGCGTGCGGGGGCTATCTTCTGGGTGCGATACCGTTTGGCCTCATCGCCGCCAAATTCGGCGGGGCGGGGGATATTCGCCAGATTGGTTCGGGCAATATCGGCGCGACAAATGTGCTGCGAACGGGGCGGCGCGATCTCGCCCTGATCACCCTCCTGGGCGACGCTGGGAAAGGGGCGGCCGCCGTCCTCATGGCTGGCGCCATCTTCGGACCCAGATTCGCGCCGCTGGCTGGTGGCGCCGCGTTTGTCGGCCACCTCTATCCCGTTTGGCTCGGTTTCAAGGGCGGTAAAGGGGTCGCCACGTTTTACGGCGTACTGTTCGCGCTCTACTGGCCGGTGGGACTCGCCGCCGGCGCCACGTGGATCGCCACGGCGATGGTCTTTCGATTTTCGTCACTGGCTGCCCTGGCCGCCGCCCTCCTGGCCCCCGTCTGGCTCCTTCTGCTTGACCCTCACGCCCGCGCGGATGGCGGATTGGGTCTGACTGTCGGCATGATGGCGCTCATCTATCTGAGGCATCGTGGAAATATCTCGCGGCTTCTCAAAGGCGAGGAGCCGAAAATCGGCGCAGGGCGCGGCAAGTCGGCGACATGACGGCGCTTTCCCCAGCGGAGCGGGTGGCCTGGCTGCGCCTCGCGCGCACCGAGGGAGTCGGTGCGGCGGCGTTCATGAGCCTCATCAATAGGTTTGGCGGCGCCGAGGCGGCGCTGGACGCCCTTCCTGGTCTGGTTCGTGAGAACGGTCGCTCAGCCCCGTTGGCCATTCCATCGGCAGTTGACGTCGAAAAAGAACTCGCCGCCGGAGCAGACCTGGGCGCCCAGTTGATACTCAGTTGCGAGGCTGGATTCCCGGCCCTGCTCGCGGCCAACGAACCCCCGCCCCCAGCGCTATGGGCCCTCGGCGATCCCGAACTCCTTAAAGGCCCCTGCCTGGCTATCGTCGGATCCCGCGAAGCCTCGGGCGCCGGCCTTGCCCTGGCGCGCGAGCTTGCCGCCACACTTGGCCAAGCCGGGTGGACGGTCGTCTCGGGCATGGCGCGCGGGGTCGATTCCGCCGCTCATGAGGGAAGCATAGCCACGGGGAGCGTCGCGGTTCTCGCCGGCGGCGTCGACAGTGTCTATCCGCCCCAGAACGCACGACTTTATGATACCCTTGCAGCCGCGGGCTGCCTCTTGTCGGAACGCCCGCTTGGTTATGAAGCCCGGGCGCGCGACTTTCCGCGTCGCAATCGGATCATCGCCGGCTTGTCCCGTGGCGTCCTCGTCGTCGAGGCCGAGTTGCGCTCGGGCTCGCTGATCACGGCCCGGTTGGCTGGCGATTTGGGACGAGAGGTCTTCGCTGCACCAGGGCATCCCTCGGACCCCAGGGCGCGAGGGGTCAATGAACTGATCCGGCAGGGGGCCACGCTGGTGGAGACCGCGGCCGACGTGCTCGCGGTTCTTGAAACCTTGCCACGGCTGGCATTCAACCCACAGTCAGATCTGGCCCAATCCCCCCGCGCGATATCTCCATCTCCGCGGACTTCCGAGACTCGCCGGAGGACCGTTGTCGAAGCCCTCAACGACACCTCTGACGCCACCCTGATAGACCGGGTCGAATCTCTGCTTTCACCCGCTCCGACTCCGTTCGACCATCTGGTCCGCGCCACGGGCGCGGCGCTTCCGGAGGTCATGGCGGCCCTGAGCGAGCTCCATCTCGCCGGACGCGCCGATCTTCGGCCAGGCGGCATGGCGGTGCGTCCCTGACCCCCCGCGCGCCTTCGAATCTGCCTCGTCAAGCGTCTCGAAACGTTGACACGGGAAGCGTCCACGCCCACTTGCCGCACCCTGCCCGCTTGACTCTCTCCGTCCGCCTTGGCGCGCTGAGGGGCGCAGTCATCAGCGGCGAAGCCAGGCCCGGAAGGAAGGCATGAAGGTCGTCGTCGTCGAAAGCCCGGCCAAGGCCCGCACCATCAACCGCTATCTCGGTTCAGACTATCA
Organism: Pseudomonadota bacterium; assembly: GCA_021808285.1. Taxonomy (GTDB): domain Bacteria; phylum Pseudomonadota; class Alphaproteobacteria; order Caulobacterales; family Caulobacteraceae; genus Acaudatibacter. Next base: position 58,104 of record JAKBBV010000007.1, on the reverse strand, counting down.
AGTCCTGGCCTCTTTCGGCCATGTCCGAGATCTGCCGCCAAAGGACGGCTCGGTGCGTCCCGACGAAGATTTCGCGATGAGCTGGGAGGTTGATCCGAAGTCCGCCAAGCGACTTTCTGACATAGCCCAGGCCCTGAGAGGGGCCGACAAACTGGTCCTCGCCACCGACCCGGACCGGGAGGGTGAGGCGATCAGCTGGCACGTCCTCGAGGACCTCTCCCGGCGCAAGGCGCTCAAATCGGTGGCCGTCGAACGTGTGGTCTTCAACGCGATCACGCGGAGCGCGATCACCGAGGCTATGGGCCGGCCGCGTCAGATCGATATGGAACTGGTCGACGCCTACCTTGCCCGTCGCGCCCTCGACTATCTGGTCGGCTTCACACTCTCGCCGGTGCTCTGGCGAAAACTTCCGGGCGCCCGATCGGCTGGACGGGTCCAGTCAGTGGCGCTGCGTCTAGTGGTTGAGCGTGAGCTGGAGATCGAGGCTTTCCGCTCGCGGGAATACTGGTCGGTCGAGGCCGATGTCTCCGCCGGTGGCGATCCCTTCGTGGCTCGGCTCGTAACCCATCGGGGCAAACGCGTGGGGCGCTTGGATATAGCTGACGCCGCTGCGGCTGAGACCGCCCGTCACGCAGTGGCCACGGGCGAGTTCTCTATCCGCTCGGTGGAGAAAAAGCCCGGGCGCCGCTCCCCCCCACCACCTTTCACGACCTCGACCCTGCAGCAGGAGGCAGCGCGCAAACTCGGCTTTTCCGCCCAACGCACGATGCAAGCCGCGCAGAAGCTCTACGAAGGCGTGGAGGTGGACGGCGAAACCGTGGGTCTGATCACCTATATGCGCACTGATGGCGTTCAGTCGGCGCCGGAGGCCATCGACGAGGCGCGCAAGGTCATCGCCAGCCTGCATGGCGTCGATTTTGTCCCAGAGCAGCCGCGCCTTTACAAGACCAAGGCCAAGAATGCGCAGGAGGCGCACGAAGCTATCCGGCCGACCAGCCTGGCTCGCAATCCCGGTCGACTCCGCCTCGACCCCGACCTTGGCCGCCTCTACGAGCTGATCTGGAAGCGCATGATCGCCTCACAGATGGAGGCGGCGCGCGTCGAGCGCACGACCATCGACCTGGTCACGGATGATGGCCAGACCGGACTGCGCGCGAGCGGCCAGGTGGTGCTCTTTCCCGGCTATCTGGCGGTCTATGAGGAAGGTCGGGACGACGCAGATACCGCCGAGGACGAAGACGGGCGTTTGCCCCAGGTACAGGAGGGCGCCGCAGCCCGCGTCCATGATGTCCGGGCCGACCGGCATGAGACCGAACCACCGGCGCGCTACACAGAAGCCAGTCTGGTCAAGAAGATGGAGGAGCTCGGGATCGGCCGGCCCTCCACCTACGCCTCGATCCTCTCGGTCCTGCGCGACCGCAGCTATGTCCGCATGGACAAGGGCCGGTTCGTCCCCGAAGATTCCGGGCGGCTCCTGACGGCCTTCCTCGAACAGTTCTTCGGCCGCTATGTGGGTTATGACTTCACGGCCGACCTGGAACAGAAGCTCGATCTCGTCTCGGCCGGCGAACTGAACTGGAAACGACTGCTTCGCGAGTTCTGGGCCGACTTTCATTCGGCGATCGGCGAGATCAGCAGTTTGCGAACCGGACAGGTCCTGGAAGCCCTTAACGTGGCCCTGGGACCCCACATCTTCCCCGACAAGGGCGACGGATCAGACCCGCGTCTGTGCCCCACCTGCGGCGTGGGGCGGCTCTCGCTCAAACTCAGCCGCTTCGGCGCCTTTCTCGGCTGCTCCAACTATCCGGAGTGTCGCTTCACCCGGCCCCTCGCCAGCGGCGCAGCGGAAGACTCCGTGGCTCCGCCTCTGGATCGTGAACTGGGTGTCGACCCATCTACAGGCCGAGTGGTGTGGCTCAAGGGCGGTCGGTTCGGTCCCTATGTCGAGGCTCAGGGCGAACCCGCCATCCGGGCAAGCCTGCCCAAGGACTGGCCCTCCGCAAGCGTCGATCTGGAAAAGGCGCTTCGCCTCCTCAGCTTGCCGCGGGAGGTTGGACCGCATCCTGAGGATGGCGTCATCATCAAAGCCGGAATCGGCCGCTACGGCCCTTATGTTCAACACGGCCGGATCTACGCCAATCTCGCCAATACCGAAGAGGTTTTCGATCTAGGCCTCAACCGCGCAGTCGCTGTTCTTGCGGAAAAGCAGTCAGGCGGACGCGGCCGAGGCGGAGCAACGGCCCAGGCTTTGAAGGAGCTCGGCGAGCACCCCAGATCGGGCAAGCCGGTGCGGGTGATGTCGGGCCGCTACGGTCCCTATGTGAAACACGAAACCACCAACGCCAATCTTCCGCGCGGCGCAGATCCGGGTTCTCTTTCCCTTCAGGAAGCGCTCGTGTTGCTGGATGCGCGGGAAGCCAAGGGCAGCGCGACTAAGGGGCGGACGAGTAAGGGCCGGACGTCGGCAACCGCCTCCAAGGCCCGCCCCAAGACCGCCGCCAAGTCCAAAAGTCGGAAGCCGTCCGCGAAGGCTAAGTCGCGGTGAGGCGATCGCCCCACGGCCGGGGCAGGCCAGCGCCTCGTCGCAAACCCCGCGAGGGAGACATTTCTTCTGTCGCCGTGGTGGAAGTGACGGGACGCGACGCCGATGGCGAGCTTTTGGTTCGGCCAACCCGGGCGGAGACGTCGGCTCCAGTCTATCGTCTCGCTCCGGGCTCGGTCGCTGGACCGGCGCCTGGGCCTGGAGATCGTCTGCTGGTGCGCTTCGAAACCGGTCCGGACCTGGAGCGCCCGATCGCTCGGCTCATCAAGCCCCTGGGGCAGAGCGCCCACCGTGTCCTGGGCGTGGTTCGCAGGATCCGGGGGGCGCCGCAGATCGAACCGGTGGATCGCCGCTCGCGTGAGCATCTGCGACTCTCGGCTGGCGACGCCGACGGAGTCGAGGACGGCGAACTCGTCTTGGTGCAACTCGTGAGCGGCGAGTTCCGTCAGGGTGCAAAGCTCGCCAGAGTGCTCGAACGACTCGGACGCGAGGACGATCCCCGGGCGGCGTCTCTGCTTGCCTGTCATCTGCACGGCCTGCCCCTCGGCTTTCCTGCAGAGGCGCTGGCGGAGGCCTCGACAGCAAAGCCGGCCACCCTCAAAGGTCGCCAGGACCTGCGGAACCTGCCGCTTGTGACCATCGACCCCTCGGACGCGCGGGATCATGACGACGCCGTCTTCGCCGAAGCGGACTCCGATATCAGAAACCCAGGCGGATGGATTATCTGGGTCGCCATCGCCGATGTAGCCCATTTCGTCACCCCGGGATCGGCGCTGGACGCCACGGCCCGGGCCAAGGGCAACAGCGTGTATTTTCCCGATCGCGTTGAGCCCATGCTTCCTGAAGCTCTCTCTGCCGATCTTTGTTCGCTCATGCCCGGCGAGACCCGCGCCTGTCTGGCGGTGCGCATGGTGTTTGATGCCGCCGGAGAAAAGATCAGCCATGGGTTTGTTCGCGGCCTCATGCGCTCCGCCGCCTCCCTGACCTACGAGCAGGCCCAGGCTGCCTTCGAGGGGACGCCCGACGCTGAGACAGCGCCGTTGATGGAAACCGTACTCTCACCCCTTTGGCGGAGCTATCAGGCTCTGAGATCGGCGCGCGAGCGCCGCTCGCCTTTGGAGATCACCTCCGCGGAGCGCCGGATCATGCTGGATGCCCAGGGGCGGGTCACCTCGATCTCGCACCGGACCACGCTGGAGGCTCACCGACTGATCGAAGAAATGATGATTCAGGCGAACGTCTGCGCGGCGGAGACTCTGGAGCAGAAGCGCGCCAACCTTATATTCCGGGTGCACGACGCCCCATCGGCTGACAAACTCGATGCGCTAGCGGACTTTCTCGAAAGTCTCGCCCTGCCCTGGACCAAGGGCGAGCCGCCGCGAACGCGCCGCTTCAATCGCCTGCTGGAGGAGACCCGGGACGGCCCGCACAGCGAGATCGTCAATGAAGTCGTCCTGAGAACCCAGTCTCAGGCGATCTATGCGACCGACAACCTCGGCCACTTCGGGCTCAACCTGACCCGTTACACCCACTTCACCTCTCCGATTCGGCGCTATGCCGACCTCACCGTCCATCGCGCCCTGATCGGCAGTCTCGGCCTGGGCGAGGATGGCCAGACCGACGCGGAACGGCGCGGCCTCGCGGACATCGCTCGGCACATCACATCCACCGAGAGACGCGCCATGGCGGCCGAGCGCGACGCGACAGACCGATATATCGCCGGCTATCTCGCCGATCGGATCGGAGCGCGGTTTGAGGGGCGGATCACGGGCGTAACCCGATTTGGCCTCTTCGTGCGCCTTGACGAGACCGGCGCGGACGGCCTGGTTCCCGTGTCGCGGTTGGGCGGCGGTTACCTCCACCACGATGAAACCGCACACGCCTTGGTGGATGCAGACACGGGTGTCCTCTGGCGACTAGGCCGACGGGTGGAGGTGGAATTGGCCGAAGCCACGCCGGTGACGGGAGGGCTGCTCCTGCGCATGTTGAGCGACCCAGAACCCGCGGCGGAAGGCTCCCGTCCGCGAGGGCGTCAAGCCGTCAGACGACGGCCGGGACCGATGCGAAAAGGGCGCGGTCCAAGATCCCGATTCGGCTAGGCGGATTCAGGTCAGCCCAAGGCCCGCAAGTCCGCCCAAAACACCCAGGGCGCAGGTGAGCGACGAGACAAGCACGACGACGACGAAATAGGGGCCTTTGAGGCGCACGTCGTCCGGCAGACTCCGTCGGGCCAAAGCGATCAGGAACCCGAGAACAACTGGAAGCAACAGGGCGTTCATCACCTGAACGCCGATATTTAACGCGACGAGATCTGGGACTACGGCGACCAGCACAGCCCCGCCCAGGACACAGGCGGCATAGACGCCATAGAACCAACGGGCCTCGGTCGGCGGATGCTCCAGGGAATGCTTGAAGCCGGTGACCTCCCCAAGGCCCCAGGCCAGGGCAAGGGAGGAGACGATCGCCGCCACCAGACCCGCCCCCAATATGCCCAGACCAAACACCAACCGTCCAAAGGAAGCGCCCAGAAGGGGCGTCAGGGCCGCGCTCAACTGGCCCACTGTATCGAGGTGCGTCGATGCCCCCTTCAAGGTCGCGGCCGCAGCGACCAGTACGGCCGCCATGACAAGCTGGGTCACGACAGCGCCCAGGGCCGTATCGAGCCTCGCCGCGGCGAAGTGTTCCGCTTTCAGGCGTTTGTCTGCGATGGCGGACTGCTGGTAGAAAATCATCCAGGGCATGATGACCGCGCCGATATTGGCCGCCACCAGGTAGAGATACCCCCTGTCCAGAAACGGAATCCGGACTGCCTGCCGCGCCATCTCCGCGCCATTGGGATGGGCTGCCCAGGCCACGGCGAAGAAGGCGAATTCAAACAGACCCACAAGGATGGCCGCGCGTTCCACGCGGCGGTATGAACCGGTCATGGTGATAGCGACGAGGCCCAGCCCCGCCACTGCAAGGCTCAGGCTTCGCGGCACGCCATAGAGCTCGCCAACCCCGGCGACGCCCGAAAGCTCAGTCAGAAGTGCGCCCAGCGTGGCGACTCCAAGACCTGCGACAGAGACCCAGGCCCAGACAGGACCGAATTCGTCACGGATGAGTTCGCCATGGCCACGTCCGGTGAACACGCCCAGGCGCACGGTCAATTCCTGCACCATGAACAGGATGGGAATGAGAACAAGCTGCAGTAGAATGAGGCTATAGCCCCATTGGACGCCGCTCTGCCCGGCGGTTATCACGCTGCCCACGTCGGTATCGGCGAGCATGACGACCAGCCCGGGCCCCAGGACCGTCAGGAACCGAACCAGAGCGGGGGGCAAGGCGAGGGACCGAGAAAGCAAACCAGAGTTCCGATCAGCATGCCGCTGGGCAGCGGCCTTTTGCGAATGCGTCGCATAACCGTTGGGCGTTTGAGGCCAACGCGAGGCGGAGTCAATGACAGAGGTCAAGGCCGATAAGGCCGCCCCCCGATACGGCGAACGAATCCCCGGGTTTGATCCTAGGGCGACCAGCCCATAAGGTCATGGCATGAGCGCCACTGCATTTGACGACTTGGGGCCTCGCCCGCCTGAGCCACGTCCTGGCGTTCGTCCTGTCCGGCCGCGCCACGCCGCAACGTTAATTCTCTTACGGAACGCGACCCCGGGAACTCATCGCGTCCTCATGGGTCGGCGCAACAGCGGACACGATTTCATGCCAGGCAAATGGGTCTTCCCTGGGGGGCGAATCGATCCGGCCGATTATCTGGCCCCTGCCGCCCGCGAGCTTGCGCCAGACACAGCCCTGCGTCTTCAGAAGACGGCCCCTGCCGCCAGGGCCCGGGCTCTGGCGATGGCGGCGATACGTGAAACTTTCGAGGAGACGGGGCTCCTGCTGGCCCGACATCTTACCGTTGCGCCGCCTCGTGTCACCGGCCCCTGGAAGGATTTCGTGGCTCAAGGCGTGCTCCCGGACCTGGCGCCGCTCGAATTCATCGCGCGGGCGATCACTCCACCCTCGTCTCCCAAGCGATTCGACGCCCGTTTCTTCATGGCCATGGCCGATAACCTGATAAGCCTCGAACGCCAGCCCGATTGTGGCGAACTGGACGAGATCGCCTGGCCTACCCTTGAGGAGGCGCTCACCCTCGATCTTCCCAGCGTGACGCGTTTCGTCCTCAACGAGATCCCCTCAAGGCTGCGCGATCCGAGCCGTCCTGCGCCAAGCCTCAGCTTTCAACGCGGTCGCCAGCGACTTGTGGCCCTGTAATCCGCGTCTGTGGCCACGCGAAGATTGACAGTTGGGCCGCCTTGCCTATTTTCGCGCGCCTTGATTTCCCGGTCCTGGGGCCGGCTCACTGATCGGAACCCGCCATGGCCAAACCCGCCTCCATCAAGATTCGGCTGAACTCAACCGCCGATACTGGCTATTTTTACGTCGCCAAAAAGAATGCTCGGACCATGACCGAGAAAATGAAGGTCACGAAATACGATCCCGTGGCGCGCAAGCACGTCGAATTCGTGGAAGCCAAAATCAAGTAGGCCCGGCGCGCGACGGCGATCGCGCCAGGAGACTTTCCACCTCCTCCAGGAAAGCGGCCAGAGACACCGGCTTTGGCAGGTAGGCCTCGCATCCCGCCTCGCGGATACGGGCTTCGTCTCCGCGCATGGCGAAGGCGGTCACCGCGAGTACGGGTATGTGTGCGACCAAAGGGTCCGATTTGATCCATCGGGTGATCTCCAGCCCGGAAATCGCCGGCAACTGAATATCCATGACGATAAGATCGGGTTGGCGCGCACGGGCGATCTCGAACCCCGTTACGCCGTCGGGCGTTCTCAAGGTAAGATATCCACGCGACTCGAGAATATCCACGAAGAGTGTCTGATTCAGCTCATTGTCCTCGACGATGAGCACAGTCTTGGGCATTTAGGGTCTCGTCTTGCACGGCTCCAGCACCGTCGCCGTAAGTCTGGAAGTGACTAGACACCGCAAGATTCTTAAGTCGGAGTTTAGCCACACTCGGAGGGGGCCTTGGCTGATCGGAGCGCTCTTCAAACTCTGGCGCCGGAGATCACCGATCAGATCGAGCGCCTAGACCTCCGTCACGACATCCCCCTGGTCGTCGTCGATGTCGATGAGGTTCTCGCCCTATTTGTCGAAGGCTTTGGCCGGTTCGTCGCCAGCCACGGCCTGGAAATGCGCCTCCAGCGATTCGCCCTATTCCAGAACCTCTACAGGCCGGGTGAGTCCGCCCCCATCACTCTGGAGGAGGGACGGGCGCTCTTCGACGCCTACTTCGCGCTCGATCGGCATGATTTGGACGCGACACCTGGGGCCGCGGCGGCCCTGTCTGAAATCGCCCGGGTCGCCAGGATCGTCATTCTCACCAACGCGCCAGCCGCAAGCCGTGATGCGCGTGAGCGGTGGCTGGATGACCACGGTCTCGCCTATGACCTCGTGATCGGCGCAGGTCCTAAGGGTGCGCCCGTGGCGGCTATGGCTGAACGGTCCCGCGCAGGCGTGGCGTTTGTTGACGACCTCCTGGTTAACCTCGACTCCGTGGCCGAGGCCGCACCAAGCGTGCGCCGCTTCCAGATGGTCGCTGACGTCCGCCTCCGCGCCATGGCCCCCACCGCGCCCGAACGTCACACTCGCATCGACGACTGGGCGAAGCTGGCCCCGGCGATCACCGCCTCTATAGGCCGATAAGGCGGCCTTATAGGCCAGGAGATCCCATGGTCCGTATCGGCGTCGACTTCGGCGGCACCAAGATTGAGGCGGCGGCGCTCGATGAAACTGGGCGGTTCCTGGCTCGCGAGCGTCTGCCGAACCCAGGGCGCTATGACGCCGCTCTCAAGACTGTGACGCAGCTCGTCAGGGAGGTGGAACGGCAATCCGGAGCGGCCGAGGCCCCGGTAGGCGTCGGTATGCCAGGGTCCCTTTCGGCCAAGACCGGCCTGGTGCGGAACGCCAACAGCGTCTGGCTCAACGACCGCGCCTTCGACCGTGACCTCGCCGAGAGCCTGGGGCGGCCGGTGCGCCTGCACAATGACGCCAACTGTTTCGCACTCTCCGAAGCCCTTGACGGCGCCGCCGCCGGAGCTGAGGTCGTCTTCGGCGCCATTCTGGGAACCGGCTGCGGTGGGGGCGTGGTCGTCCGCGGTGGGCTGGTGGAGGGAGTGAATAGGATTGGCGGCGAATGGGGACATACCCCCCTGCCCTGGCCGACTCCCCATGAGGCGCATGGACTAACCTGCTGGTGCGGGCGAACGAACTGCCTGGAAACCTGGATCTCCGGCTCCGGTTTCGAGGCCGATTACACCCGCGCCACGGGGCTCAGGCTCAAAGGCGAGACCATCATCGAACACGCTCGGCGCGGGGAGCCGGCGGCCATGATGGCGCTTGAGCGCTATACGGATCGCCTGGGCCGAGCCTTCGCGGTGGTCTGCGACATCCTTGACCCGGATGTCATCGTTTGCGGCGGAGGGATGTCCAACGTCCCAGAAATCTACGATTCCGCGCGCCAGGCGCTCAAACGCTGGATATTTTCCGATAGCCTGACCACCCGTCTGGTCCCAGCGCTACACGGCGATTCATCGGGCGTTCGAGGCGCCGCCCGGCTATGGCCGACCGCCTGATCCACAAATCCGCCCTGATTGACTTGGAATGCCCCGGCGCCCAGGACCGAGGCGCCTGAAATTCGTCCACGGTCGTATGCGCCAAAGGGGCTTCCAAACGGCGCCACTTTGAATATCTAATCCTCTGAGGCGCCGCGGGCGTCTCGCGTTGGAGAAGCCTCGTGTCGGACAAGGAGCAGGACCAATCCACCATCGGGACGGGAACGGCAATCGTCACGCAGACGAAGACCAGGACCCAGAAACCATCAATGTATCGCGTTCTGATACTCAATGATGACTATACCCCAATGGAGTTCGTGACTTACGTCCTCGAGCGGTTTTTCAATAAATCGCGCGAGACGGCGCTTCGCATCATGCTGCATGTTCACCAGAATGGCGTCGGCGTCTGTGGCGTCTTCACCTACGAGGTGGCTGAGACCAAGGTGGCCCAGGTCATTGAGACCGCTCGACGCCACCAACACCCCCTTCAATGCACTATGGAAAAGGATTGAGAGGTCCGTCTTGCCATCCTTCTCGCGCAATCTCGAAGAGTCCCTGCACCGCGCTGTCGCCTATGCGAACCAGCGCAAACATGAATATGCGACTCTGGAGCACCTCCTTTTGTCGCTTCTGGACGACGCCGATGCGGCGGCTGTGATGAAAGCCTGCGATGTGGACCTTGCCGCACTTCGCAAGACGATCAGCGACTACGTGGAGACTGACCTCAAATCCCTGGTCGTCGAGGATGGAGAGGACGCCAAGCCGACCGCCGGTTTTCAGCGCGTCCTGCAGCGCGCGGTTATCCATGTGCAGTCCTCGGGGCGGGAGGATGTCACCGGGGCCAATGTGCTGGTGGCCGTGTTCTCTGAGCGTGAGAGCCACGCGGCCTATTTTCTCCAGCAACAGGATATGACCCGCTACGACGCGGTGAACTTCATCGCTCACGGCATCGCCAAGAAAGCCGGGCTCTCCGAGACGCGACCGGCCAAGGGTGCGACCGAAGAGGAAGAAAAGCCCGCCGCCAAGACCGGAGGCGAGGCGCTCGAAGCCTACTGCATCAACCTCAATGAGAAGGCGAAACAGGGGAAGGTCGACCCGCTGATCGGCCGCGCTTCAGAGGTGGAGCGGTGTATCCAGATCCTGTGCCGGCGGACGAAGAACAATCCGCTTCTGGTAGGTGACCCAGGCGTGGGCAAGACCGCGATCGCCGAAGGGCTGGCGCGCAAGATCGTAGGGCGCGAGGTGCCGGACGTGCTCTCGGAGGCGACGATCTACAGCCTCGACATGGGGGCGCTTCTGGCGGGCACCCGCTATCGCGGCGACTTCGAGGAGCGGGTCAAGCAGGTGGTCAAGGAGCTTGAGAACCACGCCAATGCGATCCTATTCATCGACGAGATTCATACGGTGATTGGCGCCGGCGCCACCAGCGGTGGGGCTATGGACGCCTCGAATCTGCTCAAACCCGCCCTGGCGTCGGGAACGCTCAAGTGCATGGGCTCGACCACCTATAAGGAGTTCCGCCAGCATTTCGAGAAAGACCGGGCTTTGGTCCGGCGCTTTCAAAAGATCGATGTGAACGAGCCATCGGTCGAGGACACCATCCGCATTCTCCGCGGCCTCAAGACCTATTACGAGGACTTCCACAAGCTGAAGTACACAGCTGAAGCCTTGCGGGCGTCGGTGGAGCTTGCGGACAAATACATCACTGACCGCAAACTTCCTGATAAGGCCATCGACGTCATCGATGAGGCTGGGGCATCGCAGATGCTGTTGCCTGAAGGTCGGCGCAAAAAGGTCATCGGACTTCGGGAGATCGAGTCTGTGGTCGCAAAGATCGCGCGCATCCCGCCGAAGTCGGTCTCCAAATCCGACACTGAGGCCCTGAGGCTCCTTGAGACCGATCTCAAGTCCGCGGTCTTCGGTCAGGACGAGGCGTTGCATCAACTCGCCTCAGCCATGAAGATGGCGCGCGCGGGGCTTCGCGAACCGAACAAGCCCATAGGCAGCTATTTGTTTTCTGGCCCCACCGGGACTGGCAAGACTGAGACTGTGCGGCAGCTCGCCGCGACACTCGGAATCGAGCTCCTACGTTTTGACATGAGCGAATATATGGAGCGCCACACGGTCAGCCGCTTGATCGGCGCCCCGCCCGGCTATGTCGGGTTTGACCAGGGAGGCCTCCTTACCGACGCGGTCGACCAGCATCCGCACGCCGTGGTTCTCCTCGATGAAATCGAAAAGGCCCACCAGGACGTCTACAATATCCTGCTTCAGGTCATGGATCATGGGACGCTCACCGACGCCAACGGCAAGAAGGTCGACTTCCGCAACGTGGTCCTGATCATGACCACCAACGCCGGCGCCTCGGACGCCCAGCGCAACTCCATCGGGTTCGGCCGCGGCAAGGTTGAGGGTCAGGACGAGGAAGCGATCAAGCGACTGTTCACCCCGGAGTTCCGCAACCGCCTTGACGCCGTCGTCGCCTTCAAACCTCTCAACCAGGAGGTTATTCGCAAGGTCGTTGAGAAGTTTGTTCTCCAGCTTGAGGCCCAGCTCGCTGATCGTCATATCACCATCGAGACCTCTGAAGAGGCCATCGACTGGCTGGCCAAAAACGGATTTGACGAGCTTTACGGCGCCCGCCCCTTGGGTCGTGTCATTCAAGAACAGATAAAGCGACCTCTGGCCGATGACATTCTGTTCGGCCGCCTCGCCAAGGGCGGCCACGTCAAGGTGGTGCTGAAAGACGGCAAGCTGGATTTCGAGTTCGATCCCGCAAGCCCACCTTCCCCACGCGGGAAAGCTGGAGATCCGTCCGAGTCCCCTGCTCCGCCGGAGCCGGCGCTGGCGGACTGAACCCCGCATATGTGCTTAGGTTGACCTCGCGCGGGCGTCCTAGGCTCAGGACCCATAAACGGGATTCCTGTTTGGCCCGAACAGTGATTCAAGCTCTCCAGATGGGAGGGTTTGGATGGCTGATGTTTTCTGGCTGAGCGAGGCTCAGTTCGAGCGGCTGGCGCCTTTGCTGCCGAAGGATACGCGGGGGGTGGCCCGGGTGGACGACCGGCGGGTGATCAGCGGCATTGTGCATGTGCTTATGAGCGGATCGCGCTGGGTGGATGCGCCGGCGGTCTATGGCCCGCGCAAGACGCTCTACAACCGGTTCGTTCGCTGGGCGAAGAAGGGCGTCTGGCGCGAGGCCTTCGAGACGCTGGCGGCCTCTGGCGGCCCGCCGGCCGAGATCATGCTCGACTCGACCCATGCCAAGGCCCACCGCTGCGCCGCCGGCGGAAAAGGGGGGCTCTTGCCCAAGCCATAGGCCGCTCCCGCGGCGGGCGGACGACCAAGGTCCATGCCGTGGTTGACGGTCAGGGCCGCCCAATCGCCTTCGTGATCACGCCCGGCCAGCTCGGCGACCTGCGCGCCGCCACCGAACTCATCGGCCCACTGCCGCCCGCCAAGCTGTGCCTCGCCGACTGCGCCTACGACAGCCACGGCTTCCGAGCCTTTCTCGCCAACCGCGGAACCCTCGCCATCGTTCCCAACAATCGCACGCGCAAAAACCCCTACCCGTTCGATCGTCAGCTCTATCGTCGCCGAAACCTCATCGAGCGAATGTTCAGCCGTCTCAAAGACTTCAGGCGCGTCGCCACACGATACGACAAACTCGCCGTCGCTTACGACGCCGCCGTCCTCATCGCCGCCATGGTCATTTGGTGGTTATGAGTCTGGAGCCTAGAGCGAATTTCGAGCTGAGGGAATCCCTGAGGACATCGCCATTCGCTCTAGATTCAGTCGTTTACGCGCCGTCTGACCGCCCAGACAGTTTCCATCTGGTCGGACGGCGCTCTAGCAGGCTGTTGAAGAAGTCGGTGGCGCGGCCGGATTCGGCATGATTCACTCCTGCCTGAGGTGGTTGGGAGAGGCGGATGCGGGGTTCGGATCAGCGTTCGGGGTCGTTGTTTTCGTATGTGGACATCGAGGCGCGGGTTCGGCCGAACCATCCGCTGAGGGCCATCCGGCGCCTGGTGGACGCGGCGCTGGCGTCGCTGAGCGAGGACTTTGCGGGTCTCTACTCGGGGATGGGCCGGCCCTCGATCGCGCCGGAGATGCTGTTGCGGGCGATGCTGCTGCAGGCGTTCTATTCGATCCGCTCGGAGCGGCAGTTGATGGAGCGTCTGGAGTTCGATCTGTTGTTCCGCTGGTTCGTGGGCCTGGGCGTGGACGATGCGACCTGGGACCACTCGACGTTCTCGAAGAACCGCGACCGGCTGCTGGAGGGTGAGATCGCCGCGCGGTTCCTCTCGGCGGTGCTGGCCCAGCCGAAGGTGAAGCGGTTGTTGTCGACCGACCACTTCAGTGTCGATGGCACGCTGATCGAGGCCTGGGCGTCGATGAAGAGCTTCAAGCCCAAGGCGCCGGGCGATGGGAATGAACCGCCGCCAGGCGGCGGCGGGCGCAACGCCGAGGTCGACTTCAAGGGCCAGAAGCGGTCCAACGAGACGCACCAGAGCACCACCGATCCCGAGGCCAGGCTCTACCGGAAGGGCTCCGGCATGGAGGCCAAGCTCTGCTTCATGGGTCACACCCTGATGGAGAACCGGTCCTGCCTGATCGTCGACGCCCGCCTGACCTTGGCCGACGGCCATGGCGAGCGGAACGCGGCCCTGTCGATGATCGAGGCCTGGGCCGATCGGCCGCGGGCGATCTCGCTGGGGGCCGACAAGGCCTATGACGCCGAGGACTTCGTCAATGAACTGCGCTCGATGAACGTGCGTCCGCACGTCGCCCAGAACACCAATGGCCGGCGCTCGGCCATCGACGGGCGAACCACGCGCCACGCCGGCTACGCCGCCAGCCAGATCCTCCGCAAGCGCATCGAGGAGGGTTTCGGATGGATCAAGAGCGTGGCCGGCATGCGCAAGACCCGCTTGCGAGGTCGCGACCGGGTGGGATGGGCCTTCACCTTCGCCGCGGCGGCCTACAACCTCGTCCGCCTGCCCAAGCTCCTCGCCGGAGCAACGGCGTGAGACGCGCTTCGGCCCTGGCCAGGGCGTTCAGGGGCCGCTGGCGGATCGAGGAGATGGATCAGTGGGACAATGACTACATCGACCTGATCGAACCGGCGCACATCATCTTCGAAGGCGACCACGACGGCAGCTTCGCCTTCGGCGCGGTCAAGGCATGGCTCGATGTCAGATACGGCGCGCGCGACGGCGCGGCGTGTGCAGAGTTCTCCTGGGAGGGCCACAATGACACCGACCAGGCCTGCGGCCGCGGATGGGCCTTCATCGGAACCGCCGGCCGCCTCGTTGGGCACATCTTCATTCACAACAGCGACGATTCAGGCTTCGTCGCCCTCCACGAATGACAATTTCAACAGCCTGCTAGGCCACGTCCAGCACCTCAGCTTCGCTGCCGGCGACTGTAACCGTCTCGCCGATGGCTTTACCGAGCAGCGCCTGGGCCAGGGGTGAAACGTAGGAAATGAGTCCGGCGGCGGGGTCGGCCTCGTCCTCGCCGACGATGCGGAAGGTCTGCACGCGCCCATCCTCACGGGCGATCCGCACCACGGCGCCGAACTGGACGAAGTCGGGCTGCAGCGCCGGCTGGGTCAGTTGGGCGCTTCCCCGGCGCGCGGACCAGTATCTCAACTCGCGCGTGGCGCGGGCGAGCGCGGTGCGATCGACGCTCACATCCCCCGCCGCTTTGGCGGCGACATAGGCGCGTTGAGCCTCGGCGAGCGCCACATCCAGTGCGGCGAGGCCCTCTGCCGTAACCAAGTTGGGGTGGGCCGAGATGGGGCGGTCGGGCAGGTCCGCGGCGCGGGCCTCGAGATCCTCTTCCCGGGTGAAGGCGACGGACATGACTTAACTCCTCGACGCGCGCGGGCTTCCTGCGAGGCTCCATATAGGAGCATGACAGGGCCACTGAGACAGCCCAAGACTGTCTGATCCAGGCCCGGACGCCCATGACCGTCATCACGATCCGAGACGAAGATCCAGGCGAGGGACGCCTCCTCACCCACCTCGTGGACAAGGCCTTCCTCACCGCGGACCACCGTGACGGGACGGAAGGCGCGATTGTCGCGGCCCTGCACGAGAGCGGCCATCTCTCCCTCTGCCTGGTCGCCCAGGTCGGGACACGCCGGGTCGGTTGTGCCGCCTTCTCCCCTGTCACCCTGTCCGATGGCGCGCGCGACTGGTTCGGCCTCGGCCCCGTCGCGGTCCTTGAGCCATGGCGCCGGCGGGGCATCGGGGCGCGACTGGTTGAGACCGGCCTGACGCGACTGCGCGGGACCGGCGCATCGGGTTGCGTCGTCCTGGGCGACCCGGCCTATTATGGCCGCTTCGGCTTCGAGAGCGATCCGGCCCTGACCTTCGCCGACATGGCGCCAGGACCGTTTCAGCGCCTCGTCTTCACCGGCCCAGCCCCACGCGGCGAAACCATCTATGCGCCGGCCTTCTACGGGTCCTGAACGCGCGCCGCCCAGCGCCTCAGGCCGCCTCGAACCCCGCCTCCGCCGCCGCCTGGCGGAACAGACGCTTGATCCACCCGACCAGGGGATCGGCCGAAAGGCGCTCGGCGCAGACCAGGGTCACGCCGAAGGTGATATCGGCGAAGGGCGGATCGCGCAGGATGAGTCCCATGGGTTCGGCGAAGCGCCGGGCGAAAGCCGCCGAGATCGTGGTCACGCAATCGCTCCGCGCCGTCGCCGCCAGGGCCGCTGAGAAATAGGGCGTGACGAGCGCCAGCCGCCGGCTCACCCCGTGGGCGGCCAGTCGAGCATCGATCTCGGACAGACCATCGCCCAGCAGGCTCACCGCCGCCTGCGGCCAGAGGCCGTAATCAGCCAGAGTCCATACCTTGCCCGCCGTCGGGTGGTCGCGTCGCATGACCAGGGCCAAGCGATCGCGCGCAATGGTCTCGCTGGCCGCGCCCGGCGGCAAGGGCGTTCCGGTCTGGGCGAAGGCGAGGTCGACGCGACCGGACAAGGTGCGCTCGATCGTTGCGGCGGAATAGGCCTCCACGCGCAGTTCCACCCCCGGCGCCTCGCGCGCCAGGCGTGCGATCACGGCCGGCGCCAGGAGCACGCTCTGCACGTCTGCCGCCGCCAGCCGCACCGTGCGCCTCTCCTGGGCCAGGTCGCGCCGGTCGGGACGGAACACTTCGTCCAGCGCCGCCAAGGCCTCGTCCAGACGAGGCTGAAGCGCGCGGGCCCGGGCGGTGAGGGCATAGCCGTCCTTGACCCGCACCATCAGGGGGTCGCCCTGCAGGTCGCGCAAGCGCGCCAGGGCCCGGCTCATGGCCGGCTGGCTCAAGCCCAACTCCGCCCCCGCCCGGCTGACGCTGCGCAGCCGCAGCAGGGCCTCCAGGGCAGGAAGGAGCTTCAGGTCCAAGCCACTTATATGCGGTTTCTGCATGCTTTTGATATCTCATATTCATTTTACGAATGATAGGGTCCGCGCCAGTCTGGCGGCCCCGAAAGGAGCCCCGTCATGGACAATCTCACAGTTATTCTCGGCTACGGCGCCACGGGCCGGAACGTGGTGGAGCGGCTGCTCGCCCGCGGCGACGCCGTTCGTGTGGCCCAGAGGTCGCGTCCCGCAGACCTGCCTCCTGGCGCACAGTTCATCGCCTGCGACGGCCTCGACTCCGCTTCCCTCGACGCCGCGATCCGCGGCGCCCGTCAGGTTGTGATGGCCATCGGCCTCGCCTACGACGCCAAGGTCTGGCGGCGCGTCTGGCCGCCCCTGATGAGTCATGTCCTTTCGGCCTGCGAAGCTCATGGCGCGCGCCTGGTCTTCATCGACAATCTCTACATGCTGGGGCCCCAGACCGCGCCTCTGACCGAGGACATGCCGCTCACCGACCGAGGCGCAAAACCGGCCATCCGGGCCGAGGTCACCCGCCTGTGGCGCGCCGCCGCCGAGGCGGGCCGCGTGCGTGTGGCCGCGATCCGTCCGCCTGATTTCTACGGCCCTGGCGTCGGTAACTCCCACCTGGGAGACACGGCGCTGGGAGCCCTGGCCCAGGGCAAGCCGGCCCTGATGGTTCCCAGGGCCGACCTCCCGCACGACTTCGCCTTTGTGCCCGACATCGGGCGCGCCGCGGTGACCTTGCTGGACGCCGAGGACAGCGCCTTCAATCAGGTCTGGAACGCGCCGTGCGCCCCGACCCGCACTCCGCGCGAACTGGTGGCCCTGGCCGCCGCCGCCCTGGGTCGCCCGGCGCGCCTGCAATCGCTTCCGATCTGGACCCTTCCGGCCCTGGGCCTGGCTGTGCCCTCTTTGGCCGAGGTGGCCGACATGGCCTTCACCTTCGACCGGCCCTATCGGGTGGACTGGAGCAAGTGGGCGAAGGCCTTCTGGGACGATCCCACGCCGTTCGAGATCGGGATCCCCCTCGCCGCCCGGTCCTTCGCCCGCCCCTTACTGGCGGCAGCGGCCTGAATGCTGGGGGCCTGAGTGCTGGGGGCCTGAGTGCTGGGGGCCAGAGTGCTGGGGGCCAGAGTGCTGGGGGCTGACAAAGCGCCTCTCAATCCTCCATGCCCAGCAGGCTGGCGTTGCCCCCGGCCGAGGTGGTGTCCCAAGTGAAGGTTCTCTCCACGGCGAAGCGGGGCAGATAGTGCGGCCCGCCGGCCTTGGGACCGGTGCCGGAGAGGCCCTCCCCTCCGAAGGGCTGCACCCCGACCACAGCGCCGATCATGGTGCGATTGACATAGAGGTTGCCGACCTTGGCCTGGGCGCGAACCGCCTGGGCCACGGCCGCGATGCGCGAGTGTACCCCCAGGGTAAGCCCGTACCCGGTCTTCATCACCCGTTGCAGGGTCGCCTCCAGCCCCTCCGACGGGAAGGTCGCCACGTGTAGCACCGGGCCAAACACCTCCCGATCCACATCCTCCACGGCATTGACCCGGACGAGGGTTGGGGCGACGAAGGTCCCCTCCACGGGGGCGTCGCAGGCATAGAGGACGCGGTCGCGCCAACGGGCCAGATGGGCCTCGATCCGGGCGCGGGCCTCGGCGTCGATCACGGGTCCGACGTCGGTCTCCGTGCGGGCGGGGTCGCCAACCACCAGCTCGGCCATGGCGCCCTTCAGCATTTCGATCACGCGCGGGGCGATATCCTCGTGGAGGCACAGGAGGCGCAGGGCTGAGCAGCGCTGCCCCGCAGACCCGAAGGCGGAGACGACGACATCCGCCACCACCTGTTCCGGCAGTGCGGTGGAATCCACCAGCATCGCGTTGATGCCTCCGGTCTCCGCGATCAGTGGGACGATCGGACGCGACTCATCCTCCACCAGGCTTCGGGCGATCCGCTTCGCCGCAGCCGTGGAGCCGGTGAAGGCGACGCCAGCCACGCGGCTATCGGCCACCAGCGCCGCGCCCAGCGTCGCGTCGCCCGGCAGAAGGTGCAGAACGTCCCCAGGGACACCGGCTTGATGGGCGAGACGCACGGCGGCGGCGGCGACCAGGGGCGTCTGCGGCGCCGGCTTGGCGATCACGGCATTGCCCATGACGAGAGCGGCGGCGACCTGGCCAAGGAAAATGGCCAGGGGAAAATTCCACGGACTGATGCAGACGAACACGCCGCGACCGGCCAGCGCCAACTGGTTCAGTTCGCCCGTGGGGCCTGAAAGGGTCTGGGGCTCTGCGAACTGACGCGCCTGGCACGCGTAGTAGCGACAGAAGTCCACCGCCTCCCGCACCTCGCTGAGGGCATCGCCCACCGTTTTGCCTGCCTCTGCCGTCAGCAGGGCCATGAGCGTCGCCCGGTCGCGCTCAAGAAGTTCCGCCAGACGGTCGAGAATTTCCGCACGCTCCAAGGCGCCGCGGGCATTCCAGACGGGCTGGGCCTCTTGGCCAAGCTCCAGGGCCTGGTCGAGATCGGTTCGAGTCGCGTGCGCGACCTGACCGGGCGATGCGCCGCCGGCGGGGTTGGCGACAGCGTGACCGCCTTCGGAGCCCTCCCGTCCGCCGATGATCGGCCCGGCCCGCGCCGGTTCGGTCAGGGCGTCGGCCATGTCCCGCAGCAGCGGCGCCGTCACGGTAGACTCCGAAAGATCGAGGCCTGCGGAATTTCGGCGTGAGGGGCCATAGAGCTCAAGCGGTGAGGGAATGGCGGGGTGCGGCGTCAGTCCCGCCGCCAGGGCCCGCTCCACCGGGTCAGCCAGCAGGACCTCCGCGCTGACATCCCGGTCGGCGATCTGATGCACGAAGCTGGTATTGGCCCCGTTCTCAAGCAGGCGACGCACCAGATAGGCCAGGAGGTCCCGATATCCGCCCACCGGGGCATAGACGCGCACGGCGAGAGCGCGCTCGCTCATCAGCCCCTCATAGAGCCCCTCACCCATGCCGTGCAGCCGCTGGAACTCGAAGTCAGACCGGTTCCCGGCCCATTCCAGCACCGTGGCGACGGTCAGGGCGTTGTGCGTCGCGAAGGCGGGATAGAGAGCCTCATCCGCCAGCATGGCCCGGGCGCAGGCCAGATAGCTGACATCGGTGCCGGTCTTGCGGGTGAAAACAGGATAGTCGTCCAGGCCTCGCTCCTGGGCGCGCTTGATCTCGCTGTCCCAGTAGGCGCCTTTGACCAGGCGCACCATCAGACGTCGGGCGGTTTCCCGGGCCAGAGCTCCCGCCCAATCGATCACTGCGGGCGCTCGCCGCTGATAGGCCTGGACGGCCATACCCAGCCCATCCCACCCCCTGAGCGACGTATCGCGCGCCGCATTCTCCAGGATCGATAGCGACATCTCGAGTCGCTCGCTCTCCTCGGCGTCCACGGTCAGCCCCACGCCCAGATCCTTGGCCAGCCGCGCCAGTTCGATAAGCCGGCCTGAGAGCTCCTTGACCGCCCGGTCGGCATGGAAGGGCTCGTAGCGCGGATGCAGAGCCGACAGCTTCACCGACACGCTGTCTCGGCCGAAAATGTCATCGCTCGAAGCGGACCGACCGAGGGCCTTGACGGCCGCCAGATAGGCCCCCTGATAGGCCTCAGCGTCGGCGGCGGTGCGCGCGCCCTCGCCCAGCATATCGAAAGAGTAGCGGAAGGCGCGGTTGGCGCCCCGGTCCGCGCGCTTGAGCGCTTCGGCAATATCGCGGCCAAGCACAAAAGCCTCGCCCATGCGCTGCATGGCGGCGCCGACAGCGACCCGGATCGCCGGCTCGCCCATGCGCGCCACCAGCCCCTTGAGCGTGCCCGACGGAGCCTGGGACAGGGACTGGGCGATGAGCAGGCCCAGGGTGGCGCTCTTGACGACCACATTGTCGGCGTCGCCGAGACCTGAACGCCAGTCGCCGCGGCCCAGCTTGTCGCGGATCAGGGCGTCGGCCGTGGCCGCGTCAGGCACCCGCAGATAGGCCTCCGCAAGGCCCAGGAGCGCCGCCCCCTCCTCGCTGGAGAGACTGTATTGGCTCAGGAAGGAGTCGATCCATCCCGCCTTGCCGGGCGCGCGCAGCCGCTCCAGCAGACTCCGAGCCCGGGTGAGAACCCGAGCGCGCTCGGCAGGGCTCAGCCGCGCCGTCTGCGCCAGGGGCTCCAGGGCGGCGTGCTCGTGGCGCCGGTAGAGCGCCGGGATGGCCGCGCGCGCGGCATGAAGAGACAGGACAGGACGAGATGGGGAAGGCACAGGAAACAGAGGCTCCGCTCGGGACTTGAAATGGCGACGAATTGGGCGGCGGCCCAGGTTTGGCCACGGATGCAGGCTCCTATATCATCGCCTGTCAGGTCGAGGAGCCTTCGCATGGCGAAGTCGTCGCTTTCATCCGCCGCCTCACGAGGCGCCGTTCCCATCGCGGCCATAGGCGCCCTGGCGACGGCATTTGGCGTGCTTGCGCTCCTTGCCCTCAGTGCTCCGGCGACGGCCCAGACAGACCCTACCGCAGCTCCGTCGGGCGGCCCGGTCGCCACAGCCCGCAACGACACGTTCGGTGGCGCTCCGCCTGATCAGCCTGCCGGCCCCATCGCCATGGCGGCGCGGCGCTATGACGATTCCGGCTATATGCCCATGCCGATGGGTCCTTGCGGCGGCGGCGTCGACCCCAAGACCGGAAAGCTCGATATGAGCCCCCATGGCGAGGTGTTCGCGGGTGTCGGCTCCGCTGGATATCGCGAGGCAGGGGGCACGGTCTGTGTGCCGCTCAAAGACAACATGGCCGCTCGGATATCGGTCGATGTGGGCCGCTTCCCCTACTACGGCTGGGGTCCTTACTGAGGCCGCAGAACGTTCTCAGCGCCCCTCGCGCGGCGCCGCTCCGGTAAGACGCTGGCCCTGGCTGGCGAACACGAACACGCTGTTCAGCCAGAAGTTGAACAGAAAGGCGACGCCGATCCCGCCCACCTTGGCCAGGACCGGCGACAGCACCGGACCCAGGGGGATGAAGGGCGCGCCGAACACCGTCACACCGACATTGATGCTCATGCCCAAGAGGGCCACGACGAAGAAGAGGCCAAAGCCGCGCAGAGTGCGGGTGGTGCGGAACACAAAGGTCGAGGTCAGCAGATAATTGACCGCCGCAGCCACGCAGAAGCTCAAACTCGCGGCGACGCGGATCGGCAGGTGCAGGGCGATCTCACCGGTGAAGATCGACAGATCGACCACTGCCGATGTCCCCCCGGTCGCGACATAGCGCAGAAAGGTCCGGAATCGCTCGGAACTGAGAAGGGATACGGGCAATCGAAACCCTAATGGATGGCGCAGGCTAGGGCCGCTTCATCGGGAGGTTAGGACGGGAGGCGGCGTCAGGCGATAGGGGCTTTCTCACGCCGGATCAATGCCCGGGCGCATCGTCGGCTCTGTGCTGGGACTTAGGGCGAAGGTGACTCCCCGGCTGAGGTTAGCGGGGATCACGCTCTGATGGGTCTCGTCAGGAAACGCGACAAATCTAGCCTCCACCCGCGTCTCCTCGGACAGGGCCATGAGACGCTCCCCCAGTTCCCGCGCATTGTCCACCATACGCGCCTCCCGGATCAGCGCCGCCGCCTTGACCGCCGACAACCCCGGCATCTGCGGCGGCGGATTGAGCGACTGCTCCAGGCCCCCCACGGTCACCAGGACGCGCGGCGACACTTCCCCTGCCCGTGCGCGCGCCGTGAACGCCGCCTCCCCCGCCAGGACGGCCCGGTCGTTCCACCAGATCGAGGGACTGGCGGCGACGAAACTTCGAAACCTCTCCGGCCGGGTGAACAGGGCGTGCAGAACGTGCAGGCCTCCCAGCGAATCGCCCATCAGACTGAGATCGCCGCGATCCACGGGAAAGCGCCGCGCGAGACGATCGAGCACCTTGCCCAGGATGAAATCAAGAAGTGCGTCGGCCCCTCCGTAGGGTCCCACTGCGCCAGGCGCCGCGGCGTAATCGTTTGGCGTCGGTGGGGTGAGATCGAAAGCGCGCAGTCGGCCCGGCGCGGACGCATCATCAGTGGCGTAGCCAATCGCGACGAGCAAGGCGGGCCTCAGCTCGCGCATCTGTGTGCGCATGGGCAGCATCGGAGCGACAAGAGGAAACAGCCAATTCCCGTCCGTGAGAAACAACACCGGATAGCCGGCGGCGGGCGGCGGACCTTCGGGCTCCTGGATGAAGATGCGATAGGCGCGGCCGTCGCTCCGGGTCATGTCCCAGCAGCCCGCCCCGGGCCAGGTCGCGGGTCGAAGGGCTCGCGGGCGCCGACCCGCGCCGCGCGTGATCCGGCCCGCAGTGGCGTCCGTGCTCATTTCGCCGCCTCCTCGATCCCGCCTCACTCCGCCTCCAGAGCGGCCAGAAGAAGGCGCAGAGAGGCCGCAGCGAAAGCCTCCATATTGGCCAGGCGATCGGAGCCGCCGGTTTCCAGGGTGAGGCTCGCGTCCTGAACGCCGGATATGGCCAGACAGCTATGACCGGCCGCGTCTCCGTAGGGATTGCCTGTCGGGCCCGCCGCGCCGGTCTCCGACAGACCCCAGGAAGCGCCCAGGTTTTCACGCACTGTGCGGGCCAGCAGAAGGGCATAGGGCTCGCTGGCCGAGCGCATCCCCGCCACCGCCTCGCGCGGCAGCCCCATCAGGCTCATCCGAGCCTTGCCCGTATAGATCACGGCGCCGCCCAGGAAATAGGCGCTGGCGCCCGGCGCCGCCAGGAGCGCCGCGCTGATCAGCCCGCCGGAGGAAGATTCGGCCACCGCCACGGTCTCGCCGCGCCGCCTGAGCGCCTCGCCGACCCGCGCCCCAAGATCAGTCAAATCACCCGTCAGCATAGGCTCCTCCTCGGGTCTCCGGCGCCGCGACAATCGGCGCGCTTACATCGTTTTCCATTAGCCCTATGCTAACTCATTCGCGCGTTGTGGCGGATGTATGCGCCCAAGGCCCTCGACATGAATTTGGATGTCAGACGTCTGAATGACATGACCTGCCGACCGGAGAGGTTCTTCCTCGGGCGGTGCGGCGGTTCGGGCGTTGTCCGTTCCGTGTTCGGCCGTCTTCTCCGCAGGTTCACGGTGAGCACGACGGGAACCGTTGAAACCGGCTACGGCGCCGTCCAGGTGGTCCACACCTTCGTCTTCGACAACGGCGATATCGAGATCATGAAATGGCTGGTCACCGAGGGCGAGGCCAGCGGCTATATGTTCTATGACGACCATTCCGGCGGCGGCCTGACCGTCCATCGCATCGGTGAGGATTTCCACTATCACTTCCACGCCGCGCTTCGCGGCTGCCCCAGGCCTCTGAAGGCGCGTTTCGACGGACGCATGACTCTGCTGGCGCCCGAGAGCCTCATGGTGGTTGTGCGTGTCAGCCTGTTCGGGATCCCCTTGGCGGTGATGACCGCAGTCCACCGGCGCCAAGGCGTTTGAGCCGGGAAGGTCCCGCGCGTCTGAACTTGACCGGGCTGACGCTCTGGGGCGAGGTGGCGGGATGACAGCCGCTTCCGCCACGCCGCCGCCCGAACTCGCCGAAATGCGCCGGTCGATCGACAATATCGACTCGGCGCTGCTGCACCTTCTCGCCGAGCGGTTCAAATGTACGCGTAAGGTCGGAGAGCTGAAGGCGAGGCTCAATCTTCCGCCAGCCGACCCCGCGCGCGAGGCGCAGCAGATCGCCCGGCTCCGGGGTCTCGCGGTCAGCGCCGATCTCGATCCGGAATTCGCCGAGAAGTTCCTCAACTTCCTGGTCACCGAGGTGATCCGCCATCACGAGATCATCCGCGCCGGGCAGGCCTGAAGACGGCCCGCACTTTGGCTCGCGCCTCCCCTCCGCCCCGCCGTAGCGCCTCGCGGGCCCGACCGGCGCCGCGCGCCTGGCAGAGAATGCTCTCTGGCCGACGCCTCGACCTGATCGATCCCTCGCCTGTCGACATCGAGATCGAAGATATCGCCCACGGTCTGTCCCGGGTGGCCCGATGGAACGGCCAGACAACCGGCGAGGAAGCCGTGTCTGTGGCCCAGCACTCGCTGATTGTGGAAGAGTTGTTGGTCCACGCCACGCCCGGCATCGCCGCTCGCTGGCGACTCGCCGCCCTCCTTCACGATGCGGCCGAATATGTGATCGGCGATATGATCTCGCCGTTCAAGGCGGCGCTCGGCCTCAACTACCAGGATTTCGAGGACCGCCTGACCCACGCGATCCACATCCGCTTCGGGCTGCCGGCCGTGATCCCGGCGGAAATCAAGACGCTGATCAAGGCCGCCGACCGCAGCTGCGCCTACTTCGAGGCCACCCAACTTGCCGGGTTCTCGCCCGACGAGGCGCGCAGCCTGTTCGGAGGGCCGCCTGAAGGCTTCCACCTGACGCTCGAACCGTTGCGCCCGGATCAGGCCAAAGGCCGTTATCTTGAGCGATTCAAGGTGTTGATCGAAGCCTCGGGATTTGCACCGGTCGCCGCCGCCTTCGACACCGAGTAGGGTGTCCGCTTTCGGCACGCCCTAGGGGATCATCGAAACCCGGCCATGACCTCGCCCGCCATCATGATCGGCTTGTCGGCCGTGGTGTTCGCCCTGCGCGAAGGCGAGGCGCGTGTCCTGACGGTGCGTCCTCGGGCCAGCTCCGGGGCGCCAGTCGCGCTCGAGGGGCTACCCTTCGGTCCCTTCGATCCGGAAGGCCACCGCACCTTCGAATTGGCGCTTCGCGAATTCGTCGCCCGCCAGACCCGCTTCCAGCTCGGCTATGTGGAGCAGCTCTATACCTTTGGCGACAAGGGGCGGGACGCGCCCTTGGCGGACCTCGGAGGCGGCGCGGCCCGGGTGATTTCTGTTGGCTATCTTGGCTTGGCGCCGGCGGCGGAGGCGGCGCAAGAACGCGATGTGGTCTGGTCGGATTTTGGCCGTTTCTTTCCCTGGGAGGACTGGCGCGCCGGGCGTCCGGGGGTAATCGACACAGTTCTCGCTCCGGCCCTGGAAGCCTGGGCCGGCCGCTCCCGCGGTCGCGGCGCTCGCGCCCGGGCGCTCTTCGCCCTGGACGGCGCTCTCTGGAACGAGGAACGGGTGCTGGAGCGCTTCGAACTCCTCTACGAAGCCGGCCTTGCGCCTGAAGCCGCCCGCGACCGAGCCCGGGCGGCGGGGGCCGCGCCGGTCGAGGCGACTCTGCGTGAGCCAGCCTTCGGCGAGCCGATGGTGTCCGATCACCGTCGCATTCTCGCCACGGCGCTCGGTCGTCTTCGGGGCAAACTCCGATACCGCCCGATCATCTTCGAGCTTCTCGACGAGACCTTCACCCTGTCGGCCTTGCAAAGGGCGATGGAGGCGGTCTCGGGCATCGCGCTGCATAAGCAGAACTTTCGTCGCGCCGTCGAGCGCACCGGGCTGGTTGAGGGCATCGGTCGCACCGCCCCCTCGGCGCCGGGTCGGCCCGCAGAGCTGTTCCGCTTTCGGCGTCACGCGGCGGCGGCAAGGCCAAGCCTCGGCCTCTCCTTGCCGCGTCTTCGGGATTAGACTCACGAATTGGGATTTGCTGCGGCGATCTGGGCCGCGAACTGTTGAAGCTGAGCGAGGCTCAGGGGCGCCAGTCCGCCCGCTGCTGTGGTGTCCCAGATTTCGAATTCGGTCGGGTGGTAGGTCAGACCCAGAGCGAAGACCGTGGGCCAGTCCACGGTGGGGCCGGCGGTCTGGAACTCCAGGGGAGCGGGAGCCGGCGGCGTATGGCCCTGAGCCTGCTGATAGAGGGCCGTGAACTCCGCATAGATCGGCTCTTGTTCGGGCCCGATCGGGCTGTCGAGGCCGTGATTGGCGACCACGCCCCGCGCTCCGAGGCTGGCGCGGAAGCTCTGCATCAGGGTCACAGGGAACGTCGTGTCCAGGACCGCCGCGCCGCTGTCGGTGAGAATCAGGGGGTTGAAGGTGAAGTCGAGCGGCGTGCGGCTCCAGACCGCATAATCCTGGGGCGCGGCCGACAGACAGGCCTCCTCCAGGGCGTCGGTATAGCCCGCCTGATGCAGAGTTAGGATATCCGCGGCCGTATGCGGCGTTATGAACGGCTCGCCCGTGGTGCTGGAGCACGAACTGATCGCCACCTCGGCAATCTGGGGCGACGCATCGTACTCGCTGGCGAGATGAGCCTGGAGGCCACGCCAAAAGCCCTGATAGGCCGTGGTCCAGAACTCACCCGTGGTGAAGGTGATGACCTGACCCGCCTTGGTTGTGTCGGTGAGAGTCACCGCGCCGGTGGCGGAGATCACCCAGGCCGGCGTGCCGGCTCCGGCGTAGATTCGCAACTTGGCCTCCACTGGCGTCGTTGGATATTTGGCGTTGTAGGCGGCGATGGAGGCCAGGGCCTCCTGCAAGGCCGTGTCATCAAATACGCCCTGCTCGGGCTCCAGCTGCGACCAGTAGAGGTCGATGACCGCGCCCTTATAGACGCCCGGATGGGTGTTGATTTCGGCGAAGCTATTGGCGGGCGGATGGGAGGGATCTTCGGAGGCCTCGCCCATGGTCACCAGGCCGATGATCGCGGCCTTGCCCGCCCCCGAACCTCCACCTGTCGAGCGGCCTCCAGACCCTCCGCCTCCGACCGTGGACGGCGTGGAGCCACCGCCCCCACCGCAACCGGTCAACCCCGCAGCCCCCAGAATCAGAGACAGGGCCAACCGGACAGCACGGGACGTCGACATCGCGACCCAACCCTCGGAGGGACCGGCCCCGCCGCCGATCCATGCCCTCGGGCTCTAAACGCGAGTCAGGGCGCGGCTCCGTCGGACGAAGCGGCGCGACCTAGGTCACCGACTCATAAACCGCATCCAGATTCGTGAGGCGGCGAGTTTGACGAGGGCGAGGTAGTTGGCTGCGTGTTTTTCGAAGCGAGTGGCTACGGCTCGGAAGTGTTTGAGTTTGCTGAAGAACCGTTCGACGAGGTTGCGGTAGCGGTAGAGGAAGGGGCTGAACGCCGGGACGTTCACGCGGTTGGGCATCGGCCGGATGTTGCCCCAGGCGCCTTGGCTGGCGAGGGACTGGCGCAACTCGTCGCTGTCGTAGGCGCGATCGGCCAAGAGGATATTTCCGGGGCCGAGGTCTTTGAGCATGTCCTTTGCACTGCGACCGTCATGGGCCTGGCCCTCGGTCAGCTTAAGGAGAATGGGCAGGCCGTTGGCGTCCACCAAAGCGTGGATCTTGGTCGTCAGCCCGCCCCGCGAGCGCCCCATGCATCGGGCTTCAGCGTGGTCCCCAGCGGCGGTCGCCGCGCCTGGGTCGAGACCCCCTTTTTTGCGTTGGCTCCGTGCTGGTGAACCCGGATCGACGAGGAGTCGATCATTTGCAGGTCGCCCTCGTAAGCCGCAGACACCGCATCGAATATCCGGTCCCACACGCCAATGGCCCGCCACCGGACGAAGCGATTGTAGCAGGTCGTCGCCGGCCCATAGCGCTCTGGAATGTCCGCCCAGGGCGAGCCCGTCCGCAGACGCCAGTAGATGCCGTTCAGAACCTTGCGGTCATCCGCCCGCGGGACGCCCCTGGGCTTGTTCGGCAACAGCGGCTCGATAATCGACCACTCAAAGTCCGACAGTTCGTAACGGCGCGGCTGCATCTCGGCTCCTCCTGAAAGCCTTGAATCACCGTTCGGCCAAATCGAGAATCCCGTTTATGAGTTCGTGACCTAGTCCAGCGGCATGGGATAAGGCTTCTGGAACAGGAAGACGAACTGGTCCGTGTGACCGCGGATGGTCTTGTCGAACACCTTGAGCGTGTGGTCGTCGGCCGCGTTCTTGAGCATGTCGCCCGCGGCGATGAACTTGAATCCGGCGGCGGCCATGTCGCGCTTGACCCGCACCGGATCGATCCGGTGCAGCGTATCGGTCGCCGATATGCCCGAGCCCGCCGCCGCAACGTGATCGAGAACGACGAAGTAGCCACCCGGTCGCAGCGCCTTGAACACGGCCCTGTTGAATCCGGGCACATCGGCCGGCCCCATGAACTTGTCATAGAGGTCGTGATAGTTCTCACGAATCCACACAACGTCCGCCGGATGTGGCGTCGTGAAGGCGTCGATCGAGGCGGTGACGGCCTCGACATTGGGATGGTCGGCAAAGGGGTGGGAGCCGGTGACTGGCAGTCCGTTCTTGGTGAACTTGGCCATCTGGGTCGGATAGAAGGCGATCACCCGTCCGTGGGGCCCGACCACATCCGAGAACAGGCGGTCCCAATAGGCGCCGGGAACCACATCGACGATGGTCTCGCCGGGCTTGAGGCGGACAAAGCTGAGAAGCTCCGCGGGTTTGCGTTCAGCGTCCAGCGCGCGGTCGGCGTCCGGTCGGCTCTGATCGGCGATCGCGGCGGAGATGGCCGCGGGGGTCGCCCCCGCTGGGGCGGCGGCGGCGCTGAAAATGAGGGCGGCGAGGCCGCCGACAAGGAACCTGCTCTTCATGGACGTCTCCCAAGGGCCCGTTTTGTAAGCTAGAGCCTATACCCATTCGGACCAGGAGTCAGGGCGATGAGCGGAGCGCAAAAGACCGGCGAGGAACTCTTGGCTGTTTGGGAGGCGCACACCCGCTATGAGTTCGAGACGAGGGATGTCGACGCCACCATGGCCACCATGGTCGATGCGCCCTATGTGAACCACGTTCCCACTCTGACCGGTGGCGTTGGGTATGACGCGCTCAAGCGTTTCTACAAATACCATTTCATCGGCGCCAATCCGCCCGATACGACCCTCACTCCGCTGAGCCGCACCGTGGGCGCTGACCAAATCGTCGATGAGATGCTGTTCAGCTTCACCCACACCGCCGAGATCGACTGGATGCTGCCTGGCGTGGCTCCGACCGGCCGCCCAGTGGAAGTCGCCCTGGTCGCCATCGTCAAATTCGTCGACGGCAAGGTGGCGCACGAACACATCTACTGGGATCAGGCCTCGGTTCTGGTTCAGATCGGCCTGCTGGAGCCTTCAGGCCTGCCTGTGGCCGGGGTAGAGAGCGCCCGCAAGGTGGCGGACAAGACCCTGCCGAGCAATCGCCTGATGGGCGCCGCCTGGGCGAGGAGTGAGGAGCTTCCTTTATAGTCTCGCTTACGCCGCGAGCGCTTTGCCCTATCCCCAGTAGGCCCAACCGGTGAGAAGAAGTCCGCCAGCGGTCAGGGCGATGGCGACATACCACGGCCAGGGACGGCGCAAGAGGATGGCCAAGGTGGCGATGGCGATGGCGGTGTGCAGAAGGGTCGAGGCCAGGGTCAGGCGGTCATGGCGGCGCTCGTGCAGCTCCGCCTTCTCGGTGTAGGCCGCGCGGCCCGCCTCGAACCGCTTCGCCATCCGC
Organism: Pseudomonadota bacterium; assembly: GCA_021808285.1. GTDB lineage: Bacteria > Pseudomonadota > Alphaproteobacteria > Caulobacterales > Caulobacteraceae > Acaudatibacter. Next base: position 28,262 of record JAKBBV010000007.1, on the reverse strand, counting down.
GCCACCTCGGCCTCGTCAGCGCCGTTCTTCGCCGCCTTGCGCGCATAATCGGCAGCCTTCGGTCCGCCCTGGGCGGCGGCGATGCCATAGAGGTTCTTCTTCAGACTCTTGGCCTCATACTCAGCCCATTGGTCAGAGGCCTGATTCTGCTCCAGCACGGCGTCGTTCTTCGCGACGATGGTCTTGTCGCCCTCAGTGGTCTCGAGCGAGGCCCCGATCGCGGCCAAAACCGCGAGCACGGCGATGGTCAGTGTGACGCGGCTATTGAAGGCGTCCTTGCGCGCCTCCTCCGCCCGTTCCGCCTGTTCGCGCGCCTCCAGTTCCTCGAACGGCGAGTCCCCCATCGGTCGAGCCTCAGCGGCCATGCACGAGGATAAACGCCCCAAGGCGGACAATGACCGTGATGACCACGACCAGGCCCAAAGTCACCAGCCAGCCCTGCCAGGAGACCGGAGTCCAGCCCCAGCCATAGGTCTTGCGCTTGAACCAGGGTCGGTCCGTCAAGCTCTCCTCCTCTGCGACAGCTAGGCGGTCTGCGACCCGGCGGAGGTCGAAAGCGCCGCCTGGGCCGCCGCCAGCCGGGCCACGGGCACGCGGAAGGGAGAGCAACTCACATAGTCGAGGCCAACGCTCTCGCAAAAGCGGATCGAGGCTGGATCGCCGCCGTGTTCGCCGCAGATACCGAATTTGGCCTCTGGACGGGCCTTTCGCGCGCCCTCGGCGCCTATGCGAATCAAGGCCCCCACCCCGTCGATATCGATGCTCACAAAGGGATCCTTCTCGAATATGAGACGGTCGAGATAGGCGCCCAGGAACCGGCCGCTGTCGTCTCGGCTGATCCCCAGCGTGGTCTGGGTCAGATCATTGGTGCCGAAGGAAAAGAATTCGGCGCCGCGGGCCAGGTCGCCGGCGCATAGTGCGGCGCGCGGCAGCTCGATCATGCACCCGACGCTATAGGGCACCCGGACACCCGATTCCTCCATCACCTGTTGCGCCACCCGGTCGGTCAGGGCGCGCAGGAAGTTCATCTCTTCGCCCTTGGCCACCAAGGGGTGCATGATTTCCGGCGAGGGCGGCGCCTCTGACGTTCTGGCCACTTCGATGGCCGCCTCAATGATTGCCCTGACCTGCATCTCGTAGATCTCGGGATAGGAGACGCCGAGTCGACAACCACGATGGCCGAGCATCGGATTGGTCTCGCGCAGATCAGAGGCGCGCAGCAGCAGCTTGGCGGGGTCGAGTCCCGTCGCCTCGGCCACCGCCGCCACCTCCTCCGCGGTATGAGGCAAAAACTCGTGCAACGGCGGGTCGAGCAGGCGGAAAGTCACGGGATAGGGCGCCATGATCCGCAGGATGTCGATGAAATCACCCCGCTGCATCGGCAGGATCTTGGCCAGCGCCGCGCGGCGCCCGGCCTCGTCGTCGGCCAGGATCATCTCGCGCATGGCCGCCAGTCGCGCCTCGTCGAAGAACATATGCTCGGTCCGAGCCAGGCCGATGCCCTCAGCGCCGAACTGCCGCGCCGCGCGGGCGTCGGCGGGCGTCTCGGCATTGGCGCGCACCTTCAGCCGCCGCGCTTCGTCGGCCCAGCCCATCAGGCGGGAGAAATCACCGGAGAGTTCGGGTTGAACCATGGGCGCGGCCCCGGCCAGGATCTCCCCTTTCGAGCCGTCGATGGTGACCACTTCCCCGGCCTTGAACACCCGTCCGCGGGCCTTCATCTCCCCGGCTCGCGGATCGATGAGGATCTCGCCGACGCCAGAGACGCACGGACGCCCCATACCCCGGGCGACCACGGCGGCATGGCTGGTCATTCCCCCGCGGGCGGTGATGATCCCCGCCGCTGCGTCCATGCCTTTGATATCCTCCGGACTGGTCTCCTCCCGCACCAGGATCACGGGCCCCGCGGCCGCCTCACGCTCCGCCGCCTCGGCGGTGAACACGATCCGCCCCGACGCTGCGCCAGGCGAGGCGGGAAGTCCGACGGCGACGACATCGCGCACCGCCGTGGGGTCGATCGTGGGGTGTAAGAGCTGATCGAGCGCAGCCGGATCGATGCGCAGCAGCGCCTCCTGGCGGGTGATCAGGCCCTCATCGGCCATCTCCACGGCGATGCGGAGCGCCGCGCGAACCGCACGTTTGCCGGCGCGCGTCTGAAGCAGGAACAGCCGGCCCCGTTCGATGGTGAACTCGATGTCCTGCATATCCCGATAGTGCCGCTCAAGCCGGGCGACGAGATCCTGGAACTGGGCGAACGCCTCGGGCATCGCCTCCTCCATGGACGGCTCGAGCTCGCCCATGGCTTCGCGGGAGGCGCGGGTCAGGGCCTGGGGGGTGCGGATGCCGGCCACGACGTCTTCGCCCTGGGCGTTGATCAGGAATTCGCCATAGAGGCGGCGCTCGCCGGTCGAAGGATCCCGGGTGAAGGCCACGCCGGTGGCGCTGGTGTCCCCCATGTTGCCAAATACCATGGACTGGACATTCACGGCGGTGCCCCAGGCCTCGGGAATGTCGTGCATTCGGCGATAGAAGCAGGCCCGCTCGTTCATCCAGCTGGAGAAGACCGCTCCCACCGCGCCCCAGAGCTGCTCCTGCGGATCCTGTGGAAAAGGCCTTCCGGTCTCGGCCTCAACCGCCGCCTTGTAGGCGGCCACGACGCTGCGCCAGTCGTCAGCCCCCAGGTCGGTATCCACCGTGGCCCCTAGTCGATCTTTGGCGTCGTCAAGGATCTCCTCGAACAAATGGTGGTCGAGGCCGAGGACGACATTGGCGTACATCTGGATGAAGCGCCGATAGCTGTCGAAGGCGAATCGGCGGTCGCCCGCGAGCGCGGCCAGGCCTTCCACCGTCGCGTCGTTCAGACCCAGGTTGAGGACCGTATCCATCATGCCGGGCATAGAGGCCCGGGCGCCGGATCGCACCGAAACCAGAAGCGGATTTACCGGATCGCCGAAGCCCTTGCCGACCTGCGCCTCCACCGTCCGCAGCGCCTCGGCCACCTGACCCGCCAGGTCGGCGGGATAGGACCGCGCCTGGGCATAATAGTGATTGCAGGCCTCCGTGGTGATCGTGAACCCTGGGGGCACGGGCAGGCCAAGACGCGACATCTCCGCCAGATTGGCCCCCTTGCCGCCCAGCAGGTCGCGCTGTGAGGCGTCCCCGTCCGCGGTCCCGCCGCCGAAGGCATAGACCCAACGGGGGCGAGTCAGGCTCTCAGATCCGGCGCGCGTCATGAGGTCATGGGTCTCCATCAGGCGGCGAGGGACGGCGCAAGCGGCGTCCACATTCAACCGTTCCGGTCAACTTATCGCGACGAAAAGCCGCCGGAGGCAAGACCGATACGTCGGCATGAGCCCTGGCCGTCGCGCGCTCCATCGGTCGTCTGGCTCATCCGGCCAGCGCGCCAAAGTCTGCGGCCTGACGCATCAGCGCGGTTATCGCCTGAAGGAGCCTCAAGCGATCGGCCCGAACGTCCGCCTCCTCGGCATTGACCAGAACTTTGTCGAAAAAGGCGTCCACTGGCGCGCGCAGCTCGGCGAGGTCCCGCAGGGCTTCGGCGAAATCCTCTCCGGCCAGGGCGCTGGCGAGCTTTGGAGCGCAGATGGCCACGGCGTCGTGAAGGTCTCGCTCCTCGATCGGCGTCATCGCCCGCTTAGGCGCGCCCTCAGGAAGCGGCCCCTTGCGCGCTTCCGCAGCCAGGATGTTCGCCGCGCGCCGGTATCCCGCCACGAGATTCGCGCCGTTCTCGGAGGCCAGGAAGCCCTCAAGGGCGCGCAACCGCAAGGTCAAACGGGCCATGTCGTCATCATCGATGGCGAATACCGCCTCGATCTGGTCCGGTTTGGCGCCCTGCTCGCGCAGCGCCACCTTCAAGCGGTCACGGAAGAAGTCGATCAGGCCCGCTGGCGGCTCCCCGCCGTTCATCTCGCCGAGAATGTCGCCCAAAGGCAGGCGCAGATCGTTCTCAAGTGCGATGCGGATGACGCCCAGCGCGGCCCGGCGCAGAGCGAAGGGATCGCGCGAGCCCGTGGGGACCTCGCCGATGCGGAAGAACCCGGTCAGGACATCAAGCTTGTCCGCCAGAGCGACGGCCATGGCGACCGGGTCGCTGGGCGCGGCATCGGAGGGGCCCTGGGGTCGATATTGCTGGGCGATGGCCTCGGAGACTTCCTTCGCCAGGCCTTCATTGAGGGCGTAATAGCCGCCCATGATGCCTTGCAGGTCTGGAAACTCTCCCACCATGCCGCTGGCGAGGTCCGCCTTGGCCAGTCGTCCGGCCAGGGCGGCGAGATCCGGATCCGCTCCCGTATAGGCGGCCAGCCGCCGGGATGCCGTTTCCAGGCGCTCGGCGCGATCCAGCATCGTGCCCAGCTTGGCGTGGAAGGTGACCCCCGACAGTCTGTCCCGCCGCACCTCCAGCTTCACCTTCCGATCCTCATCCCAGAAGAATCGGGCGTCCGACAAGCGCGCCTCCAGCACTCGCGCATTACCGGCCGTAATCAGGCCGGGTCCATCGGGCGAAATGATATTGACGACCGCGATGAAGTGGGGAGCGAGCGTCCCCTCGCCGAGCTTCCGCAGTGCGAAATAGCGTTGATTCACCCGCATGGTGGTGCGAATCACCTCGGCCGGCAGCTCGAGATAGGCCGGATCGAAATCGCCCATCACAGGGACTGGCCATTCCACCATCCCGGCCGTCTCTTCCAGGAGGCCCGGATCCTCGACCAGTTCCAGACCGGCGCCCGCAGCGAGGGCTCTGGCGCCCTCCAGGATGCGCGCTTTGCGGGTGTCCGCTTCAAGCAAGACGAAGCGCCGCTCCAGTTCGGCGCGGTAACTCTCAAAATCCGCCACCGCGAAGGGACCCGTATTCCCCATCACCCGGTGACCCTGGCTGTGACGGCCTGCGGCCTGCCCATCAATGCTGAACGGAGCCACCTCGCCATCGAACACGCTCAACAGGCCGCGAATTGGCCTGACCCATCGCGTTCGCCCGCTCCCAGAGACCATGGATTTGGGCCAGGGGAAGCGCGCGATCAGCGCGGCCGCCATCTCGGCCATGATGACCGCAGTCGGACGGCCCCTGCGCACGAGCCGGGCGAAATAGACCCCGTCGATCTCTTCGAGCTGGTCGCGCGTCACCCCCGTAGAGCGCAGGAACCCCTCTAGAGCCGCCGGCGGAGCGCCGAGCCTTGGGCCTCTTTTCGCTTCAACCAGATCGGCTTGAGCGGCCGGCAGGCTGTCGATGACGAGCGTCAGGCGGCGCGACCCGGCGTAGGCGCGAACGGGGGCCTCTGAGAAACCCGCCGCGGTCAGGGCCTCCCGCGCGAGGCGCTCCAGGTCGCGCGCCGCTCCCGCCTGCATTCGGGCCGGAATTTCCTCAGAAAGAATCTCGAGCAGATACTCGGCCATCAGCTCGGCCCGCCCCCCTGCCCGGATGTCGACGCGGTGGTCTGCAGTTCAACCCAGGCCTCAGCGCAGCCCCGACAGAGGTCGCGAATGCGGCCGATATAGCTCTGCCTTTCGGCCACCGCGATGGCTCCCCGCGCGTCCATCAGATTGAACAGGTGCGAGGCCTTGAGCACATGATCATAGGCCGGCAGGACAAGAGGCTGGCCTTGTCGCCCGCGCGCGGCCAGCAGCCGCGGGACTTCTCGCTCCATGTCCTCGAAATGGCGCTTGAGCGCCGCCACGTCGGCGAACTCCAGTTCGAACGCCGAGAACTCCCGTTCCGACTCGAGAAAGACCTCTCCGTATGTCCTGAAATCGGGGCTCTGCGGATCGTTGAAGGCCAGGTCGTAAACCCGATCCGCGCCCTGAACATAGAGAGCGAGGCGCTCAAGACCGTAGGTGAGCTCTCCTGAGACAGGGCTCACGTCCAGGCCGCCGACCTGCTGGAAATAGGTGTACTGGCTGATCTCCATACCGTCGCACCAGACTTCCCAGCCCAGTCCCCAGGCGCCTACGGTAGGGTTTTCCCAGTCGTCCTCGACAAAGCGGATATCGTGCCGTCTGGGGTCGATGCCCACCGCCTCAAGGGAGCCCAGATACAGCTCCTGCATGTCCGGCGGGTTGGGCTTGAGAATGACCTGATACTGGTGGAATGATCGGAGCCGATTGGGATTGTCGCCAAAGCGGCCGTCCGACGGGCGGCGCGACGGCTGCACATAGGCCGCACGCCAGGGCGCGGGACCTAGCGCGCGCAGCACGGTCGCCGGATGAAGGGTGCCGGCCCCAACCTCCACGTCGTAGGGCTGCAGGATCACGCAGCCCCGTGCGCCCCAATAGGCGTGCAGCTCCAGGATCAGCTCCTGAAACGAAAGAGGACGGCGGTCGGACATATCTGGCTTCTGGCGGATCGCTGAGGACCTGCCGTTAGGCGAGGGCGGGCTTCCGGGCAAGCTCACGCCTGCCCGGAGCGCCTGAGGAATAGCCGCTCAGGGTGGGGGCAAAGGTCAAGATGTGGGAAGGGTCACATCTGAAGGGACGAGCACCTTGTCGATGACATGGATGTAGCCATTGCTCGCCTTGACATCGAACTGGATGACATGGGCGTCGTTAATGGTCGCCACGGGACCGCTGCCGTCCACCTGCACGGGTTGGCCCTCCACCGTGGTGACCGGGCCCTTCGCGCCCTTGATCTTGCTTGAGTCCAGGTCGAGATGGATCAGGTGATAGACCAGGAGCTTCTGCAGGATCGGCGCATTGTCGACCTTCATCAGGGCATCGAGTTCGCCGGCCGGAAGCGCCTGAAAGGCCTCATCCGTAGGCGCGAACAGGGTCAGATCCGGAGTCGAGGCCAGCACGCCATCGAGATTGGCCGCTGCGAGGGCCTTCACCAGGATGGAAAAGTGCGGATTGGCCTTCAGCGTGGCGACGATGTCGCCGGCCGGCGCCAGGTTTGGTGAAGCCGCCAGGGCCGCAGCCGGGGGCGCGGCGGCGGGCGTTGCGGCGGCGGGCGCTGGGTCCGTGGCCTGGGCCAGGGCGGCGGCGGGAAAGCAGAGCGCGAGCGCCGAGAGGGTGAGCGTCAAAGGGCGACGTGAAAACAAAGCAGGACTCCGTCTCGAAAAGGGGGCGGGAGATTTCAAGGGATGACGCGTCCCGGTCTGGCGCCGGGCTAGCCGTTCATGCAGAGGCAGAGCGCGCACGTCAATCGGCATCCTGGCGGAGGCTCCGAAATCGAGGCGCGCGCCTCAGCGGTGGGCGGATTGCAGCGAAACTCGCTGCGGCGGGTTCATATTCAATACGTGCGAGGGTGGTCTTCGGTTCCGACGGTCAAGCCTGCCTCGCCGCATCACCTCGACCCACCGAGGGTCCCTGACTTCACCCACCAGCCTGGATGTTCCTGGGTGATCCGTGCGGCCAGATCGACGGCGGCGGCGGGCTCCGCGCAAAGGGCGAAACAGGTGGCGCCGGAGCCCGACATGCGCGCCAGGAGCGTCTCTGGCGCCTCGGCCAGGGCGTCGCGGGCCGTTGCGATCGCCGGGTTGAGCCTCATGGCGGGGGCCTCGAGGTCATTGCGGCACGCGGCGAGCGCGTCGGCTATGGCCGCCACAGTCGGAAAAGCCTTGGGCCAGTGCGGCGCATCCGCGCCCTTCGGGGAGACCGCGGCGTCGTAGGCCCGGTAAACGGGCCCCGTGGGTGAAGCAACGCGGGGATTGACGAGCACCACCGGCAGGGCGGGAAAGCGCGGCGGCGGGCGGAGGCGCTCGCCCCGTCCCTCGGCGATCCAGGGCCGAGGATCGATACAGGCTGGGGTGTCGGACCCCAACGCGCTCGCCAGGCCCCGCAGGTCGTCGTCGCTCAGCCCGAGACCGAGATGGTCCCGCATCAACCGCAGGGCGGCGGCGGCGTCGCTTGACCCTCCCCCCAGCCCGGCCGCGATCGGCAGACGCTTATCGAGTACGAGGCCGAACTCATCTTCCCCACCAACCTGCGCCGCCAATGCCGCCCGGGCCCGGGTCACGAGGTTGTCCGCTTCACCCTCCAGCCCCACACCGAACTCTCCTGCGAGGCGGAAGCCGAAGGCTCCAGGCTCAAGCCGGACCTGATCGCCGATATCGGCGAAGGCCATGAGGCTGCAGACCGGATGGAAGCCATCAGGCGCCGGCGGACCGACGTGCAGAAACAGGTTCACCTTGGCGGGGGCCAGAATGGTCGGCATCGGCGGGAGCTCAGAGTCCGTGAGCCTGCTGCTCGGCGACGAGATCCGGCCCAGGGTCGGTGAGGCCCGCCTTCAGCTTGGTCTCCACCGCGGTCCTGAGTTTCGCCGAGGGGTCGAGGGTCAGGACCCGCCGCCACTGGAACTGCGCCTCCAGCTTCCGGCCGACGCGCCAATAGGCATCTCCCAGATGATCATTTACGTCCGGGTCGCCGGGCTCCAACAGGATCGCCTGCTCCAGCTTCTCCACCGCCTTGGCATAGTCGCCCAAACGGTAATAGCCCCAGCCCAGGGAGTCGATCATCGCCCCGGAGTGGGGGTCCAGCGACACGGCCTTTTTGACCATGGCCAAGGCCTGAGGGAGCTTTTCACCCCGATCGATCCAGGAATATCCCAGAAAATTCAGCAACTCAGGTTCATCGGGATGCAGGCCCAGCGCGCGCGTCAGATCGCTCTCGGCCGACGCCCAGTCTCCACTCTCTTCAGAGTCCACCGCCCGCATATAGAGGAGCCTCCAGTCCGGGCGGCCCTCATCGCCCGCGATCAACCCGTCGAGGATCTTCGCCGAGTCCGCGTAGCGACCACTGGAGCGGAGCATGTCCGCCAGGCTGACCAGGATATCGTGGTCCTTGGGGTGTGCGGCCGCCAGCGCCTCGGTCACAGCCAAGGCCTGGGAGTCGTCCCCGCTCTCCTGGAAACTCCAGGCGAGCTTGAGCTCACCTTCGACATAGTGCGGCGACCCGGGCGAGAGCCGGGCATAGGCGGCTCGCGCGGAGGTGGTATCGCCCTCAGCCGCCAGCACATCGCCCACGAGGATCCAGGCTTCATCCTGTGCAGGATCGAGCCAGAGAGCGAGGCGAAGATAGGCCATGGCCACATCGTCGCTTTTCTGGCTGATCATGACCGCAGCCGGGGCGATCAGGGCCAGGGCGGCCGATTGACGCAGGCTCGGTTGAGGCGGCGCGGCCTGATGGGCCGAGGCCCGGCGCCAGGCCGAGAGAAGCTCCTGGTCGCCCGGAAGACGTCTCAGGGCCGCCACATAGACCGCGACCGCATCGGCCCCACGTCCACGCCGCTCCAGCATCGCACCCAGGGCGAGGCTGGCCAGGCCCTCGGGATCGCCCTTGACCACCAGGTCCCGGTAGGCCGTCTCCGCTTCCTCATATCGGCGGGCGTGTTCGAACAGGAGACCTTGATCGAGGCGAGCGTAGAATTGCGCCACCGGAGCGCCCGGGATCACGGGCTGCGCCACCGACGCCTCCGTATCCCTCGCCTCGGCCGCAGCGAATGGCAGCAGCAGGGCGGCTGCCGTCCGGGTCGCGGCACCGCCCTCGGATGCCGTCAGGGCGGCTCGCGCGTTCTGACCCCGACCTGTGGCGAGGTCCTCCACACCGTGCACCAGGGCCCCGAGCTTGACGAGATCGGGATCCGCATCGGGACCCTCGGGCGCGAGGGCGGCGGCGCGCGACATGTCTCCCGCCAGAACGGCGGCGATGAAGGCCTGGCCGTTCAGATAGAATCTCGAGCCTTGCGGGCCGAGCGCCGCGGCATGAGCATAGAGGTCTGCGGCGAATCCGGTCTGGCCATAGCTTTCCGCCGCCTGCCCGGCCAGGAAGTATCCAAATGACGACGCCTCCCCAGGAGGGGGAGCGGTCACTGACATCGCCTCACCGTGAGTCCGGTCGGCGACGTCGGCGCGCGGGGGCGTCGACGCGCAATCGGCAAGAACCGTCGCCGCGATAAGCGAAGGAAGGGCGAAGAGAACGTGACGGAGGCGCATGCGGGCGTGACCATGTCGCGCGAATGCGGCCGGCGCAAGGACGCCCGCGAACGCGCTCCGGGCCTTACATATTGGGATAGTTCGGCCCTCCCCCGCCTTCAGGCGTCGTCCAGGTGATGTTCTGGGACGGATCCTTGATGTCGCAGGTTTTGCAGTGGACGCAGTTCTGCGCATTGATCTGGAAACGCGGATGGGCGCCTTGCTCATCGTAGAGCACCTCATAGACGCCGGCCGGGCAATAGAGTCGCGCGGGTTCGCCGTATTTGGGCAGGTTGACGGCTATGGGGATCGAAGGGTCCTTCAGCCTCAGGTGAGCCGGCTGATTTTCCTCGTGATTAGTCGCCGAAAGATAGACGCTGGAGAGCTTGTCGAAACTCAAGACTCCGTCCGGTTTGGGATATTCGATCTTTGCGAAATCCGAGGCCAGTCCCGTGCTCGCCGCATCCGTCTTCTTGTGTCCCAGAGTGCCGAACAGCGAAAAGCCCCTGAATCTCGTGGTAAGATTGAGGTCCAACATGATCAACGCGCTGCCGAGCCAGGTTCCGAACCGCGACCATAGCGGCTTGGCGTTTCGAACCTTGTGCAGTTCATCACGGACCCAAGAGGCCTCATACGCCGCCTCATAGGCGCCAAGCCTGTCGCCGGAACGGCCCGCCGTCAGGGCTTCGAAGGCCGCCTCAGCCGCCATCATGCCCGTCTTCATGGCGTTGTGGCTGCCCTTGATGCGCGGCACGTTCACGAAGCCCGCTGCGCAGCCGATCAGGGCGCCGCCCGGGAAGGTCAGGGTCGGCACGGACTGAAAGCCCCCCTCGCTGATCGCCCGCGCGCCATAGGCGATGCGTTTGGCGCCTTTGAGGTATTTGGCGATCGCGGGGTGATGCTTGGCGCGCTGGAACTCGTCGAACGGCGAAATCCAGGGGTTCCTGTAGTTCAGGTGGATGACCAGACCGAGCGCCACATAGTGGTCGCCAAAGTGATACATGAAGGTCCCACCTCCAGTATCGGAACTCAGGGGCCAACCCACGGTGTGCTGGACCAGTCCTGGCTGGAACACCTCGTCCGGAACCTGCCAAAGCTCCTTGATTCCGATGCCGTACTTCTGAGGCTCACGATCCTTGTCGAGCGCGAAACGGGCGATCAGCTCCTTCGAGAGTGAGCCGCGCACGCCCTCGGCGATGAGCACGTACTTGCCGCGCAGCTCCAGGCCGGGTTGGTAGTCCGCCGTCGGCTCACCATCCTTGCCGATGCCGAAAACGCCCGCCACCACGCCAGCGACGCCGCCATCCTCGCCATAGACGACCTCTGACGCGGCCATCCCCGGATAGATCTCAACACCCAGGGCCTCGGCCTCCGCCGCCAGCCAGCGACACAGATTGCCCAGCGAGGCGATATAATTGCCATGGTTGTGCATCATCTTCGGCATCGGCCACATCGGGATGCTGAAGGCGGCGGTTTGGGTGAGAGCGAGGAAGACGTCGCGAGCCACCGGAGTCTCCAGCGGAGCGCCTTTTGCCTGCCAGTCAGGGATGAGCTCGCCCAGAGCCCGAGGGTCGATGACCGCGCCGGAAAGGATGTGGGCCCCCACCTCCGATCCCTTCTCGAGCACCGCCACCGTGACCTCCTGGCCCGCCGCCCCGGCCAGTTGTTTGAGACGGATCGCCGCCGACAGGCCCGCCGGTCCTGCCCCGACAATGACCACATCGTATTCCATGGCCTCGCGGCCTTCGACCTCGCTCACGGGTTCGCCCCTCTTTGCGTCGCTCTGATGCCGCCTAATCCAGGCCTATGGCCCCCAAGGTCAAGAGCCGGCGTGCCGCAAATCCCTCATGACGCCTCAGTCGGCCTCTCGCGACTGACCCTCCCGTCGCCCGCCGCCAGGGTGTAGGGTCGATGGGTGACAGCCCAACCGGCCCCAAACCTTGCGCCTGAAATCGAGAGCCTGCTCGCCTTCTGGTCGGATGCCGGTGTGGACGCCGTCGTGGGCGACACGCCGGTGAACCGCCGGGAGAGTTTGGGGGCTCCGGCGACCGCGTCGTCGCTCGCCGCGAGACGCGAGACGCGCCCTGGCGCCGCGAGCATGACGGCGGCGGGACACAAGTTGCGAGCCGTTGATGCCGCGTCAGCGCCTGGCGAGGGCTGGCGCCAGTCCCAGGTCCGGGCCCAGGAGGCGGCGCGCGCGGCCGACAATCTGCAGGAGCTGGCCAGCGCTATCGCCTCCTTCGACGGCTGCCCTTTGAAAACCAGCGCGAAACAGGCGGTTTTCAGCCGCGGCGACCCCCAGGCGCCGGTCATGATCGTCGGAGAGGGCCCAGGGGCCGAGGAAGATGCTCAGGGCCTTCCCTTTGTCGGCCGCGCCGGCCAGCTTCTTGACCGGATGTTGAACGCCGCCGGTCTCGTCGACCGCGTGTTTATCACCAACACCGTCTTTTGGCGTCCGCCTGGCAACCGCACTCCCACGGCAGAGGAACAGGCCGTCTGCGCCCCGTTCGTCGAGCGCGCCGTCGAGCTGGTCCGCCCACGACTGTTGTTGCTGGTGGGCGGAGCCTCGGCCAAATTCATGCTTGGCAAGACGGAGGGCATTCTCTCCCTTCGAGGGCGCTGGTTCCCCTGGCGCTCCGCTGACCAATCCCTGGAGATCCCGGCGCTGGCCACACTCCATCCCGCCTTCCTGTTGCGCCAGCCGGCGGCGAAGAGACAGGCCTGGAGCGATGTCCTCGTTTTGGCGGAGCGTCTCGACCGACCCGAGCGCGAGCCCGCCTGAATGTTCCTGTTTTGTTCTTGTTCCTCGGAGGCTCAGGGGCTAGGCTGCGCCGATGTCGGAAGCGGCCCCAGACCCGTTCCTCAAGCTGACAGCGCGTGGACGGGGCGCGATCAGCAACCTTAGCGGACGGTTCGAATCCTATCAGCGCGAGGCGTTCGACGACGGATGGCTCGAAGGCGAGGCGCCGCCGCCTCTGCGAACCACGGTCTCGGCGGATCATGCCCGCACCGTGATCAGCCGCAATGACAGCCCTGACATCGCCTTCGATCAGTCGATCAATCCCTATCGCGGCTGCGAACATGGCTGCATCTATTGCTACGCCCGTCCGGCCCACGCCTATATGGGGCTCTCGCCCGGGCTTGATTTCGAGAGCCGCCTTTTCTTCAAGCGGGAGGCCGGGGCGAGGCTGGCGGAGGAGCTGTCGCACCCCCGTTACCGGCCCAAGGTCATCCATGTGGGCGGCAATACCGATCCCTATCAGCCGGTCGAGCGACGTCTTCGCGTCACCCGGTCCGTCATTGAGATCCTGTGGGCGTTCCGGCATCCGTTTTCCATCATCACCAAGAGCGCCCTGATCCTGCGCGATCTCGATATTCTGCGACCCTTGGCCGAAGCCCGCCTGGTGCGTGTGGCGATCTCGGTGACCACCCTTGACCGGACTTTGGCGCGCGACATGGAGCCCCGCGCCGCGACGCCGGAGCGACGCCTCCTGGCCATCCGTCGGCTATCCGAAGCCGGCATTCCGGTGATGGTCATGTTCGCCCCGGTTATCCCCGGCCTCAACGACTTCGAGATGGAGGCCGTGCTCGAGCGCGCCGCCAAGGCCGGGGCGGTCGGCGCGGGCTATATCACCTTGCGTCTGCCGCGAGAGGTCGAGCCCTTGTTCGTCGAATGGCTGCGGTCGGAACGTCCAGACCGGGCTGCCCGGGCCCTATCCCTGATGCGCCAGATCCATGGCGGCCGTCTGAAAGACCCGCGGTTTGGTCACCGCATGCACGGCCAGGGACCGCTGGCGGACCTGCTCGCCCAACGGTTCGCTCTCGCCCGCGGCAGAACCGGCCTCGACGCCGCGCGCCCGCCCCTCGATCTTTCCCAATTTCGCCCCCACGCGCTTTCGCGCCAGGGTGACCTTTTCGGTTGACGCTTCGATCAAGCCGTTGAGGAGCGACGCCGCCGTCCCGCCCCTCACCCCGCTTTTCGGAACAGCAGGGCCTTGGTGAGGAAAGCGCGATCTGACGCCTCGAGACTGAGACCGGCTTCCGCGAACAGGGACTTGAGGTCGGTTTCGCCATAGGAGCGATAGAAGGGTTCGTGGAAATAGGCGGGAAAGGCCTCAAGGCTGCGTAGAAGACCGGGCTCATCTCCGGGCTGGAGGGAATCGGCGAAGGCAAGGAGCCCGCCGGGCTTGAGGATCCGGGCGATCTCGGCGGCGATCCTGGGCCGCACCCGAGGCGGAACCTCATGAAACAGGTAGATGCAGCTCACCGCGTCCAGGCTTGCCGTCGACAAGGGCAATCGCTCGGCCAAGGCACAGATCAGGCGTGCGCGCGTGGATCGGCGACTGGCCTCGGCGAGGTAGGCCTCGGAAAGGTCGATCCCGGTAAGGCGCGCCCGTGGAAAGGCGAGGGCCAGGTTCTCCAGAAAGGCGCCCGATCCGCAGGCCAGATCCAGCACGGCGCGATCGCGATGGTCCTCATGCGCCCAGGCCTTGGCCAGCAGTGACAGGGCGCGACGACGCATAGGCCCCGCGGCGCCCGCGAACAGGGCCTCGACCTGCGCTTCGTAGCGTCGGGCGCTATCTGAGGTGAACCACCCGCCCGACTGGTAATGAAAATTCTGGCGGTAATAGGTGGGATACGCGGCGGGATGGGCCGCCTGGTCGCGCGCCTCGACTCCGCCGCGACGTCGGCGTCGCGCCTCCACCTGACGAGCGTCGCGCAGAAGATCGGCGGCGCCGCGAACGCCCGAGTCAGCCACGAAAGCGCGATCCGCCATGGGCGGATAGACGCCTGCAGCCACATCCCTTCCATCCTTGATGAAAGCCTCACGCCAGAGCTGGCGCAGGAGTCCGGGCGGCGGGGGCGGCGCAGTGGGTGCGAATGTCTCCGGCGGGGCCTCGCCGGCGCGGGTGATCCGGCGCACCGCATAGCCTGTCGCCGCCCACCACCCCGCCCGAGCCACACCTTTCAGAGACTGCCAGGCGCCTTCGGCCCTGAACGCCCCGGGCTGGCCGTCGCGCGGGGGCGGGTCCTCTCTGTGGGCGAAGCTCATCTAAAGGGACGTTCGAAGAGGGCCATGAGCTCAATATGGGGCGACCACAGGAACTGGTCCACCACCGCCACGCGTTCCAGCCGATAGCCGCCCTCGACGAGGGTCCGGGCGTCGCGGGCGAAGGTCGCGGGATTGCAGGAGACGGCGATGAGGCGCGCAGCATGGCTTTTGGCCAGCTGAGCCGACTGGGCGGCTGCCCCCGCCCTTGGCGGATCGAACACCACCGCGTCGAACCCCTTCAATTCCTCGGCCAGGATCGGACGCCGGTCCAGGTCGCGCGCCTGGGCGGAGATCGGTTTCAGACCCGCGCTTGAGCCCTGCGCCCGGGCCAGGGCCGCCACTGCCGCGGACGAAACCTCCGCCGCCAGCACCGACGCTTCGGCGGCGAGGCCAAAGGAAAACGCGCCCAACCCGCAATAGAGATCAGCGACACGATCTGCGCCGCGCGACCAGTCGCAGGCGAGCCGCACCATCGCCGCCTCCGCCCCCGCCGTCGCCTGGAGAAACGCCCCGGGAGGCATCTCGACCCTCGCGGCGCCAAACCGGACCACCGCCGGCCGCGCCTGATAGAGAATCTCGCCGGCGAGACTGACCCGCGCCAGGTCGGCCCTGGCGGCGATTTCAGCGATCTGCGAACGCGCATCGGCTGTCGGCCCTGGTCGTTCAACGCCGGTGACGTCGCAGTCGATCCCGGTCTCGGTCAGGGTCAGGTGCAGCGTCGGAGCGGATTTCGGGCTGACGAGAAACGGCGCCGCGAGGGCGCTGAGGGCGGGCAATGCCGCAACCAGAGCCGGCTCAGCGACGAGGCAGGCGGAGATCGGCGTCACCGTCCAGGCTCTGCGAGCCTTGAAACCGAGCGCGACCTCCCTCCCCCGTCGCCGCGCATGCAAAGCCAGGCGCCGGCGGCTTCCGGGCTGCGCCGCGAAAGCCAACTCAATCGGAGCCTCCAGCCTTGCCCGGGCCAGAGTCTGACGCACCCTCTCCACCTTCCAAAGGCGGTAGGGCGCTTCCGCCCAGTGCTGCAGGGCGCAACCGCCGCAGACCCCGTAGTGCGGACACGGCGCGGGCACTCGCTCGGGGCTGGCCTCCAGCACCTCCTCGAGATCTCCGCGGCCCTCGACGCAGCGAGCCCTCACGCGCTCGCCCGGCAGGGTCAGAGAGACAAACAGCCCGCTGGCGTCCACCCCGTCGCCTTGGGCCCCGACCTCGCGGATCAGGACCTCGCGCGACACAGCTTCGGACGCAGGCCCGCCCCCGCCCATTGGACCCCGCGCCGACGAGCGCCTCCGGCTCATATGTGAAGGCTGGCCTTTTGCCTCATGCGGCGGCCGGAGCGTCGGTGAACAGCTTGCGCAAGTCGCTCTTGATGATTTTGCCGTTGGCGTTGCGCGGCAGCGTCTCCGGCCAGAAAATGATCCGCACCGGCACCTTGAAGGCCGCCAGGCGCTGACCCACGAACTCGCGCAGCTCCTGCTCGGTGGCATGGGCGCCCGGCTTCAGCGTGACCACTGCGCCCGGCTCCTCGCCCAGCGTCTTGTGCGGGATACCCACCAGGGCTGCGTCCATCACCGCGGGGTGGTCGTAAAGGACGTTCTCCACCTCGATGCAGTAGATGTTCTCGCCGCCCCGGATCAGCATGTCCTTGGCCCGGTCGATGATGAAGCAGAATCCTTCGTCATCGAGACGTGCGAGATCGCCGGTCTTGACCCAGCCGTCGACGAAAGTGGCCGCCGTCGCCTCGGGCTTATGCCAATAGCCCTTCACCACCTGCGGTCCCTTGCACCACAACTCGCCTACCTGCCCGATCGGCAACTCCTGGGCGCCTTCGAGGTTCATGATCTTCAGGTCGGTGACCGGGACGGCCGGTCCGCAGGAATCCGGCCGATGCTCATAGTCCTCGGCCGAATGAGTGGTGGCCGTGGCGGAGGTCTCGGTCATCCCCCAGCCGTTGCCAGGCGCGCTCTTGGGGAAGGTCTCGCGGATCAGGCGCACCAACTCCGGCGCCGAGGGCGCGCCGCCATAGGAGACGCTCTCCAGAGACGAGAGGTCATAGTTCTTGCGCAGCGGGTGCTCGATCAGCTGCCAGGCGATCGTCGGGACACCGCCGGCGGCGGTGATCTTTTCCCGTTCGATCAATTCGAACGCGCGCACCGGGTCCCATCGCCGCATCATCACGATTTTGCCGCCGCTGAAGAGCGTCGGGTTGAGGATCGCGAAACAGCCCGTGGCGTGAAAAAACGGCACCGAGAGCAGAATGGACCGCTGCGGCGCGTCTGGATCGGGGGCCGGCGGCGCCTCCCCTCGACGCAGGAAGACCCGGGCGCCGGCGCAGCCCGCCGCCATGATGTTGGAGTTGATATTCCGCTGGGTGCCCAGAGCCCCTTTGGGATTTCCCGTGGTGCCGGAGGTGTAAAAGATCGTGGCGTCGTCCTCGGGACCGAGGTCCACATCGGGAATCGGCAAGTCCTCAAGGTCCGACCAGGTCTCCGGCGTCCCCAACACGTCCTCAAGGGGCCGCAGGCGCTCCGAATAGGCGAGGTTCGGAGCGCGGGTGACGAACACCGTCTCCAGAGCCGGACAGTCCGGGACGAGCTCTGCGATGCGATCGTAGCGTTCGCCGTCCACAATCGCGATCTTCGAGCCGGAGTCGCTCAGCCCGTACTGTAGCTCCGCGCCTGTCCACCAGGCGTTGAGCGGGGTGACGATGGCCCCAAGAGACGCCGCCGCATAGAAGGCCACCGGCCACTCCGGCACGTTGCGCATGATGATCGCGACGCGGTCGCCCTTGACCACGCCCTCAGCGGCGAGGCGCCGCGCCAGCTTGGCCACGGCGCGGTGGAAAGCCTCGAAGCTCACCCGCTCGTCTTCGTGGACAAGGAATATCTTGTCTCCCTGCCCTCGGCCGATTTCGACCACGGCGCGCAGGGTGGGCGGGGCGTTCTTCCAAACCCGGGTTTGAACGCCGCGAATCGTCAGGGTCTCCATCTCGAACGGCGAGCCAGGCTGGGTCAGCAGAGCATGGGCCTGGGCGATGGACATGGCGGGCCAGGGTTTGGCGGCGGCGTCGGTCATGAGTCGGCGTTTCCTTGTATGGGGCTAGTTTCCCCCGGCCGGGAACAAACATGGCGAGCGGGGGGCTGTAAACCGGACTCCGCCCGATTGAGCCGGCTCAACGCATCAGGCGCCAACACCGCGCAAAAGGCACGGAGTTCACGCAGGAGGCTTGCATGTACAGCTTCATCGAGGGACTGCCGCCGGACGTTCTGGGCGTCCTCGCCGAGGGCAAGGTGACGCACGCCGATTACCGCGATCGTCTCATTCCCAAGGCCGAAGCGATGATGCGCAACGGCCCGATCAAGGTTCTGGCCGTCGTCAGGAACGGGCTCGCTGACTATTCCGTCGAAGCCATGTGGGACGACCAGACCTTCGGATTTCGCCACTGGTGGGACGTCAGCCATATGGCCTTGGTCACCGACCATGCCGGGATGCGCACCATGGCGGCCCTGTTCACGCCTTTCAGCCCGGCCAAGATCAAGGTCTTCGCGCTCGACGAGCTGGACGCGGCCAAGGCCTGGATCGCCCATCCCGATTAGGGCCAGGCCAGCGCCTCCAGACGCGTCAGCATGGCGGTCAAACGGTCGGCGGCGGCTTCCGCGGCTTTGCAACGCTCCTCGTTCTCCGCCACAACCTCCTCCGGCGCGCGGGCGCGGAAATCAGGCTTGTCGAGCTTGGCCCTAAGTTTGTGGGCCTCAGCGCGCTGGGCGGCGATCTCGCGCGTCAGGCGATCCCGCTCGGCGGGCAGATCCACATGTCCGCCCAACTCCAGGGCGAAGGTCTCGCCGTTGACCATGAAAGGCACAGCTCCTGTGGGCAAAACCGTGCCGCTCTTCGCCCTGCTGCGAAGCGTGTGCTTGATAAGGCGCCAGTGGTTCCTCAAGACCTCCTCCGTCCGCCTGGAAGGATTAATCGCCAGCAGTTCAGGTTGCGCCTGTGGCGGGATGCGCAGCTCGGCCCGCAGAGAGCGGCCCTCAGAGACCAGGGCGATCACCAATCCGATCTCGCTCTCCGCCTCGGCGTCACGCCAGGTCTCGGGCAATTCCGGCCAGGCCGCCGAAATCAGCATCCCGCCCCGCCCCGCGTCCGGCGCCGTCTGGGCCCACAGCTCTTCGGTGAGAAAGGGGGAGATGGGATGCAGGAGGATGAGGATCTGATCCAGCACCCAGGCTATCATGGCCTGCATCTCGGCCTTAGCCGGCCCGTCGTCGCCCTGCAGGATGGGCTTGGCGAACTCCAGCCCCCAGTCGCAGAACGTGTTCCAGATGAAGCGGTAGAGCGCCCCGGCGGCTTCATCGAACGCGCAGGCCTCCAGCGCGCGCGCGACTTCGGCCGCGGTCTTGACCGTCTCGCCCCGAAGCCATCGGGCGACCACGCCCCGCGCCGCGCCGGGGTCGAAGTCCGCCCCCCGCGCGCAGCCGTTCATCTGGGCGAAACGCGCGGCGTTCCAAAGCTTGGTGCCGAGATTGCGATAGCCCTCCACCCGCTCGCGCGAGATGCGGATATCCCGGCCCTGGCCCGACATGGCCGTCAGGGTGAAGCGAAGGGCATCGGCGCCGTAGGCGTCCACCAGCTCCAGCGGGTCCATGACATTGCCCTTGGACTTGGACATCTTCGCGCCGAACTGGTCGCGGACCAGGGCGTTGATGAACACCCGCCGAAACGGCGCCCGTCCGGTGAAGTGCAGGCCCATCATCATCATCCGCGCCACCCAGAAGAAGATGATGTCAAAACCGGTGATCAGGGTGTCGGTGGGATAGAAGCGCCTCAGATCGGCGGTGTCCTCGGGCCAGCCCAGGGTCGAGAAGGGCCACAGGGCGGAGGAGAACCAGGTGTCCAGCACGTCCTCGTCCTGGGTCAGCGGCTCCTCGCGGCCATAGATCTCCCGCGCCTCGGCGCGCGCCTCGGCCTCGCTCTCGGCGACGAAGACGCGCCCATCCGGACCGAACCAGGCCGGGATACGGTGGCCCCACCAGAGCTGGCGCGAAATGCACCAGGGCTCGATGTTCCGCATCCATTCAAAATAGGTCTTCTCCCAGTGGCGCGGCTCGAAAAAGGTGTCGCCCTGCTCCACGGCGGCGATGGCGGGCTGGGCGAGCGTCTTGGCGTCCACATACCACTGGTCGGTGAGCCGCGGCTCCAGGACCGCGCCGGACCTGTCGCCATGGGGCACGGCGTGGCGGATCGGGTCGACGCCGCGCAACAGGCCCAGCGCCTCGAACTGCGACACGATGCGCTTGCGCGCCTCGAACCGATCGAGGCCCCGAAACTCGGCCGGAGCCTCGTCGTTGGTCCGCGCGGAGGCGTCCAGGATCGAGAGAACGGGCAGCCCGTGGCGCTGCCCGACCTTGAAGTCGTTGAAGTCGTGGCCTGGCGTGATCTTCACGGCGCCGGAGCCCTTTTCCGGGTCGGCATAGGCGTCGGCGATGATCGGGATCGGCCGGTTCACAATGGGCAGCCGCACGCATCTGCCCACGAGCCCGGCATAGCGCGGATCGTCGGGGTGCACGGCCACGGCCACGTCGGCGAGCATGGTTTCGGGGCGGGTCGTGGCGACGACGATCTCGCCCGATCCGTCCTCCAGGGGATAGGCCAGGCGCCAGTAGAAGCCGTCGACCTCCTTCTGCTCCACCTCGATGTCCGACAAGGCGGTCTGGAGATGGGGGTCCCAGTTCACCAGACGCTTGTCGCGATAGATCAGCTTCTCCCGATAAAGGCGCACGAACACCTTGCGCACCGCCGCGGATAGCCCGTCATCGAGGGTGAAGCGCTCCCGGCTCCAGTCGCACGACGCTCCCAGACGCCGCAGCTGGTTGACGATCGCCCCGCCCGACTGCGCCTTCCAGGCCCAGACCCGTTCGAGAAAGGCCTCCCGACCCATGTCGCGACGGCCGATATTGCCTTCGGCCGCCAGTTGACGCTCCACCACCATCTGCGTGGCGATGCCCGCGTGGTCCGTGCCGGGAAGCCACAGGGCCGCCCGTCCGCGCATCCGCGCAAACCGGGTCAGCACATCCTGCAAGGTGGCGTTGAGCGCGTGCCCAAAGTGCAGCTGGCCCGTCACATTGGGAGGCGGAATGACGATGCTGAAGGGCGTCGCGGCCGGGTCTTCGCTCGGGAGAAACGCGCCGGACTCCTCCCAGGCGGCATAGAGTCGGGTCTCGACTGCGGCGGGGTCAAAGGTCTTGTCGAGCATGGGGGGTCTTCAAACGAAGGGGCGAAAGCCGAGGGATGCGAGCGGCCATAACGGCCAAAGGCTCGCCACGCGCAAGTGTCGCGAGAAAATGGGGGGCGTCGGAAGGGGGCGACCCGCCCGTTTGGCCGGACAGGGACGACCGTCTGGCGGGGAGGTCTTGCGGGGCGCCCCTAGCGTACCTTGCGCAGAGCGATGATGCGGGCGATCTCGGCGTCCACCTTCGCCTCCACCAGCGACGGCAGGTTGGCGTCGATCCATTCCCGGATCAGGGGCTGCATGAGCTCGCGAATCACGTCTTCCAGCGTGCGTCCCGGCGGCGGCATGGCGATGGACGCGGCAGGGGACGGCCCCGGCGCCGGAGGCGACTCGCGCAGCGCCTCATCCAGTCGATCGAGGGCAGCGGCCGCCTGGACCTCCGCCGGGTCCGTCTCCTCAGACGGGGCCGCATCGGACGCCGAATCCGGGGTCGTCAGCGCGGGGGGATCCATCGTCGCAACACCGAATCCCAAGCCCCGATCCTCAACGGAAAAATGGGTGGAGAGGCTCGGCGGCGGCTCCGACTCGACGTCGGCGCTCAGGGCTGTCGGGAGGGTGGTCGCCGGAACCGTGGCGAAGCTGGGCTCGTCGACAATGGTCAGGGGAGTGAGTGGGGTCAGGGGAGTGAGGGGGGGCAGGGGAGTGAGGGGAGCGGGCGCGGCTGGCGGCGGGGCCACGCGAGTGAGCACCAGGACGTCGTCCTCCGCGTCTGCCCGGTAGGCGGGCGCCGCCGGGGTCCAGGGGGCTGCGGCGGAGAGGGATGAGTCCGCGATCTCCGGGCCGTCCTGCGCGATGATCCGGCGGATCGAGGCCAGGATTTCGTCAAGTGAGGGCTCGGCGGAAGTCTCATTGGGCATGGCGGAGGCCCCGTCCTGTATTTGAAGTCAATGACGTCCGGCCGCACGCCGGACCGCTTCCAGTGACGGCGCGGAGCGACGACGTCAATCGCCCAGACCGCGCTTATCCACGGCCCGCCCCATTTCATCCACCAAACGGGCGCCAGAGCTGTCGCAAAGAGCGCCAAAACCTTGAGACCGGAGCCCGAACAGGGCGCGCCCTGGGCGGCGCAGACAGGACCGAGAGGCTTGGGCTGACGCGCTAGAGCGAATTTCGAGCTGAGGGAATCGCTACGGACATCGCCATTCGCTCTAGATTCAATCGTTTACGCGCCGTCTGACCGCCCAGACAGTTTCCATCTGGTCGGACGGCGCGCTAGAAGACGAAGGCGGTTTTTGGCGCAAAACCAGGCAGAAGCGGAGGAGCGGAATCGAAAATAGGCCGCATGCCGATCCCGGTTTCGGCGCGAGTCGCCAGCATGGCGCGCCCCATCGGTCCCTGACGCACCACAACCCCCAGGCGCCCGCCCGGCGCCAGAGCCTTGAGCCAGGCATCCGGAATCTCGTTCACGGCGCCTTCGCTGACGATCAGGTCGTACCCGCCCCTGCGGGACTTTACCGCCGCGCCGGCCTCACTGCGGGTCACTGAAAGCCCCATCGTCTCCAGCACCAGGGCGGCGAAGGGCGCGGCGATCGCCAGGGCGGTCTCGCCGGGCCGAGGACGAAGGGCCTGCAGCAGCTTGGCCGCATCGCGCGGACGCATGAGGTAGAGCCCCGGGGCGTATTCCAGTTCGGCGTCGGCATAGGCGAGGTCGGCCCGGGAAGCGGGAACGAGGCTCTCACGCGGCGCCTTGCGCAGGGCGTCGATGAGCGCGAGGTCGGTGACATCGGAAGGGCGGATCTGGCTGTCCACCATGTGCTCACGGGCGAGGGAGACGTCGACGCTCATGGCGCGGTTCCTGAGGCGTTGGGCATGAAATGAGACGGCGGTGCGCCGCCGCGCCCCGCCTATAGGCGCGTGCGGGCGGTGGACGCAATGCGGGGCCTGGGTTGCGTCGGTCGTCGCGGACCTCGCCGACGCCATGATTGCCCCGCCCCGCGGCATCTGATAGCCAGCGCCCTCCCCGCACGGCCTGGTGGCGGAGTGGTTACGCAGCGGACTGCAAATCCGTGTACGCCGGTTCGATTCCGGCCCAGGCCTCCAGCGGCGGCAAGGCCAGGCTCAGTCCGGCCTGGGGGGCCTCATGCACATTCACAAGCCGAAGCCCGTCCGGAACCTGATCGAGTTCCTCTCCGAGATCAGCGTCATCGTTGTCGGCATCTTCATCGCCCTCGCCGGCGAGCAACTCCTCGAGGGCTTCCATTGGCGCCATGAGGTGGCCGAGACCCGCGCCAGCCTGTCGCAGGAGCTGGCCCAGGACGTGCGCGACATGGAGCTGCGCTCGGCCGAGAGCGCCTGCGCTTCCGCCCGTCTGGATGAACTCACCCGCTTTGAAGAGAGCTGGCGCCGAGGCCGTCCACTGAAACTCGCCGCCCCGCCGCAGGGCCCGTTCCTGCCCTCCTATCAGGATGCCGCCTGGTCGCAGGCCCGGGCCAATCCGGTCTTCACCCACATGCCCCTGAGCGCGCGGCAAGCCTATTCCCACATCTATCTCCTGATCGGCTTTCTCGACGACCAGAGACAGCGCGAACTCGACGACTGGGACAATCTGGCCGGCCTCGACCAGGTCCGCCATCTGGACGACCGCGACCTCATGCTGCTCGCGCGCGCTCTGCAGAGGTTGCGGCGCTATAACGGCTTCTACGCGTTCAACCGGCCGACGATTGAAGAGCTCGCGCGCAAGCTGCACATCGCATCGAAGCCCGTCCCGCTCTCGCAGATCCCGTTCATCGACCACGTCTGCGCACCGCTCCTCGCGCCGGCGTGAGCCGCCGCATCCGTCCTTACGGGAACGGGTCTAACCTCCGAATAGGGCCGTCATGGGGACCACGCCCTTGTCAGTTTGCGCCGCGTGTCCGAGATGTTCGGAGATGCCGAACGCGTCCTCGATCGTGCGCAGCAGCGAATAGTGGTTGTAGGGCGTGGCGTCGGCGAGGCCATGGGGGCCGTGGTTGGTGATGACGACCGTGGGGATGTGTCCGCCGCCATAGTTCGAGGGTTGATCCGGCGTGACGCCGCAGCAGCCCGTCCGCTCACCCGGCAGGCCCTCATCGAAGGTCAGGACGATGGCGACGTTCTGCCTTGAGCGCCACATCGGCGTGGCCTGGATCTCGGCCACCAGCTTGCCGATCTCGGCGTCGCCGCGACGGATCAGGCCGGCGGTGTTATGGCCCTCGCAGTCGGCCGGAACGCGGGCGCCGACCAGGCCGTGCATCTCATTGCACTGGTTGGGCACGATCAGGGCGAAATTGGGCAGTCGACCGGCCTTCAGGTCGGCCTCAAAGGCATCGAAGCCCACGAGCCTCCGGGCCCGGTTCGGATCGCCTTGCACCGAGGCGAAATTGGTGAAACCCGAATGCTTGGCGGCGTAGAGCGCGGTGAAGCGGGTGCCGTCGCTGATCGCGGGGTCCGATGCGATGTAGGCCAAAGACCCCGGCGCCGGCAGGTCCTCGTAATAGCCTTTCCAGGTCAGGTGAGCGGCGTTGAGCTGATCGCTCAGCCCTGGTGAATGCACCGTGTGATCTGGATAGGGATGTTCGCGCGAGGCGTTGAGGCAGGCCGGATCGGTTGCGCCCGTCTTGCAGAACCAGGGGTCGTCGTCGTGGATGCCGAAGGTGTCCCCGCCCAGGAGGGCCACGTAGTTGGCCTCACTTGGATGCACTTCTCCATAGAAGCGCGTGGCGTCGCCATAGGCCTTGGCGAGGCGGGAAAAATTGGGGGCGTTCGCCCCGCCGATAATCTCGTCATAGCTCTTGTTTTCGGCCAGAATGACGAAAATGTGGGCATAGCGCGGCACCCCCTCCAGCCGCGCCGGGGCGGCGCGCCGAGACGAGACCGCCTTGGGAACCGCGAGGGCTCCCCCGGCCGCCGCCATCGCGATCGCCATCGCAGAACATAACTCCGCCGCCCGACGCGCTATCATCGCTCGCTCCCATGGGTTTGCCCGCCACGGCGATGGCCTGCGGACCGGCGCTGTGGCAAGCCCCTCTCAACACGATTTGCGTGACAGTGTGCGGACATCACGCGAACAAGGCTCGCCCGGCTTGCGAACGCAGCCCGTTTGCGCGTAAGAGGCGCGCCTTCGGTGATCGCCCGATCCTCGGTAGCTCAGTTGGTAGAGCAGGCGGCTGTTAACCGCCGGGTCGCAGGTTCGAGTCCTGCCCGGGGAGCCACCGGATGTGTGTCCGCCCCCCGTCTTCTGACCGGAGAGGCGCCGGATGTGTGTTTCACCTCCCTGTCGTATCCGCCTGTTCCGGCCCGACGACGTCCCAGCGCTGGCGGCGCTGTTTCACGCTTCCGTGCGCATGCTGGGGCCGCGCCGCTATAGCCATGCCCAGGTCGAGGCGTGGAGCCCCGCCCCGCCTTCAGAAGAACGTATAGCCGGGCTGGCGGCGGGAGGGCGCCTGCTGTTGATCGCCGTCGACCCAGACGACGCCCCCCTCGCCTACGGGAATCTGGAGCCGGACGGCCATATCGACCATCTCTATGCCGCCCCGCACGCCGCCGGTACGGGCGCGGCCGGCGCCGTGTTGAAGGCTCTGATCGTCGCGGCGCGGGCAAGGGGTGTTTCCCGGATTCACGTAGAGGCAAGCGAGCTGGCGAAGGGCCTTTTCGCCCGACACGGCTTCACGCTCGAGCGTCGCCGCGACTTCGAGACCCGGGGCGTCGCCATTCATAACTTCGCCATGCGGCTGGAACTGGCCTGACCCCAGGCGGCGGGCCGCCAGTCCGAAGGCTCGGTGCTGGCCTCGGCTCCAGCCTCGTGGGGCCGCGCGGAGGTCATGACCCTTGGCTCGGGACTGGCGGCTTCGGCGGCCCTGTTAAGATTGATCCTCGGCGGCAACCGGCGCATGCTGAGCTTCCATAGGGGGCAAATGGTTGACCCAGTCTCTGGAGCTCAAGTCTGCGCCTGACTCCGGACCTGCCGCGATCCCGGAGCTGCAGCGTCACAACTGGGCCCTTGAAGCCTATGCTGCGGCCGCGTCTGCCCTCATCCACACGGCGGACCCCGAGGAGGTCTATCTTCCCGTCTGCAAGGCGATCGTCGCCCGCGATCATTTTGCCGCGGCGGGCATCCTGCTCATGGACGAGGATGGCCTTCTGCGGCCTGTGGCCAGCGCAGGTCCAGCCTGCGGATATTATGACGGTCTTGTGCTTTCCAGGGATGCGGCCGCGCCCTTGGGCGGCGGCCCCGGGGGGCAGGCGATTCGGAGCGGACGCCCCACCCTGATGCGAGACAGCCGGATCGACGATCGGTTCGCACCCTGGCGCGACAAGGCGGCGCAATTTGGGCTGCGCTCGACGATCTCGGTCCCGTTCCTCCTCGCGGGGGAGCCGCGCGGCCTCCTCAGCGTCTATGCCGATATTCCTGACGCTTTCGGGCCCGACGAGATGGCGATCTTCAGCCGTCTGGCGGAGGAGGTCGCCTTTGCCGTCACGCTCAGAGAGGACCGCCGTCGTTTGGCCGAGGCTCAGACGGAGCGGGAGTCCAGCGAGGCCCGCTACCGCCTTCTCTTCGACCATGCCGCGAGCGGCATCGCCTTTGCTGACCCGAACGGATACCTTCTCGACGCCAGCCCGGCCCTCTGCCGCATGCTCGGCCGCCCGGCGGAAGAGCTGATCGGTCTGCGGGCGGACGACCTCGTCGCCGAGACGAGCCGGGCGATCTTCCTGCAGGGGCGGGAAGACCTCCAGCGCGGCCAGAGGGTCGGAACGCTGCGCCGGTTCATGTTCCGCCGCAAGGACGGCTCGACCTTTCCTGCAGATCTGTCCGTCTCCGTGCTTCCCGACAAGACACGCCTGGCCATTGTGCGCGACCTCAGCGAGGTGGCGAAGGCCGAGGCTGCGCTCAGCCATATCGAGGATCGTTACGAGACCGTCTTCGAGCACGCCTCCGGGGGTCTGGTGATCGGCGATACCGAAGGAACCTATATCGAGGTTAACCCCGCCTTTTGCCGCATGCTGGGTTACAGCCGCGAGGAGCTGATCGGACAGTCCGCCGCTCTCATCCTGGGCCCGGAGGAACTGGATTTGCTGCCGCAGACGCGCGCGACCTTCGCGGCCACAGGGACCTATACCGCCCCCCGTCGCTGGACGTTCCGCCGCAAGGACGGCACGACCTTCCCCGCCGAGTTCTCGGTCAGCCTCCTGCCGGACGGCAACCGCCTCTCCGTGGTGCGCGACGTCAGTGAAGTCGCCAAGGCGGAGGCGGCCCTGGCCGCCAGCGAGGCGCAGTTCCGGTCCCTGTTCCAGCACGCGCCCGCCGGCATCATCGTCCTCTCGCCGGAGGGCGTTTATCTCGACATCAACCCCGCCGCCTGCACGATGCTGGGCGCCACGCGCGAGACCTTCGTTGGCCTGAGGACGGACGCCATTCTGGAGCCCGACACCCAGGCCCTCGTGGACAAGGCGGCCGATGAGATCGAGGCTCACGGCACCTTCCACAGCACCTGGCGACTGCGCCGTTTCGACGGTGGTTTCGTCTCCGCCGAGGTGGTTTCGACGCTGCTGCCCAGCGGCGACTATGTGTCGATCCTCGTCGATGTCACCGAGCGCGAGCGGGCCGAGGCCGCTCGCCGGGAGAGCGAGGGCCGCTACAATAGCCTGTTCGAATACGCTCCCGTGGCCGTGATTCTCCACCGCGACATGGCCATGCGCGACATCAATCCCACCGGCTGCGCCATGCTCGGCTATGACCGCGAGGACTTCATCGGGCTGCCCATCGAGAAGGTGCTGTCGCCGGAGGACTATGCGATCATCGACGACGGGCGTCGCGAGGTTCTGGAGCGCGGGGTCTATCGGCGCCGTCTTCGGGTGAGACGCAAAGATGGCGAACTGATACCTGCGGAGGGCGTCTCGACGCTGATGCCAGACGGGGGCTTCGTCACCCTCCTGATCGATCTTACGGACCGCGAGCGCGCAGAGGAGGCCATGCGCGAGGCCCGCGCCCATCTCGAACGTCTTGGCCGCACCGCCGCATTGGGGGAAATGATCTCCATTCTCGCGCACG